>JAVHSH010000001.1:0-6002 GCA_036172095.1 Patescibacteria group bacterium
AAACTACCTAGGCATCCACCATTAGCTTTAGTGTTTCCCATCTCTTTCGTTTGTCTTTTTCTCTTATTAAACGTTACTGTTAAAGTTATTGGCCTACAATTAGACAAAACAAATTGTTAAAGTGCATTTCGTTATTAGCTGTTAGTTCTTAACCAGTAGTTTGAGCTACCAGCTAGAAACTAATCGCCAATCTCATTCCGTTGGTGGACCTAAGGGGATTTGAACCCCTAACCTTCGGAATGCAAATCCGACGCTCAAGCCAATTGAGCTATAGGCCCAAGGCGTAAGACCAAAAAAAGAGCTCTGCTTGTTCAGTTCAAAGGCTTGTGCTTGCTAAAATTGATGGGGCTGTTAGGAGAGCAAGCTATGTGCTTCCAATTGTGCCTTTACTTTCGAATTATTATCATTCGTAAAGTTGATGATATCATAGTACATAATTCCTGTCAACAGGTATTTTACTTATTTTTCATCTTGCATTCGTAATCCTTATATATGTATATTAATAGTATATGAAAAAAAAACATATTGTGTGGTTTGAAGAAGTAACCAAGGACGATGTCAGTCTTGTAGGCGGTAAGGGCGCTAATTTGGGTGAAATGACCCGTGCACACCTACCCATTCCCTATGGATTCGTTGTAACAGCTGAAGCGTATTATCTCTTCATTACAGCCTCAAAACTCCAAAATAGGATAAATGACGCCTTGAAGATTGTAAATTTTGAGAGCCCGAAAGAGCTTGCACAAGCTTCGGCAACCGTTCAAAAACTAATTTTAGATGCTCCCATTCCAGATTCCTTGGTGAATGAAATACTACACTACTATGATCATTTAGTCATGAAGGAAGAGCACTATTTCAGTCAAGGAAGTACTACATTTAATAGTGCTTTGAAGCGTATTTCAACTTTATACAACTCTCCTTTGGTAGCTGTTCGATCATCAGCGACTGCGGAAGATTTGCCGGAAGCCTCATTTGCTGGCCAACAAGAAACATATTTGAACGTAAAAGGTGACCATCAATTGATAATTAATGTAAAAAAGTGTTGGGCTTCATTATTTACTGAGAGAGCCCTCTATTACAGACATACTCAAGGGTTCGACCACTTTAAAGTAGGGCTAGCCGCAGTTATTCAGCGCATGGTGCAATCCGATAAGTCTGGTATTGCCTTTAGCATTGACCCGGTAACAAATGATAAAACAAAAATGGTTATTGAAGCCATTTTTGGCTTAGGAGAGTATATTGTTCAAGGAAAAGTAACGCCAGATCATTATGAGGTAGACAAACGTTCATTTGTCATCCTAAACAAGACATTGGCTTATCAGAACGTAAAATATGTAAAATCTGGAGCAAAAAACATAGAGGTCAAACTATCAAAACGGGAGGGTTCGCTCCAAAAACTTTCAGAACAGGAGCTTACTGGTGTTGCTCTCCTCGTAAAAGATATTGAGAATCACTATTACTTTCCACAAGATATCGAGTGGGCTATAGAAGGCGGACGAGTATTTATTGTTCAATCAAGACCAATTACGACGATGAAGGCCGTCTCAAACAAACAGACAGCTGGAGTGGAGTCTAACGCCATTGCAATTCTTGCAGGTTCCCCAGCGTCTCCAGGAATAGGCATCGGACCAGTTGTCATCATTAAGTCTCCAAAGGAAATTGATAAAGTCAAAAAGGGAGATGTGCTTGTTGCGCCACAAACGAACCCAGACTATGTTCCTGCAATGAAAAAAGCAATTGCTATCATTACGGAGAAAGGTGGACGCACATCTCACGCAGCGATTGTTTCACGTGAACTTGGCATACCAGCGATTGTCGGTGCTGATAAGGCAACTTCTATCCTAAAAGATGGAGAGATAATATCTGTAAACGGTTCTTCTGGAGAAGTCTTTAAAGGAAGTATACTTTCCAAGGTGCACATTCATGAAATGCAGGCAACAAAAGCTCTTGCGCCAAAACCAAAGTTCAAAACAGTGACGAAAGTATATGTCAATCTCGCAGAACCCGAGAAGGCAGAGGAAGTGGCAAAACATGACACAGATGGAATTGGATTGCTGCGAGCCGAATTCATGATTGCCCAAATTGGGACGCATCCAAAACAATTCATCAAAGAAAAGAAGGAGCATATTTTCGTTGAAAAGTTAACTCATAATCTGCTTAAGTTCGTGAAACCATTCAATCCACGACAGGTTGTTTACCGAGCTACCGATTTCAAAACAAACGAATATCGACATTTAAAAGGTGGGGCGAGATATGAGCCGCATGAAGAGAATCCAATGATAGGATACCGTGGAGCTTCTCGCTATATCAATGACCCATATGAATTTTATCTGGAACTGAAGGCCATAAAGCAGATTTGGGAAATGGGATATCGAAATCTTCATCTAATGATTCCTTTTGTCCGTGTACCTTGGGAATTAATAAAGATAAAGGAAATCGTACGGAAATCCGGACTACTAGATTATCCAGAGTTTAAGCTTTGGATAATGGTTGAAGTGCCGAATTGCGCCCTTAATCTTGAAGAGTTCTTGAAGGTTGGCGTTCAAGGTATATCAATTGGCACGAATGATCTAACCATGATGCTTTTGGGTGTTGATCGCGATAACGAACATGTTTCAAATATCTATGATGAACGCAACCCAATGGTCGTACAAATATTGGAATATATCGTCAAGACAGCTATCAAATACGGAGTGACCGCTTCAATATGTGGACAGGCTGCATCTGATTATCCCGACATCATCGAGCGACTTGTCAAGGCGGGGGTAACGAGTGTTTCGGTCAGTCCGGATGCGATAGAACGCACAAGAGAGCTTATACATGGAATTGAGAAAAAACAATTTGAAAGTCTAAAAAAGTAGTTTATGGCTGTTATCAAAAAGATTTTCGCATACGAAATAATCGATTCGCGTGGATTCCCCACAATCGAAGCACAGTTAACCCTTGATACTGGGGTGTCTGTCATTACGTCTGTACCTGGCCAGAATCCCTTGTTTCCCAATGAAGCGACAGATGTCAGGGACGAAGATCCCAATCGTTTTTTCGGGAAAGGTGTATTGCATGCAGTCTCATATATCAATGACCTCGTCGGTCCAAAACTTATTGGAGTGAACCCTTCAAAAATAAAGGAAATCGATGATTGGCTCATAAAAGCTGATGGAACCAAAAACAAAAGTAGATTAGGAACGAATACCATACTAACCCTCTCCCAACTTGTTGCCAAAGCAGGAGCGGCAGATGCGCAGGTACCGCTATTTTTATACCTTAACAAACTTTATTCATCGATGTATAAGAGCGAAATCGTCATTGATAAAATTCCGACTCCTATTTTTAATATGATTACCGGCGGACGACATGCAAACACGCCAATGGATTTCCAGGAATTCGAGCTCATTCCATCATCATCTTTTACCTTTGGTACCGCATATCAAAAAGCGATTGAACTCTATTCCGAGTTGAAAAAAGTATTGGAATATAGGAATGCCACAACGGCAGTTGGTGAAGAAGGTGGTTTCAGTCCAAACCTTACGACGAATATTGATGCTCTTGAAATATTGAATGAAACAATTTCGCAAGCAAAAATGAAGGTAGGTCTGGATATGTTTTTGGGCATAGATTTTGCTTCATCATTCTTCTCAAAGAAAGGACTTTATACGATTAAAGATAAGTCGCATTCTCTTAAAAGCGATGAATATATCGACTTCGTTAAAAATCTCCTGACCAATTATTCTATTTTATACATCGAAGACCCGTTTGATGAAGAAGACTGGCCTAGTTGGAAAAAACTCAACACAACCCTTGCATCCACCGTCTATATCGTTGGAGATGAGCTAACCCGCATGAACAAAGACAGAATCAATTATGCGATCAAAGAGAATAGCTGCACTTCCTTTTTGATCAAACCAAATCAAATTGGAACTATTTCTGAAATATTCGAACTCGTGAACATAGCGAGGACAAATGAGATAACCTACATCATGGCTGGGCGAAGCTCTGAAACCAATGATGATTTTGTTTCAGATCTCGCTGTTGCTATACAATCGGAGTTTGTTAAGTTTGGAGCGCCCGTACGAGGAGAACGTGTAGCAAAATATAATCGACTTTGGAAAATCGAACGAGATGAGCTAAAAATAACGTGATATACTGTTTCCATGATAGCCACAATAACCGGAATAATATCTGCGATTGATGACGCTTCCATAACAGTCGATACAGCAAGTGGACTAGGATATGAACTATTTGCAACCCCAACTTCTCTTCACGGAAAAAGCATCGGAGATGACATCAAACTTTTTACCCATTTACAGGTAAGAGATGATGCTCATGTGCTCTTCGGATTTGCAAATACCGATGAAAAAAGATTTTTTAATATCCTGCTCTCTGTCTCAGGCGTCGGTCCAAAGACTGCATTTAGTGTCGTCTCACACCTTTCATTTGAAGATGCGGTAGCCGCTGTCCGGTCTCAAAAAGTTGAGATATTTTCAAAGATATCTGGCATTGGGAAAAAAACAGCTATGAAAATCGTGCTTGAGTTGTCGCAACTGTTTAAAGCTGAATTTAAGTTTGAAACACAACTATCCGAGGAAGATAAAACCGTAATTGATGCCCTTGTTGCGCTTGGATATGCAAAAAAAGATGCACAGTCTCTCTTCCAAAAAATTGACCCAAGCCTTTCAGTTGAAAAGAAAATTCAATCGGCATTACAAATGTCTGTCCATAAATATCATGAAAAGTAAAAAGGGTGCTGTCGCTGATTCGGGGAATTTGCGTCCTCAAACGCTAGCCGAATATATCGGACAGAAAAATGCATCCGATACGTTGCGTATATTTTTGGATGCAGTGAATAAAAGAGGATATGCAACGGAGCATATTTTGTTGTATGGACCTCCAGGAATCGGAAAAACGACACTTGCCCATATTATCGCACATGAACTTCATGGAGAAATTAAGATCACTTCTGGAGCCGCAATTCAAAAAGGGGGAGATTTAGCGGCTATTTTGACGAACCTGAAGGATAACGATATATTATTCATTGATGAGATACACAGACTTCCAAAACCAGTTGAGGAGATGTTGTATCCAGTAATTGAGGATTATTCACTCGATATTATCATCGGGAAAGGACCGTCAGCGCGGACACTCCGCCTTCCTGTTCCAAAAATAACGATTGTCGGTGCGACGACAAAATTAGCGCTTCTTTCCGCACCTTTGCGGGATAGGTTTGGACTCCTCATGCGCTTGGATTATTACACGATTGAGGATATGATGACGATTATCCAACGCGCGTCGCGAGTCTTAGGAATCGAGCTTGGATCACAACACTCAAAGGAAGTCGCAAATAGATCTCGGCGGACACCACGTATTGCCAACAGAATCCTCAAACGAATTCGCGATTTCATACAGGTCGGCAACCATAAGACGATACAATCATCACTACTTGAATCAGTTTTTACTCTATTGGGAATAGATTCTTTAGGACTTACTGAAGTAGATAGATCATATATGATGTGTTTGGGAGAACGATTTCAAAATAGCCCAACAGGAGTTGAAACCCTCGCTTCAAGCCTCTCAGAGGACGTGAGGACCGTTGAGGAGTTTATTGAGCCATATCTCCTACAGATCGGTTTTTTGAAAAAAACCACACGTGGACGAATGCTGACACCTAAAGCACTTCACCATATTGGACTCGAAACGGTGTCTCAAAGAAAACTTATTTGATATAATAGTACTTTGTATAGTCGGGGTGGCGAAATTGGCAGACGCGCTACCTTGAGGTGGTAGTGCCGCAAGGCTTGGAGGTTCAAGTCCTCTCCCCGACACAGTTTAGCTATCGGCAGATAGCTATTAGCTAATAGCTAACTCAGCCTGGATAGCTCAGTGGTAGAGCAGCTGTTTTGTAAACAGCAGGTCCGCAGTCCAAATCTGCGTCCAGGCTCCAGTAGTGAGATAGAGACCTGGTAGCTCAATTGGATAGAGCAACTCCCTTCTAAGGAGTAGGTTGTGAG
>JAVHSH010000002.1:0-23282 GCA_036172095.1 Patescibacteria group bacterium
TGAAGCCGATTTCATGCTGCATAGTGGATGACTCTTGTTTTAATTTAAAAGTCTCCAGGAGATAGTTAATAAACATAAATCCCACGTTATGACGATTTTTACTATATTTTTCGCCTGGATTCCCTAGACCCACAATGAGTTTCATACGGATATTATAGTTGATTTTGTTTTAATTATTCATTTATACTGAAATTGTATATGTCAAAATACGTCCCGGATGTTATTTCTCACCGATGGGTAATCATCGCTTCTCAGCGATTAGCACGTCCTGACCAAAGTGGTAAAGGAGCCAATAGTACAAAGTCCAAAGGAAAAAAAGTATGCATTTTTTGCGAAGGGAATGAAGCATTAACGCCAACAGAGGTATTTCGTGTCGGGAAAGGAAACGTTAATAAACCGGGTTGGAAAGTGCGCGTCGTTACGAATAAATATCCAATCACCGATTATCATGAGGTAATAGTCCATTCTCCCGATCATGAAAAAAATATAGAAGCTCTCTCGGAAAAACAGATAGAAAATATTTTTATTGCTTATCGAGAGCGATTTAGTTTTTATCGTAAATCTGGCCAAGTCCTTATTTTCTGCAATAGTGGGGAGCATGCTGGAGCCTCAATCAATCACCCACATTCTCAAATGGTGGTCATTCCGACACAAATCAACCTCGACACCCTCGCAAAGGAACCGCTTAATAATGTTGTACAAGATACGAAGTTTTTCACGAGTTACTGCCCCGATTTTTCACAGTGGCCCTATGAAGTGTGGGTCGCTCCAAAAGAGGGAAAAGGCAAATTTGGGGATTTGAGCGATGAACAGATTGCCGAGTTGGCATCAGTGATGCATAAGACAATGCGTCAGCTCAAAAAAATATTCCACGCGCATCAACTGACCGATATGGACTTTGCGTACAATTATTACATTTATCCAGGGCATGACTGGTATTTGCGCATCATTCCCCGATTTATTCATCGGGCAGGATTTGAGCTGGGGACGGGATTGAACGTGAATATCGTTGATCCAGCAGAAGCTTCGCTTGAACTGCGCGGCATAGAAAGCCGTATCGTGAGTATCCTCAATAAACTAAAAGCAAAAGGCTAAGATTAGTTTAAATCAGCTCAAATCAGTTGAAATCAGAAAAAAATAATTAAAGTTGGAATATGAGAAATATTCACGATTTAGAAATATATCGTAAGTCGCTTTTACTCACAAAAGAAATTTATGAATTGGTTCGGAAAAATCCCTCACTTACAAAAGACTACTCACTATGTGATCAAATAAAAAGGGCGTCTGTATCAGTTGCTTCGAATATCTCAGAGGGGTTTTGTCTGACTAGAAAATTGACAAAGAATTATCTTTCTATCGCATCTGGATCCACTAATGAAGTTGCAACTCAACTGGAAGTAATAATGCTTGTGTATGAAATAAACACCAAAAAACTTCAAGAAGAATACATTATTCTAGGTAAGCAAATAAATGCACTTTCGGCACACTTCTAATTGCTGATCTTAGCGAATCTTAGCTGTTTGCAACCAATCTAAGCTTCTTACTTTTCAAATATTATCTTCTCTTTTGCCGTTCCAGCGGGATTTGACGGGAGGGTTATAGAATAAAATACATCCTTGGTTGCATCGAAGTTCGGAATCCGTATCTGATGGACTGTTGCCGGAGTTGAAGAAACAACGATTGGATCAAGTGTTTGCTCTTTTTTTTCATTGAAAAATACAATATTTGCAGTCGACTTATCACTCGTCGAAAAAAGGACGAAATACTGTGGTCCAACTTTTGAAAAATGCACATTATTGACACTGATTGTTGAAGCTCGCGTATTTGAAGAAGTGTAATTTGATATGGTTGGGATATTCAAAAGCACAGCCAATGAAAGGACTGCAAAAGAAGCGAGCATGAACAGCGATTTTGGTGCAGGAAGAAGTTTGAATGATCCAACGAAAAGAGGTTGTGAAGCCTTAATCCCTTTATATTTCAATAAATCATCAGGATAGGCAAAGGTGCCGCTACACGATGGGCATTCAAGCAGAACCGTGTTCTTAGGAAGATTGGGGTCGACCTTTTCAAGTAAGACGCTTTTGTCTTTTGGGCATGTTTTTTGGTTGCCTAAAATATACTGACCCTGGGCTTCTTCAGTGAGCATTCGTGCAGAGTTTGTGGATATCGCATCTATTCCGCCCTTATCGAAAAAACTGCTTCCACAGGTGCCGCAATGAAGGACGATTTCATTATCGACATTGCGCACAGTCATCTGTTGTCCACAGTTTGGGCAAAGCATATGGTATTACGATAGCACAATTAAATTCAAATTCCAATCTCAATTCTATCTTTCATCCTTTTTCTTCGCTGCATTATAAATATTTAATGCAAGAAGAGCTCCCATGCCGGCAGTTGATCCCATAACTAGTTTCTTTAGGAACGCCTTTCTCTTTTTTGCATCTTCTGCAGTCATATGTTCTCCACATCTGCGTGTATAGGAATCATCAAAACGAGAAATGTTTTCTACTGTTGGATCCTGAATTGCTGTCACGAATGATTCAAGGAACGCCGTATCACCCTTACCACTTTGTACGATGTCATAGTATGCTGCAACCGAGTCAAATGCGTCTGATCCAGTATCTTTCACAAGACCTTCTTTCAATCTTGTATATCCCGCAACTGTCTTTTTAAGTTCTTCAATACGTGTTTCCATTGCATGTTTTTTTGCAAGTTGATCAGTCTCTCCTTGATGAGTGAATCCGCTGAGATCACTCTGAGTGCGTTCAAGCTCATGCTGTGCATCTCGAAGAATATCTCGTAGTTGGCTACTGTCAGTAGGAATTCCAAGTGCAAAAAGTGCAGCTTTTATCTGAGGAACATCAAGTACCAGTTCACCATTAAATATCTTTTGTAACTCTTCTGCCTTTTCACTTAGTTTTGGTTGAGTATCCACTGGAGCTTCAACAGCAACTTCTCCGTCAGCCGGAGCTGCCGCTTCATCAATTGGTGGTGTTGGTGTTGCTGGTTCTATTTTTTGTCCAGAAAGGATTTTAATGTCATCCGGTGTTAAGAGGAGCTTTCCATCAGGTCCTTTAAGATTCTTTGCTATGTCGAGGATTGAGTCTGGGGTCATAAAACCCATATTTTGCGCAACCTCTTTGGCAAGTTGCGCATCAATTGGTTCACCTTTAAAGAATGCTGATGCCATTCTTGTTTCTGCAGATTGCTGCTCAGGAGGAAGAGCATCAATTTGAGATAATGTTTCTTGTCTTGCAGTTTTAATTAAGTCTTCAAGGATCAAACAATTATTCCCTGAGCCTATGCGAAGGCGGGTATGTCCATTTGCATCTTTTACAGGATCTACACTTGTTACAGTATATTTATGTCCTTCATGTTCAACAACAAGTCCATTTTTGAATGTATCACCTGGTTGGATCTGAGTAAGAGCTGCATAAGTCTCTACCGAATCTTGCCATGAAGGGGGGGTGAGAAGCTGTTCTGCAAGAGTCATTTCACGATGCGATTCATGCTGTTTTCGCCCCATTGTTATCACGAGGCCTTCATCTCTTGAGTCTGCATCAATTGGCTCGCTGAATAACTTTTCAGGCATCATATTTTTCCGTGCTTGCGATACTTCTGGCCCAGTGGGAGAACCCATTTCAATTGCTGCTGGTCCACCTCCACGAGTAGGTGCCGTTCGGATAGGCGCGGAACGTGTTGGCGCAGATGCGGGTGATGACATAATATTTGTCATAATCATACTTGACTTTTATACGTAAAACAAGAATAATGAATGCATTTAGTAGGCTGTCTATTATTATATGTCAACACGAGTATTTACGGGAGCTGAAGCAATCGCTAGCGCAACCCCTGCCGGGGTGAAGGCGGAGGCGAAGAAAGGCATCCTTCACAGACCAAAAGCAGCTCTTGTACGAGAGCCGGGAAGCATGGATCAAGGCACAGGAACCTACGATAAGGAAAAAGTATTGGTCGCTCGAGAATCCGAGTTGGGCGGAGGGAGGAAAGCCGGAAGCAAGGAAGGAGATCCAAGTAAGTTTTCAATCCAAGCTGAAGCTGAGGCTACACTTATCGATACTGTGCAAGATTTTGTCCATCATTTAGACGATCCTGTCCTTGCCGCAAATCTTGAGCCTTGGCAAAAAGACTTCATCAAACAGTTCAAGTCAAATGCAGCAAACACTTCAAATGCTGCATATGATCCGTCAAGACTTCATCAATATGCCGAAGCATTCGTCAGGACAAATGAAGGAGTCATTGCTGCACTCAAAATTGCTGAGTGGAAAATTGCCCTCTATCAGAAGGCAACTGGCGCCCAAATGCACGAGATTCAAAGTCATGAAGTTACGCATAATCCAGATATTATCGCATCTGGAGTGGATGAGGAAATAGCAACACCAGAACGAAATCTGATAAAAAAGATTGGTGCAAAAATAGGCATAGGTCTCACTCCCCTTGAGCAAGCAAAAAGAGATAAAGCAAAAGCAGATAAAAAAAGACCAGTAAATCAAAAAGATAGGAATTATTACAGTCGTGCAACGTTTACAAATCCAAACGTCCTGAAATATGATGGGACAATTTTGACACAAGGGCAACAAGCTTATCTGCAGAGTGTTGGTATCAACGCCGCTGGCGGCGCTACTGAAGTTTTTACGAATGGTGCAACGAGTGGAAGTCGGGACGCAAGCGCAGAACAGGTGAGGCTTGGGCAGATTCTTGAAAACCTGACCAATGCGAGAATAGCAGTCTATGAAGCGACAGGAAAATTCAATATAGACGTCAATCTTGTTGACGGAGCTGGGAACTATATTGGAACTCCTGAAAGATATCTGCGGATAGAGCATGCCGCAACTGGTGCAAACGCTCACGTTGCAATAGAAAACCAATTAAAAGCAGCGACTGCCGAAATGTCAAAGAAGAATAAGGAAGTTGCAAAAGCGGCAGCAAAACGAGTGAAGGAAGCAAAAGCCATTGAGAAGAAAAGAAAGGCAGAGGAAGCAGCTCAAGTGAAAAAGGAAAAGAATGAACAAAGACAACGTGAAAGCGTAGGTCTTACAGTCCATCTGATAGAGGATAAAAAAGCCGAGCTTTCACGTGGAGCCCCAGAAGTTGCCCCAGATTCACAAAAAACAATTGAGACAAATGGAGAAACAATACAAGTTGAAAGGAAAAAAGCTGATGAACTGAAGGCAACGGTTGAACAAGGGAAACAACTTCCAGATTTAAAAAAGGCAGTTGATGATGCTCACGCGGCAATTCCTGTTTTTGCAGAAGTTGAGACACTCAATCTTCCTGTTGACGGAGCAGGTCTTCCTCAACCAGGGAGTGTACGGCAAGCAGAGGCAGACCAGATTGCGGCAAGGAGAAAAACGACAGCGGCTAATGCAAAACTCAACCAATTAAAAACCAGACAAAAAGATGCATCTGATGCAATGAAGGGCACAAAGGGTATGGATCCTGGCGCTCTTGTTCTCGTGCAACAAGAATTTATAGATACACGAGATATCTCCACTGTTCAAACAGAGTATGATAATGCCCTCGCAGCACAAGAGGCAGCAGAAGCAGAATATACTAGAAGAAAAGCGATACAAGATAAGTATAGTGGGGAATGGCAAGGATACCAACAAGCACAGGATACACTTAGTACAGCTATCAGAACATATACAGACATGGCAGTACGTCACGGTGTGCCAGTTGTTGTGGCAGATGTGCTTGGCATTCCAGGTTTTCATGTCCAAGAAGCCGATATGCAGGTGGAAATTGGCAACGCAGAATCCCATATAAAAACTTTGAATCAAGAAAATGCCAAATTAGAAGATCCAAATAGAATGGGAAGAGAGCATCAATTAGCGGCCTATGAAGAGCTTTCGGCCGTCATCACTCCACCGGAAGAGTATGAAAAAATGCAACAAAGGATTGAAGAACTTACTTTAAAAAAGAAAGAACCTCTCATTAAAGAGCTTCATGTTGCAGGAATTTACGAACAGTATCCACCAGTCTATTTGCGAGCATTACAAGTGACATTTGGATGGGATATCACCGATTATTCGAGGGCGGCAGATTTCCAGAAGGCGACAAAATTATTGACTCCTCAGATGTTCCTTGAGACGCTTGATCCAGCAGTATTACAGGAGCCAAATCCAGTGCCTCCACCGGTAACTATCCGAATAACCGACCCCTATGATGCCCAACTCTTTGATCCTGCGCGAATGAGAGCACTTTCGAGTAAAAATATGAGTGCATTTGCTGAGACACTTCTTGAAAATGCAGCGAAGGGCACACTTGGTCAACTGACTCCGGCGGAAATTGCAGAACGAGAGGCGATGCAGGTAAGAGATGGTTCAGATATATTCTTAGTGCCGATAGTGCCAGCAGATAGGAATGGACTCATTCAAACATTGACACAAGAGATATATCATTATGAAGATGTTGATGATTTGGCCAGAATCATTTTTGCACGACACGCTGGGGCGGTAAATGGAACAGCTCAGATCAACACAGTTGATGATGCAAAGGCGTATGCAAAAGAGATGGTTCGTATGAGAAATGTGGTTATCTAATTTTTTTACTATATATACATATATATGAAATCATTCACCATAAAAGATTTGTTTAAAATAATTCCGTTCGAAGTTGACGAACGAAATGAGTTGCTCGCAGAATACGATTCATACTCCGACGCACTGAAATTTGAAATGCAGAGGATCTGTTGGAGTGCGTATCGAGAGTTGGTTGATCAACAGACGGAGTTGAAATATCAGAAATTAATGATGGAGGTAGAAAGTGGTACTCGTCCTTTGGTTGCGGATCTTATGGATGAGGCGCGACTTGAAGTCCAGCAAGATATGGAGGATGTCGTTTCAGGGAAACGCGAAGAAGTCCAACAGATGGAAGATATCAGAACGAAGCTACAACAACTTATCCAAGAAAGCAAGAAGGTAGTAAAATAATTCTTATATTTATTCCTGGACTTCTCCAAGGAGTTTGAGTACGACAGTTTTTTTGTAGCGTCTGTCTCCTCGTGAATTGATCCGAAGGGCTGGAAGTTTTCCGCTGACACCCCATCGTTTAACGGTAAGAGTTGAAACACGAAGAAGGGAAGCGACTTCTCGAATGGTGATCAAATCTGGAAGATCTGCGAGTGATACCTTTGGAAGTGTTTTGGTTTTGTATGACATGGAACGTATTATAGTGTTCCATTTAGAGCTTGTCAAGTTGCGCTAATATCAACATATTTTTTTTTGAAAAATACAGTTGTAGAAATATTTTTTTATTTCTGATATTCTATGTAATAGTTCCAAACAATCTTACATATGAAGAATAGAAGGGGAGAAATAGCAACGATTCTTACGATCGGCACTCTCGTCATCATTGGTGCTACTGCGGTAATATCCTCATTGGGATTGAGTAAACAAAAATCAACAAGTACTCGAGCAGCATGCGCATCAAACACATGTGCGGGATCTGGGACAACATGTTTGCCAATAGGAACGGTAAATAGCGGGTTGACCTGTTGTGCTGCTCATTTGGGACAAGTGGATCATACATGGGCGACATGGAATACATCATGCAAGGCGGCGGTCAATACTCCTGTACCAACAATGACTGTTGCCCCTACTCAAACAGGATGTAAAACACCTCCAATGATATGTACAGATCCAGTTGGGACACAGGGTGCTTGTTGTAAGGGATATATTTGTTATGGCGCTGGGTCTGGATTTGCTTCACGATGTACCGCTCCTGCATCAACTACAACTCCTATTCCCTCCGTCACCACAAATCCTGCAGCGTCCTGTTCAAAAGGCGGACAACCCATTATCGGAACGGGTGGATATAGTCATGAAACGTGTGAATCAATTTGTGGAGCGCAAAACGGCACGTATGTCGGCCCGAATCAACAGTGGCAGGAAGGCACACAAAGAGGTTGTTGTTGTACAACAGGGAATACTAGTTCAATCTGTCCACAACCTGGATTGGGTTATGCGTGTTGTGTCCAAGACGATAGATGTGGTACAGGAATACGATATAGATGGTATGGTTGCACAGGACAGGTCTGTAGTGCTACCAAAATAAAAACTCAAGGTGGCCCTGGCTATCTCGTTGATTGTCCATATGGAATCGATAAAAACAGTAATTCAGAAACGGGTGTTTGTTCGGATGCCGTCATTCCTCCACCCAGTGCAGAATGTGTCGATAAAGGCTCATACGGACTATTGGGAGGATGTCGTGATAATTGTAAGACAGCTGGCTATGAGTGTACAGCTTCCGCTTCAGATACATCTGGAGAAAAAAGATTTTGTTGTCCAACGACACCAACTGTTGATCCCAATGCTCCAAGCGAAAGAAATGCTCCTTGCGTTACTGCATATGGCGCAACCAGCTATTGTTCGACGAATTATGGATGTAGTGGAGATGATGAATATGCGCCTGATGGGGGTTCGGTCGCATGTCAGGACACCACAACAACCACGATGAATCAACGTTGTTGTAAACCAAAAGGAGTGGTTGATCCAAATGCGAAGTGTGAAAAACATGGATGTAAGGATTTGAGTAAGGATTTTTCAGCAGTTAAATCGTATTATCAAAAAGGAACAGAATATTATTCATCATACCCATGCTCTGCTTCTTCAGCAAAATATGCGAGTCTAGATGCAGTGATGGTCTATTGTGCAGAGGGATTGATTGGAGTTTTTGATAAGCACTGTATAGAAGTATTACAAGACCCAAATGCGCAATGTGTGTTAAATCCTCTAGGTTGGGTAGCTGGTGGTGGGTATGAAAAAACTACAACAAAATGTGGACCATTATATACAAGATTTTGTTATCAAAAAAAAGCAGGAGAAAACTATATTTCTAGAAAATGTAGCTCAATTAATGCTGAATATGACACTACGAAGAGTGTATATGAGAAGGATGGAAAGTATTACCATAAAGATGGTACCACTTATACAGAGTATTCTGCTGAGGAATTATTAGAGCATTGTAGCACAAGTTTCAAAACTCCATTTGATAATAAATGTATTAGAGAACTTAATGATCCAACCGCTCAATGCGTAATCAATATATTTGGTTGGGTTGCTGGAGGTGGTTATGAGAAAACAACAACAAGATGTGGATTGTTAGATTCAAGATTTTGTTATGTAAAAATAAAGACTGATGAAGAAGTGGTAAAGGAAAAAGAAAAGCCTTTGGAAGAGGAGATTCCAGAAGTGACAGAAGAACCGGTATTCACAGTACCAGAGGACGTTGTAACGGAGTGTCCACCCGCAAACATTTTTCCAGACACGAATGGCTTTGTCTGTCTATCTGAAAGTCCAGATGGTAGTTATACAGCAGTTCCATATATACCCCCAAATCCATGAAAAAATACATAACCATCTTTGGAACACTTATATTTGCCTATGTTATTGTCAAAATAATGACACCTCAAGTATTTATCCAAAATTCACCAACACTTGATCCGCAATTTATTGCAAATGTCAAAGATTTACCTGCACTATTAGAAAAAAATGGAAACAACGTGGTTCTCATTGCTAAAAAAATATTTAGTGGAATGAATGTGGGGAGATCAACTGGTGAACCAATTCCTCAAAGTCCAATACTCGGACTTTCTGAAGACCAGATTCCTGATGGTTTGAAATTTAGTTCTTATGTGAAGGGAGTTGCAGCAGCCGAAGATGAAGAAACCGGAAAAAAATACCTAAAAATGAGTGCTGGAACACAGTATAGAATGTCCGGTAGGACAATGAAAGTAAAAGTGAACGGTATAGAGAAAGAAGTGCCTATCATTGAGATAGTAAATTAACCTTGCAATTTTATAAATTGTTCACTATTCTGAATATATATGTATCTTGGTCCATTTTATTTTGACACAAAAGAAATTTTTCTTATTTTAGCGGCAATTCTTGTCGGCCTTGCGATGTATTTTGGGTGGCCACTTTATTGGTTCAATGCACGTACGTTGCTTTTGTTGATAATCTTAATGTTGCTTACTAAAGGATTATTACCAGCAATTCACAATGAGGCATTTTTCATCCTTGCACTTGTGACAGTATTTCTCTCGCTTTATTTACCACTTTTTCAGATTATTCTTTTCTACTTCATTTCATTCGGACTTTTCCGTTTAATGAAAGTAATATAACTGCTTGCAAATAGCCCCTATTTCATTTATATTGAGTGGTATAGTTATGCGTATCAAAATCTACTATTTTCTTTCTTTATCTATAATATTTATTGCGACACTAACAGTGTTCTTATACCAAAGCACTAATAATGTTGTTAATGCAGCATGTGTAAATAATTGTGCACGTTGGGTTGTGGAAAAGTGTGCAAATCAAACTGGAAATAGCTGTAGTGGTGGACATGCGAACTGTGATGGCAATTCAACTGGGATTAGATATTGTAGAGTATGCGTAGATCCATGCGATTCAAATCCTCCTCGTTGTGAACCAAGAACCCTAGATTGTAGTAATGCATGTGGCCAAGCTCGCAGGTGTATCTCTGATGGATGTGGTGGTCAATCATGTTGCTCTGCAACAGCTGCCTGTATTCCAACAATACCTCCTGTTATTGCATGTGTGGATTCTGATGGCGGTTCAGTTTCTACAGTGTATGGTCAAGTTACCATAACAGCACCAGCTCCACCTCAAGTGTTGAAAGATTCCTGTTTATTACTTGTAACTAATGGAAATTCAAGTGGATGGGTTGCACAAGCAACCGGTACACACGTTGGTGAAAAGACGTGTGTAAATGTTGCTACTGGCGCATATGCGGATTCAGTCATAGCTTGTCCGAATGGATGTATTAATGGTGCATGTAGTACAGTTGTAAACCCTTGTCCAAAACGTCCCCAAGGAGACGCAAACTGCGACCAATCTATCAATGATGCAGATTTTACAGTTATCAAATTAAAGATGCGAGGTGGAACATATACCGCAGCAAATCATTCAGCAGACTTCAATAATAACGGTAAAGTTGATTTAGTAGATTATGAAATTTGGAGGAATACGTTCAAGCAATAATATGAAAGTCATTTTACGGATACTGGTAATCGCGATAGTCGCTCTTGGATTTAGTTTGGGGCTTTGGATGTATCTAAATGGATATCTAACAAAGTCAAAAGCCTCAAATGGCGTAGCGACGCTTTCGTTTGTAACCCCGACGGTAACGGCAAAAGGGGGAGATATCGTCCATGGAGATCTCACAATCACGACTGTTTCAGGGATGTCTGGAATTGACATCTCATTTACGACAGAGGGCACGAACCTCTCATTCTTATATACAAATACATCCGCTCATCTTCCTGCAGGATACGAATTAATATTGGATGATCTTGGGATGACCGATCAAAATGCGAACACAAGCCAAAAGGGGTTGAAGAGAATGATCCTTGTCTCAAAAAATGCGGCGACACAACTTCCAAAATCTGCTCTTATACCACTTTATTTTAGTGTCATAAATAATGGACAGGCTGCTGCAACATCAATATTGAAAGTGACAACGTCTGCTTCCCAGATTGTCGGTGTTTCGGAATCGAATACATCTGGGACAGTATTTTCATTGGAACCAAACGCAACGCCACTCGCATTTACGGTTCAAGTTGCAGACCCTCGCGCTGCATCAGTGACGGGCCTCAATTGTTCATCGACCTGTGGAAGAAATATAGTCCTGCATTGGACTGATTCTGCGAACGAGGATGGATATAAAGTGTATAAGGATGGAACCCTTTTAGAGACCATCGGAAGAAATACTACCGCCTATCCATACAACTGGTGCGGAAATTTTTTGAATCACACCTATGCGGTCATTGCCTATAACGCCAATGGCTCCGTTTCGACGACTCAACCAAACATAGGATGCGCATGTGCAGTTTGCCCAACACAGGCCCCGCCAACACCAACGCCCATAATGCCGACAAATTCAGCCGATATCATATTTCGACTGAATTTTCCGGATGTCGATATGAATGTGAATACGGTTCCCAATGTGAAAGTTATGGTAATGGATAACGATGGTAAGAAAGTTTGTGCCGATGATACAAACTGTGCACAAATCGTCAGTTTCAACAGAATGTTCACGGCAAATGGAGCGACAACGTATTTTTCTTCACCTCAACTTCAATACAATCTTACCGAGAACAGGGCATATTCTATTGTTGTTAAACAAAACCGCACATTGCAAAGAAGATATAAGAATGTATTCTTGGTCTATAAAGCGCTTCTCAATTGCCTCGTCCCGAATCCATCGGTCAATCATGGATGTGGACAACTCATTTCGGCCGACCTTGATGCGCGAGCCATGATAGCAGGAGATATGGATGGACTTGACAGCAACCTTCCTGGATTTAATATAATCAATATAGATGACCGTGAAAAAGTGGGGAAAATCGCCGATTCCCAAGCGACACTTCAACAGAAATCAGCGGAAGGGGACATGAATCTTGATGGGGGAACGGACGTGAAGGATTTGGGGATTATCGAGAAGAATTTCAATAAAAAGGGAGATTGATATGCAAAATAAATTACGGATAGTTTTGGTTATTACAGTATTAGGGCTTGCCGTCCTTTTTGGCGTCTATTGGTTCCAGAGCTATCTGAAGGGCTCTAAAGCATCAACGGTTCCCGGCGTTGCATTCGCAATTGCAGATGGAAAAAAAATAAATCCTGGAGACTCATTCGATATCTTAGTCCAGATTATCCCCAATTCGAAAACATTTTATTCAGTTGATCTGGGCTTTACCTATGATCCAACAAAGGTCCAACTACAAAACGAAGCAGATCCTCTCGCAAATCTTACTGTGCTATCGACAACGAATTCAGACAAGATAGATGTGAAGTTTATTTCTTCAGGTACGAGTGTTGATCCTGCGACTGGAAGAATAAAGATTATGGCGGTGCGGGAAAATGCGACGAATTCGCCCTTTATCGGTGGAACGGACCCTATCAGTATTGTGAAAGTATCTTTAATGATGAAAGCGGCTGCTGTTCTGCCAATTACATTTGCATGGGATGCTTCATCAAAAACGAGCCTTCCCGATGTTATCGAAAAAACAAACTTGACTTATACGGGAATCGATCCAACAGTGACCGCTGGACCAACCAGCAAACCATCCGTTGGTGTTCCAACCGTTACGACAAAACCAGGCGGAGGGACACCGACCCCATACCCGACGACAAGCGTTGTTAAATGTGGAATAGATGTCTGCCAGGCAGGATTTTTCTGCTATTACCCGCCAATTTCAGACTGCGTAGCCGGCGAGACCTGTATAGATATGTTTTCAGACCCATATTGTAAGCAAAAGGATGGGAAGTTGGAGTTGACGCCAACCCCCCCTCTCGGTTCAGCAGGAAAAGTTGCAAGTACGACAAAAATATACGAACGTCAAGATCTTCTGTATATTAATTCCATTATGACCTATCCAGCTCCACTTCGATATGAACAGCAAATACGATTGGAGAAGGGAACATATACTCTAGTAATGGGCGCGAAAATGTATGCGCGACGCGGAACCGGCCTTGTTCTTGTCATCCAATGTAATGAATCAAGTTGTGGAGAGAATGATGATAAAAAACCACTCCATCAGAATGACGTCATCTATCGTACTCCGACATTCCCATTAAAGACAGAGTTCTCCGAACTTCGACAATCGTTCAATGTATCAAATAGTGTTGGCGATAAACAGTTGGTACTTCGTATATACTGTGAAGATGGGAGCGAATGTGAAATCGACTATATTTCACTTGAAGACGCATGGGGGAGCGAGCGCATAAAAAACCCCCAATTTGCTGAGGTGCAGAAGATGAATAATCCACGCAAACAGCCAGCATCTTGGATAGTTGATATGACGGCGAACATGTATGGATCAATTGATCCAGCATTCGGGAATAGAGGCGCATTAATGATTAACAACTCGGCGAAATGAGAAAATTTATACCATTATTTTTAGGAGCGACGATGCTTCTCGCAATTATTTTGCTTGGACCAGGTGTAAAAGAATCTAAAGCGGCGAATTCATGCATGACACCACCAGATTATACGTGTGCCGGCGATGATATCCGATGTAATTGTGGATGTAAATGGATAACCGGTACAAAGCCAGATACATGTGATGGTATCTGTGCCGGTGAATGTCCTGGTGGGGGAGGCGGCGGAGGCGGAGGCGGAGGCGGCGGAGGTGGTGGGGGAACGTGTGATCCAGCATGTACGGCTCCAACGGTATGTAAGAATAAAAAATGTGTAAATGAAAATATTTGTGATCCTGTCTGTGAAGGCGATCAAATCTGTAACAACGATAAAAAATGCGTTCCTAATCCTTCCTGTCCGACATTCGCAAAAGCATCTATCGCTCCGTCCACAGCGCGCCCCTTTGATCAGGTTACTGTGAAATGTAATTATGGAAAACGCCTCGATTGTCTAACAGTCACGGGAGCCGGTCTCAAAAACTGCCGTTATTCTCGCTTTGAGAATACGGACAATATCTTCGTCTGCGATGCAAGTCCCAATGGAGGGTATTTTGATGACACCAAATGCGTAACGAAGGCAGGGACAGCGGATAAATGTTGCAATGCGGAAAAGAAAGTCGGAGACTTCAATATTCTCGGATCGGCTGTTGAGTACGACCAGGATATCGTTCTGCCATTTGGGACGTTTACACTTTCATCAAGGGTGTTTTCGGTCATATCAAAAGGAAAGGGAGTGCGGGTACTTCTTATCTGTAATTCAGATACGTGTACTTCAACGGTAAAGAAAAATGGGGAAATAGATTCAATGGTCTTTCCCGAGGGAACTGATTTTGTAGAAAAGACAAAGTCAATCACCATCAAAGGAACGGGCGATGATCGACATTATCTTGTTAGAGTAAGTGTCGATAAGGGCTCGGAAGCGTATTTTGATTACGTATCCTTGAAGGATTCAAAACAAAGAGAGCAGGTTGCCAACTTCGACTTTGCAGATATTGCAGATACGACCGTTACTACCAAACAACCGGTGTCTTGGGGCCAGGGGGACAACAAAATCGGCTATTATTATGGCTCCCTTGCTGATGAACAGGTAGCAAATACAATCGTTATCCAGCCGAATACTGGCGGTGCTGGCGGTGGTGGGACTCAACCTGCTGGCGGTGGTGGGAATGGGCCGGCGACTGCAGTTTCCTTAGACCTTAAAATCAAATTACAAGGAATCACGAAGAAACCAGCCAAAGTAGACGCTATCAATGTTCAAGTTAAGCTTGCTGGTGGTGCTCTCACAGCCGCGACAGCATATAAAACAGTGAGTTTTTCAGTCGATGCTTCGGGAGTGTGGTCGGGGAAAGCGGACTTCGATAAGATCCCAACTGGGGGAGGATATAGGGTATATATAAAAGGTCCGAAACATATAGCTAAAAAGATTTGTGACGCCGTTCCTTCAGAGAATAAGGGAGGAGAGTATCATTGTGGAGACGGAAAAATCAGTCTGAAAGCAGGAGAAAATACTCTCGATTTTTCAAAAATCATCCAACTGGGCGGAGATTTACCTGAAGCAAACGGAAAACAGAATGGAATAATTGATGCCTATGACACAACCTTTGTTCGCCAGAATTTAGGCTCAACCGATGCCGGAAAAATGGCAATTGGCGACATCAACTTAGACAACATCATAGATACACAAGACTACTCGATAGTCATCCAGTCGTTATCCATTAAGTATGATGAAGAATAAACTATGGAACAGACACAACATTCTCGATTGATGCTTATCGGTCTCGCAGTCGTATTGTTGGCTGCAAGTATTATTGGCTATTTCGTTTTCCAAAACGTCAAACCAAAAAACCCATCAGGAGAAATGACTCAAACGACGATTTCGCCAACAGCAGCTCCAACACTTGTCCCGTATCCGACGAACGGCCAATTTACGTTTAAGTTGAAAGATGGTCAGGGTGCCTTAAAGCAAGGCACACCATTTGTTCTTGACCTATTTGCGACATCAGGAAAAGATACTGTTGCAGGGTATGATGTGGTCCTTTCCTATGACGCGCAGGTATTTGAGCGTCAATCAGTCCAAAATACAGCAAGTTCATTCCGTATTTTTACGTACAACCGAGGAAACCACGTCTCGATATCTGCATCAAAGAATATTCAGGCAACGGATCCAATTAAGTTCATCGAAACACCCATTCTCTCATTTACATTTCTGCCAAAAACAAAAGGCACCTTTGTTTTCTCGCTTAAACCGCAAGGGAACGAGAGCTCTAAACTCGTAAATGAGTCTGCAGAAGTGACATATCCCGAGACTAAAGATATAAGCCTTGAAATTAATTGAGTAATGATGAATAATAATAGGTAATGCGTACCCTTCGTCGATATTTTGTTTTGATATTTTTTTCCCTATTGGTTTTCCTATTTGGATTAGGTATTCCTCAAGATGTAAATGCTGCCTCTCTTAAGTTTGATAGGGGAACAGTATCTGCAGCAGCAGGTGATACGTTTACGCTCGATGCGACGATTGATGCAGGGAGCGACCAAGTGACCTCTACCGATATGTGGATTCTCTATGATCCAGCTCTTCTTGAAGCCCAGAGTGCTTCTCCTGGAGCATTTTTCCCGGCAGTGACCAATAATATTGCTAGTGGAAAAATATACATTGCGGGATTGATAACGGATCCTGGCACCTATAAAACAGGCACGGGGACAGTCGCCAAAATAACATTCAAAGCCTTGAAGAACGGCACGGCGACAATTACCTACGATTGTCGAGCCGATGCAAGCAACTCATCAAAGGTCATTAAAAATGCAGTAGATCCGGTAAACGTCATCAACTGCGCACAAAATGGCACCTCCATTGTTACCATTGGGACAGGAGGAACCAATCCAACCACTGCTCCTCAGCCAACCTCACTCTATCAACAACAAGCACAGCCAACAGCGCTACCCCAATCTGGTATCATGGACGAGATGCCAAAGTTGATGGCATTTGGTGGATTCCTTGTGATGATAGGTGTGGTGATGAGAGTACTATTAGTTCTTTAAATGACAAATAACAAATAAATAAATCATCAATCAATTACAAAATTTCAATAACAAAACTGTTTTGTGATTTGTAATTATATTTTGATTTGTTATTTATCATTTGTGATTTGTAATTTGTTTTTATGACATTTCCATCAATTAAAGGTTTGAGTCCCATAAAGATATCGATTGGCGTAATGGCTGGACTCGTTGTCGTCATTGGGGGCTTTCTTTTAGTACAAAACGTCTTCACGAAAGCATCAGACTCTGCTCCGCGGGATCTTGTCATCAGTGGGGTAACAAATAACGCTGCAAAAATCAATTGGACAACCGATCAAGAAACGCAAGCGGTCATCGAGTATGGAGCGTCCCCGACGTCCCTCAATCTATTTGCTCCTGAATCGCAAAAACAGAAAGCCCACACAGTCGAAGTGACATTGTTATCCCCCGGTACCTCCTATTATTTTCAGATACGCATCGGCGAAACGAAGTATGATAATGGCGGTGTCCCTTGGACATTTTCTACCAAAACGAATCAACAGTATAATGCTCCCGTCGCAACGCCATCGGGCACAATAACACCTGTCCCATCAGCGCCAATCGCCCCAACGACAGCGTCAGGTGAACCGACACTTGCAGCAGGAGGAGCATTTGGTCCACTAAAATCATCATCCTTACGCGTTGCGCCAACCTCAGCTCCCGTCCCAACGCTTAGCATTCCAACCCCAACGATGTATGTTGTACCAACATTGCCTGTGTATGTTTGTGGAGAGACGGATTGTCAAAAGATATGTCAAAAAATCTGGCAAGTAGGAATGTCAATTACTTGTAGTACAAAAGACTTTACGCCATGTATTGGTAAATATACTCCTGGAACGTGTGCTGTCATAACACCAACCAATACACCAACGCCAACATCAACAGCTACGCCAACCCCAACGGGGACGTTAACACCAACTCCGACAGCGACAAATACGCCAACTCCAACAAATACTCCAACTCCAACTGGAACGTAAAATTAACAAGTAGAACATCTCCAGATTCTGTCACTCGTAATTTCCCCCGTCAGTACTCCTTTATTCCCAAACAATACAGGGACAAGGGAATAAAGAATGCGTGCTGCCGGGTACCCTTTACTCGTGCCACCTGTTCCTCTGTGTGTTGATAATGCGGAGTTTATTATTTCAAGCGGCGCATTTGAACCAGCGCTCATACCGGCGCCTCGCAGTTCACTAAGCCGTCTGAAAGAATAAACGGAGCATGTAAAATATTGAGCTTTATTTTATTCTGTGTTACACTGAATATAGTTATCATTTTTTTATAAACATATATGTCAGATTCAAACTCATCCTCAAAATTCGGATTAGGATTGCTCTTCGGCGCTATTGCAGGTGGATTGACGGCTTTTTTCCTTTCCCCAAAGTCTGGTCCAGAAAATCAGAAATTAGTCGCCAAGAAAGTGAAAGAACTTGAAAAATTACTTATCGATACTGATTTGGAAAAGAAAGTAAAGGAAATCTTTGGAGAAGCGACAGAAGAAGCGACATCTATCTATAAAAAAGCGAAAAAACAGTTCATTCAAGCGCTTGCAGAAGCAAAACAATCAGTCGACTCATTCGACAAGGAAAAAGTGGCGGAAGTCGCCAGCGAAACAGTCGAAATCCTCAAAAAGGAAGTGAAACATGAAGGAAAAGAGATGGAAAAACTAAAAGCAGAGCTTTCCAAGGAATGGAAAAAACTCGCAAAAAAATCATAAGATTTTTTCTACGGTTATTTCCAACACGTCTCTGTAAATTGAGATATCGCTCCTGAGCAGTCTTTGCCGCCATATTTTTGGTAATTTCTGCAAAATGTTGCACAGTAGTATGTGCCATCTTTTGTACCACAGCTTCCATAATAGCTACATGCGGCTTTGACGACTGTTCGCGCATCCCAATTTGTGCATGTCGTAGCCTTAGTGTTCTCCTTGATATTTAATCCCGCCATGACTAGCGAATCAAAGATAATACGTCTATCCACATTCTTTGAACCTATCGCTTTTGCGGCAGCATCTTTATAATGACTGAACAAATACGGAGAAAGTTGCATCACGCCAACAACTCCAAGTCCGCTTCCACTCCCATCTCGACACTTGTATCCCGCATATTTGCTATCAGAAAAAACAAGTCCGGTATTTCCGTCGTATGCATATCCACTGCACAATCGTTTTTCTTCCGTGATAAATTCGCTATTCCACCAATTCTCTGAGTTATATAGCTGGAGATATTTAGGGATGACGGTATCAAAAAATCCACCACTTTCAATCGAGGCAAGAGTCCGGAGGACCTCTTTTGGGGCACAAGCTTTAGCGGCCGCTGCTGCGATAATCTCATCAACAGTTTCACCCGGTCTTTTCAATGAAGCATCAATCGGGAATAGGTCGGGCCCTTTTGTTGGTTTGGGAGTTTTTGTCGGTTCCGGTGGTCTTGTAATCGTTGGTTGAGTTGGAGGAAGTGTTGGTCGTATTGTCGGTTGGCGTGAATATGTAGGAATAACAATTGTTGGTTGGATGTAGGGAGTTGAGGTAGGAATTTCTGTCGGTGTATTTTCGTATCCGATAGTTGGTTCTGGTTCGGGTGATATCTCAGGTAATGGGGTTGGTTCAACCCTTTGAGAAATAAGCTCGATTTTAGGCAGTTCAAAGTGGAATGATGAGACACTGGTAAGTAGTGATTGGACATCATTGTTGAAGGCTACAGCATTAAATTCCGGGGAGTCCGCGAAATAGCGAGGGGCGAGTATTGTGGTAATAAAATATGCACCAATACAAGCAATACAAACACGAAAAACTATTGGAAAACGCTCCATATGTTAAGTGTACAGGAAAGAGAAACTATTTCGCAGGAGTATATCCGTATTTTTCTTTTGAAAGCCGGATAATTTTGTCCTTATTTTCATTTATTAGTGACGGAAGGGGAAGTGAGTACGCCGGGAAGGGGAGAGATGTCATATTATCTATCGAAAGTTTCATGACCATCTCGTATTTTCCAAGCGCAACAAGATCGTTCTCTGTGTACATCTCCCCATATTCTCGGGAAAGCATATGAGCGTCCCGTGCTCCAACGACAAAAGAGAGTAGGCTTCCTACATTCCCGAAAATTGCATGTTCAATATCTTCATCAAGCTGTTCAATATACTGATTGGTAAGTGTAAGAGCTAATCTATATTTACGAGCTTCGGAAAGAATTTTGATAAACGTGGAAGTAGCAAAATTTTGAAACTCATCAACGTACAGAAAGAAGTCTTTTCGATCTGTTTCTTTGATAAATGCGCGATTCATCGCAGCTAGTTGAATTTGGGTAATAATCATTGCTCCTAACAAAGCAGCATTATCTTCTCCTAGTTTTCCTTGTGAGAGATTAAGGAGAAGTATCTTTTTTGAGTTCATAATATCCTCCAAATCTATAGTTGATTTTTGTTTTCCCACAATATTACGAATCATCCGTGAGGTTACAAACTGCCCCACCTTATTCTGGATTGGAGAAATGGCCTCGGCTTTGAGGCGATCAGGCATTTTTGCAAACTCGTTTTCCCAAAACGCCTTAAGGACAGGGTCGGTAAGCTGTGAAACGACCTTTTTTCGGTAATCCGCATGCGACAACAGCGCCAAGATATCAGGAAGCGTCGCATTCGGCATCTCAAGAAGTGTTAAAATCACGTTTCTCAAAATATATTCAAGTCGTGGTCCCCAACTATCCTTATAGAGTTTACTAAAAATGGAAACGATACCCGATGAAACAAGATCTTTATGTTGTTTATTCTTTATTTCAAGGACATTAAGTCCAAATGGCCTCTCTGTATCAAAGGGTTCAAGATAAACTACATCGTTCATTCGTCGTTTTGGGATAAAATCAAGGATTGTCTCACAAAGATCACCGTGTGGATCAATGACACCAATACCGCGGTCCTTGCGAATATCATCAATTGCCATATTTGCGATAAGAGTTGATTTACCAGCTCCCGTCTTTCCGATGATGTACATGTGTTTGCGTCTATCTTCATCTTTAATACCAAAAATAGTAGGCTTATTGCGGAAATCTGCCTTTGCGAAGAAATTGATTCCTTGCTTGGCCTCATCAGTTGTCCCATCAACGACAGGAAGATTTTCTGGCGCTTCTCCGGAAAGTGTCTTGCCCCAACTGATATTCTTGATTCCCGCAAGGAGATACCCTGGTGGATGCCACATGGACGCAAGCTCCTGCGCATTGAGTATTTGATTTTTGCATTCGTAAAAACTTATTCGTCGTTCTTTAATCCGTTGGATAAATCGTTCCTTAAAAAATAACGGACGTTGAAATACAAATTGATTGCCTTCTCCCAGCGAAAATGCGCCAAATGTCCCGGCGAGATTTATCAAATAGGGAAATGGATCGATTTGAGCATTGGTACTCCCGACAATTAGGCGTACAGCGGCCTTCCCTCCTTGAAACGTGGCTTTCCGCATGATTACCTGTCTTTGCGGGTTTTGGACATAGCGAAGCGCGTTCTCATCATATATTTGAAGTCCGGCATTTTTAACACCAACCTCTTGCCAAGGAAAATATGCCGGTGTGATGATTATCTGGACCGCCATCTTGATATGAGGTGGCTGTTTTGCCATAAACCCAAGGACTGAAGATAAGGGATCAACATCTTTGAAGTCGAAGTACGTCTTTATCGGAAGATAGGAATACGAATTGAGCTTAACCTGCCCCACAGCCATACGTGCAGACTTAAATACAATATTCATGGGGTCGGTCGTCTTTACGACCTTCGATTGGGGAAAAGATGATGAAACAAGGCTTTGGATGAATGTTTCGCTCTCTGAAGGTACCGCAGCATAAAAATAGACAAGCTGATTGAGCAAAAAAAGCTCAAAAGAATATGTTTTTGGATGAACCAGAAGAATGCGCTTCCATAACGGAAGATATGGATAGGGTAGTGTAGAGGAGAATATCTGTGTCGCCGACTCGATAGGGGTCTCGTCAGTTTTGGGATTGCGGACATGCAAAAATGAGAGCTTTGAAGCCATATATTACTTCATTATACATAAAAAACCACATATGCGTGGAACTTGATTTTTAGCCCATAGTAAGGTATACTATAGGCGTAGTATATTCATACTCAATATGTATATTCCAAGGCTAGACTGCGAAATAATATGGGTTCTTCCTTCATGCATTTTTTTTCAGAATTTTTATCAGTCCAGAAAACGACGCGAAGGCCTCGCTTCTCTTTCTGGGCTCATACCCCAGACTATCTGCCGAAAGGCGGGTATGTGTATTTTTTAATCCGAGAAAGCGGGAGATCTAGCCTCTCCCATTCTTTCAAGGGATGGAAAATGCAGGCTCTGTAAAAACAGAGTAACGTGTTGAAAGATCGTCTTGACCAAAAGCTTGGTCATGTGAATAAACACGATCAATCAACCGGAAAATCCTTTATCGGAAATTCCGACTTTTTCGATGAGGCAAAAAGAGGGTTTACCCTCCGTAGCTTCAGCGAAGGAGGGCACATTGAAAATCGGGTTTTTGGATTACAGTTCCTTTCTTTGCGAAGGGTGTTCTTTGTTGTCAAGACAGACAATAGGGGGCACTTAGTAGGCATAGATTGGTCTTCCACTTTCGATCTGAGTTTATCTCAGGCTGAGGGTGGAGGATCAAAATATGAAAAAATAAGAAGGAACGAAGGGTAATTCCCAAAAAAACGCAGAAGCGAAAGCAGAGGCGTAATACGCACAGCCACATGGCTTACATGGGAGAATCTATATTAGTAGGGATGGCCTAATCGCCTGAAGGGATCCGCAAGGATTTAACCGAACTATAGAGAGCCGAATCAAGCAATATCAACCTAGACTAGTGAAAGGAATGCACCATGAAGAGATTTTTGTTGTTAAGCTCGTTGATTGTTTTGGCGGCATTAGTGTTATCTGCATGTGGCGGTTCTGGTTCAGACGGTGGATTTTCTACCTTCAAGTCTGTCGATATGACACGACAAGGAGTCACCGTTGTGTACTACCAGAGCGAAACTGCCCTCGCCGCTCAGTTCAAACTGAATATCTCTGCGCCTGAGAAAGGTTCAACTGCTTGGAAGCTTCACAATCCAACTGGTTGCAAGACCTTTCGTCTGAACGATGCAGGATTCACACTTGAGGAGATTTCATTACCTGATGGAGCCTCCATTAATCAAGAGTTGAAGTTGAGCGTCACTTGCACGAATGCAAACAGTCAATTCTGGCTCGAGGCTTCGAAGAATAAGTAATCCAACCAACCAGAAAGGAGGCAT
>JAVHSH010000003.1:0-5696 GCA_036172095.1 Patescibacteria group bacterium
GCACTCATTGCAGAGATGAAGAACTGGATTGTTGAGAAAAAAATAGGAAGGAAAGAAACGACATATCATCTTCGTGATTGGATTTTCTCACGTCAGCGCTATTGGGGAGAGCCTATCCCAATGGTCTACTGTGAGAAATGCGCTCAAGATGGAGTTGTCGATGGGGAAAAGGTTGATGCGTCGATGGCAGGATGGTTTGCAATAAAGGAAGAAGAGCTTCCACTGGAACTTCCGTATACCGCTGCTTACGAGCCAGCAGATACAGGTGAGTCTCCTCTGTCAAAAATGCCAGAATTCATAGAGACAATATGTCCCCACTGTGGTGGGAAAGGACGACGGGAAACCGACACTATGCCAAACTGGGCGGGAAGCTGTTGGTACTTCGTGCACTTTTCAAAAAACAAAACCTCAGAAAAAAAACATATCAATATGAAGGAAGAATGGATTGAGACAATGGCAAATTCACCATGGGCTCCTGTTGATTGGTATTTAGGAGGAGCGGAACACGCCGTACTCCATCTGTTGTATGCCCGCTTTTGGGTCAAAGCACTCCGCGCTGTTGGACTGCTGAATTATCCGGAGCCTTTCTTGCGGTTGCGCAATGTCGGTATGGTCCTCGCAGAAGATCATCGGAAAATGAGTAAATCATGGGGAAATACCATTAATCCAGATGATGTTGTCGCTCAATATGGAGCAGATACTCTCCGTCTGTACGAAATGTTTATGGCGCCTTTCAATATGGAAATTGCTTGGTCTATGAAGGCTTTGCAGGGTGCACACCGATTCGTTAAGCGAGTATGGAGTCTATATGAAAATCAAAAGTCAAATATTCAAAATCAAAAGTCGAATCCAGAGTTAGTGAATAAGCTAAATAAGACAATCCAAAAAGTCGGGGACGATATCGCCCAAACAAAGTTCAACACGGCGATAGCGGCATTGATGGAATTTTTGAATGCATACGAATCTGAAAGCCAAAAGCAAAATGCTGAAAGCCTAAATGCCGAAGAAGCGAAGAAATTCATTCAGATTATCGCTCCTTTTGCGCCATTTGTTACGGAAAAAATATGGAGAGATGTACTCAATGAAACATCGTCTGTACATTTGTCCACTTGGCCGGCTCAAACGGAAGTCGATATAAAAGAAACGACCGGAGAGGTACCCGTTCAGGTAAATGGGAAATTCCGCGGCATAATTGTTGTTCCGCTTGCAGCTACGAAAGAAGAGACAGAACAGATTGCGCTTAAATCAGAGGGAATTGCAAAATATATAGCGGGAAACACCTATAAGCTTATCTATGTGAAGGGGAGAATATGTAATTTTGTATTGGGTTAAAAGTTTAGAGTTACAAGTTCAAAGTTGGCTTGTACTGAGCGAGGTCGAAATGTTGCCCAGCCTGGATTTGAACCAGGATAATCAGATCCAGAGTCTGATGTCCTACCGTTAGACGACCGGGCATGCCTTCGTATATTCTATCACAGGATGCCACGAAAAATCCTCTTTCCCCCACTATGCAAGAGAAATGGTGTATAATGGTATGTTCATAATTTGGAGCTTCTACGACTTCGTTTACTCAAGTTGAGAGATTCCACCAATAATATACCTATGGAGATTCGTAATATCGTTATTATCGCCCACGTCGATCACGGAAAAACAACATTGGTTGATGCTCTCTTGAAACAGACAAAGACATTCCGAGACAACCAAAAAGAGATGAGTCAAGAGCTCATTATGGACTCAAACGATCTTGAGCGTGAGCGTGGAATCACGATTCTAGCCAAGAATACCTCCGTTTTCTATAAAAATACAAAAATCAATATCATCGATACTCCTGGACATGCAGATTTCGGTGGAGAAGTCGAACGCACCATCACTATGGCATCAGGTGCAATCCTTCTTGTCGATGCCGCAGAAGGCCCACTCCCACAGACAAAGTTCGTCCTCAAAAAAGCACTCCAAGCGGGATTGAAGATTGTGTTGGTCATCAATAAGATCGATAAAAGAGACGCTCGACCGCAAGAGATTATCTCAGAAATAGAAACACTGTTCCTTGATCTTGCACAAGACGACTCATCTCTTGAATTTACCACGCTTTTTGCCGTAGGACGAGATGGAAAAGCCTTCTATACACTTCCCGAAAAATACACTGCGGAAACTGAAGGAAACCTAATTCCTTTATTCGACACAATCCTTAAGGAATTTCCCAATGTAGCGTTTAATGAAGATAAACCGCTTCAAATGCAGATTTCGACCCTTGACTATGATAATTACGTCGGAAAACTGTGCATCGGAAAAATAACACAAGGCACAATAAAGAAAGATCAAAATATTGCAGTAGTCGGAGAAGACGATAAAGTAATAGGTACAAATAGAGTAGCAAAATTGTTTACGACTTCCGGTCTTGATAGGGTTGAGGTTGATCAAGCAGTTGCCGGCGACATCGCAACAATCGCAGGTATCCCAATTCTTACCATTGGACAAACAGTCTGTGACCCAGCGTTTCCACAAAGCATGCCACATATCACAGTTGAAGATCCAACGATTAAGATTAGTATTGGGCCTAATACAAGTCCATTCGGAGGAAAAGAAGGGAAGTTTAGCACATCAAGACAGCTTCGTGAACGTCTGTACAAAGAGGTGGAGACTAATCTTGGTCTCCGGGTCCAGGACGATACGGAAGGTGTTAGATTTATTGTTTCCGGTCGTGGAGAATTGCATTTGGCAGTTCTTCTTGAAGAGATGAGACGAGGTGGGTATGAAATGGAAGTTTCAAAACCACAGGTCATTTACAAGACGATCGGTGGAGAAATATGTGAACCTTTTGAAGAAGTCACGATAGAAGTAGAAGAGCAATATTTTGGCGTCATAACAGAAGAAATGGGTAAACGAAAAGCGCAAATGCTTGACATGAAAAAAGAAGGTGGAAATCAAAATCGCATAGTCTACAGAATCGCAAGTCAGAACCTGTTAGGTATTCGTAATTCGCTTCTTACAAAAACACGAGGAACAGCTATTCTTCATTCATTTTTCTTAGGATACTTTCCAAAAGGCCTCAGAATGGATGATACACGTAACGGGAGCCTCGTTTCAGTCAAAGGTGGAGAAGCGGCCAACTATGCAATCGGCAAGGTCCAGGCTCGTGGCGTGCTGTTTGTTGGACACGGAGACGTCGTCTACGAAGGTATGGTTGTGGGAATGGCAAACAAAATGGATGATATTGAGGTAAATGTATCAAAAGAAAAGCAACTTACCAACAACAGATCGGCAGGAGAAGGAGTATCTATCGGAGTAATTCCTCCAACACGTCTTTCGCTTGAACAAAGTCTTGACTTCATCAATGATGATGAGCTATTGGAAATCACCCCAATTTCGCTGCGCATCAGAAAGAGAGTCCTGCAATCAACTTTGCGGAAAGTGAACGACAGACGCATGAGGCAGATACGGGAAAGCCAACAGCAAAACAATGGCTGATTCCATGCCATCTTGACTTCTCAATCAGAATAAGCTAACCTCATACTAGTATCTTCGTATGAAAAAAATTGCAGTAGTATTACTTTTTGTCTCCTTTTTTCTGGGTGGGTTTTTTACCTCACAGGTAGTTCTTGAAAAACAAATAAAAACTATCTCTGCGGAACGAGATACGTATAAAGCGCTTTCTCAGAAAATTAAGGAATGCCCAAAGCAAGAGTGCAAGCAAGATGTCAAACTGACGGCTGAAAAGGAAAAAGTCCTTGAGAACGTCGTCGAGTCGAAAATACACTTCACTGCTCAGAAGCAATCTGTTTCCCCAACCGTACAGTTGGTCACAATCATGATGGTGGGGGGCTCTGCTATGAAAGTGGATGCTGCCGATTTGGTCATGAACTACTCAAATAATCTGAAAATAAGCACAATTACTCCCGGAAAAGCTTTTCCAACGTTCCCCCGCACAATCGCAGAAAATGGAGTGTTCACCGTTACCGGTGTGGCTACGATTGGGTCGGATGGCATAGTGATGGGGACGCCGAATGAAGTATACGTGACGTTTGAAGTAGAAAAAGTGGGGGATATCAAAGGAACAATTACGCTTGATAAGGCAAATACGAAGGCATTCTTGCAGGGGAACGCGGTCCTTGATGAGAAACATGCCGACATAATGATTGAACTCTAATATGGATAAAAAAACTGTTTTTGAATATATTTCGATTTTCCTTATAACGACAGGGGCGATTATTGGATTTATTTTCCTTTTTCAAAACTATCACTCATCCAACACGAAAGCGCAGGAAAATTCCTTGACTTTGATACTGAAGCTTCATGGGGAATGGTATCCACAATCGACGGTGAAAGCGACGGTCACTTTGTATAATCCGCAAGGAAAGGTAAAGGAGTTTAATGACATCGTTTTTGCGTATCAGAACGATAAGACATTTTTTAGAACAATCATGTTGGACCCCGATTTGAACTATAACACACTATATGCCATCTATATTAAACCAACTAATTATTTTGGGAAATTATTCTGTTCAACGACGGTAAATGGAAAGGAATGTACCGCTCCTCAGTTCATAATAAAAAAAGATATCAATACCACAGATTTATCAGGGCAGACCTTTTATGGGGGAGATATCAAGCCGGCTAATGGAAAAGTTGATGCGTATGATATTTCAAAAATTATGGCAAATCTTGGGACCTCAACTGATTTGTCGACCGACATCAATAACGATGGAATAACGAATACGATGGATTATATCCTGGCGCTTTATTCGCTCAGCAAAAACTATGCAGATGACGCGATGACGCTTGTCGTTGTTCCACTGACCCCGACAGCGGCGCTAACCGCAACACCAACGGCAACATTAGCACCAACAGCGACACCAACCGCAACACCGACAGCGACAATAACCCCAACTGTCGCCCCAACTCCCACTGTTGCAGCAACCCCAACACCAACGGGAGCTGCAACGCCGACACCAGCAGCAGCCGCTGGTGTTTGTCATCTCATTCCTGGATCGATGGCAAAGCAGTTCTGCGGTATCCAAGAGGAGGATCTCGACGCAAGCACTGCCTATTCTGCCTGCGAAGGCGGGGGGACGGGTATATGTGCAGGGAGTTCTAAAGCGAAATGCACCTGCCCAGCTGGAAAAACATGCTCCTGTCAACTTCTTGATAAAGCTACTCAGACGGTTACCTGTACCAACGGAGGAAAGGTCGAAATTGTTGAATGCAAATGATAGGTCAATACTCCTGTACTCTTCAAACTTGAATTGAATAAAGGGCCCTCAGTTGATACAATTAGATGTTTAATTCTTGAGCGGGGTCCATAGCTTAATTGTGAGAGCAGTCCCGAGAAGTCGGGATTGGTTCTGACAATCAATATGTTTTATACATATATATTGAGAAGCGAGAAAGACAAAACATATTATATTGGATCAACGAGCAACTTAACAAATCGTGTAAGAGAGCATAATTTTGGGAATACACACTATACAAAATTAAAACGTCCATGGGTTTTGCTATATAGTGAAGAGTATCCAACACGAGGAGCAGCAGTGCTTCGTGAAAAACAATTAAAACGGATAAAGAATAGAATGGTTTTAGAGAAAATAATTGGTGAGGGTCAAGCTCAATAGGAGAGCAGTCCCGAGAAGTCGGGATTGGTTCTGGGTCCATAGCTCAATGGTAGAGCAGCAGCCTTTTAAGCTGTTGGTTCTGGGTTC
>JAVHSH010000004.1:0-22636 GCA_036172095.1 Patescibacteria group bacterium
TTCCTCCATAGGTTATTTGATGTAATCAATTGATAATCCCAATGCATTCAATTCTTTGAGCAATACGTGGAATGATTCCGGAACATTTGATTGTGGAATCTCAATTCCCTTGATGATTGATTCAAAGGCTTTTGTTCTTCCGCGTACATCATCCGACTTAATGGTAAGCATTTCCTGTAATGTTGCAGGTACTCTATGTGCTTCAAGTGCCCAGACTTCCATTTCTCCAAATCTCTGTCCTCCCATTTGTGATTTTCCTCCAAGTGGTTGTTGAGAGACGAGTGAGTATGGTCCGACTGATCGAGCATGGAATTTATCCTCAACCATGTGAATAAGCTTAAGGATATATCCTGTTCCGACAAGCACTGTCCTATCAAATTTCTTACCTGTTTTTCCATCATAAAGAGTTACTTTTCCATCGGTTGGAATACCTAATTTTGCAAGCTCTTCTGTGATGAATTTTTCCTCAATTTTTTCAAATACTGGAGCTACTATTCTCCAATTATTCGATTGAGCGATAAATCCAAGAAGTGTTTCAAATAGTTGACCCAAATTCATACGAGCAAGAATGGAAAGAGGGGAGATGATTACATCAACCGGTGTTCCATCTGCAAGATAAGGCATATCCCATTCTGGAAGAATACGAGAAATTACTCCCTTGTTTCCATGGCGTCCTGCAAGCTTATCTCCGATAGTTATTTTTCGAAGTTCTGCTGTGTTTACGATCATTCTCTTGATGACGCTTGGTTCGAGTTCATTTGGATCTTTTTTACTATCGATTATCTCAACATTAACAACAACTCCCTGTTTGCCATATGGCATGCGAAGAGAGGTATCTTTGACATCTTTTGCTTTTTCTCCAAAGATTGCCCGAAGAAGCCTTTCTTCAGCGGTAAGTTCTTTTTCTCCTTTTGGAGCGACTTTACCGACGAGAATATCTCCACTCTTCATTTTTGTACCGACAACGACGAGTCCTTCTTTATCGAGATTGGCCAATACTTCTTCTCGAACATTTGGAATGTCACGAGTAAGTTCTTCAGGACCGAGTTTTGTATCAATAAGATCTGCAATAAATTCTTCACTAGTGATAGAAGTAAGAAGATCTTCCTTTACGACGCGCTCAGAAATGACGAATCCATCTTCATATCCAAGTCCGTTGAACGATGTATATGCAACGACAAGATTCTGGCCTAACGCAAGCTTTCCGTCATTTGTTGCAGGTCCATCGATAACAACAGAACCTTTTTTTATTTTTTCACCTAATTCAACTCGTGGTTTTTGATCAAAGATGACATCTTTGCTTGTTCGCATGAAACGTTCAAGTTTATAGTCATATTCTTTCCCACTTTTTCCTTTCAATGTAACACGCTGTGCATCGACATAGTCTACAGTTGAATCCTCTTCAGCAAGGACAGTTCTTCCGAGTGATTGGGCAATTTTCTCTTCTGTACCTGTACAGACATATGGGGCGCTTGGCTTTACCAATGGGACAGCTTGACATTGCATGTGTGTACCCATCAGAGCTCGGGAAGCATCATCATTCTGTAAGAAAGGAATGAGTGTTGCTGAAACACCGACAACCTGTTGTGGAGAGACATCGATAAAATCAATTTTTTCAATCGGCACTTCAGCAAGATCGCCTTTATAGCGTGTGACGACGGTTTCATTAAGGATGAATCCCTTGTCATCTATTTTGACACTATCAGAGGTGATATAATATTTTTCTTCATCATCAGCCTGCATATATTCGATAACATCTGTTACTCGAGCCTTTACTTTTCCACCGACAGTTGTCTTCTCAACTTTCTTATAAGGGGTCTCAAGGAATCCATACTTATTTATCTTGCTAAACATGGCCATATAGGTCACGACACCAATGTTTGGACCTTCTGGTGATCTGATTGGACAAATACGTCCATATTGAGAGGATGCGATATCTCGGATTGAGAATGAAGCACGCTCTTTTTCTATTCCACCAGGTCCTCCAACGGTGATTCTTCTTAAATTATCAAGTTCTGAAAGTGGATTTGTCTGATCAACGATTGTGGAAAGTTGATTCGTTCTGTAGAACGAATTGATTGCCATAATGATTGGTTTTGAGTTGATGATCTGGGATGGTGTTGGGAATGTGTCAGATGGGACAAGACTCATACGTTCCTTGATTTCCTTTTCCGTTCGGACCATTCCGACACGAATACCATATGTCCCAACCAATTCTCCTACGGTCTTCAATCGTCTGTTTCCCAGATGGTCAATATCGTCAAATGAGCCCTTATCAAGGGTAAGTTGGACCAAATATTTCAGAATAGCTATAACATCCTGCTTTGACAAAATATGATGTTCTTTGTCGATTGGCTGATTAAGCGCCAATTTCTTATTCATCTTGTATCTCCCAACATCTGCCAATGAATATCTTCTGTGATTGAAGAAAAGACTATTCAATGTTTCATACGCATTTTCAAGAACGAGTGGTTCTCCTGGCTTTATTTTTCTATAAAGTTCAAGGACAGCCTCATCCTTTGATTTTGTTTTGTCCTTTTTGAATGTTGGGAGAATATATTTATCAAGAAGTGTTTGGTCCAAATCCTTAAAGTGTTCAAGGATTTCCGTTGTTGTTTCGTTATCGAAAATACGAAGGAATGCGGAAGCGAGGAACTTTCTCTTCTTATTGATCTTTCCTTCGATTGTGCCGTTTTTGCTAATCGTAAAGTCAAGCCATGAACCGATATATGGGCGAACCTCAGCATTATAGAGGGTCAATCCAGAAGTCTTATCGATTTCAGCAGTAAAGTATGCACCAGGAGATCGAACGATTTGATTGATGATCGCCCTTTCGATTCCATTGATGATGAATGTTCCTCGTGATGTCATTTTTGGAAGATTGAAGAAATAGACGTCTTGTCTTTTTTCCGCACCAGTTTTTTTATTTACGAGGCGTACTTTCACATAAACAGGGAAGTCATAGGTGAGTTTTTTCTTGAAACAGAGGTCGATTGTATAGCGAGGTTTATCAAAATAGAGGTCTTCGAAGTATAAAACGAATTTTTTCCCCGTATAGTCTTCGATGGGAAAAAATTCTTGAAGGATCTCTCGTACTTCTGTTTCCAAAAGCTTGTTCCAGGAGTCTTTCTGTATCTCGATCAAGTCGAGTTGCTTGAGGTTGTTTTGTTCCTTTCCAAGGAAAATTTGTGACATGGAGTTAGATTGGGCTTTAAGATTTCGCATCGGTCTTGTGTGGGGCAAAAATTTTATGATAACAAAAACAATCCCTCCTAAAACAGGGGGGTGAAAAGCTTCTCATTTATACAATATATAAAACGAAAAGTCAAGAGCTCTTTGCTGCATATTGGATTTTATCGAGGACAGCCGTGACCGTTTCTAATATGGAGCCCTTTGGTTTGGCTGTCTTTTTCGTAGATGGGGATGTCGTGTGAGTAAGAATCTTATGTATGTTCGTATCCATGTCCTCGGAGAATGAAAGAAGCAATTTGAGGCCATTTCTACCATTCTTTGTCCCGAATGCATATAGAATCAGACCAGCTACAGCGCCGCCTGCAAGGAAGCCATTCCAGAAGTTTTTAACGGTAGGCTCACTTTTTGTCATTTTTTTTTGGCGAAATTATCTCAAACAGTTTAAAAAGCGCTTTGAAGCCATTCATGAACCCAGAAATCTCCTCAAAACCCTTTTCCATCCCAACACCAATCGATTCGAATCCTGCAGTTACCTTATTGATTGTTCCCAATGTCTTTTTCAACTCTTTCAAAACAAGGATGAGCTGTATGCCGACGATGACGGAAAATACTGTGGTCGTACCCAGTGTTATTATAAGAAGAATCTGCATTGTGTCCATAGGTTAAGAAAATGAAATATTTTTAATGGCTGGGTTTTTTTTCTCGGACCAGTACTTGTTAGCTAAGTATATAGTGTCGAAAGTTCCTGCGTCAAGCCAATACCCATTGAGCTCTGCCCATGTGAGTTCACCCCTCTTGAGATAGGCATTATTGACATCAGTAATTTCAAGCTCTCCACGCCAGGAAGGTTTACACGTCTTGATGAGTTCAAACACATTATTATCATAGATATAGAGACCTGTTACTGCATATTCTGAAGGTGGGTCTTTCGGTTTTTCGATGATTTCAAGGATTTTGCTCTTGTCCTTATCATCAAAACGAGGCACTCCGAATCGTTTTGGATCAGGAACCTTCTTTAAGAAGATATTTGCACCTTTTTTGAATGATTTTACTGCACCTGATATGTCCGCGTCTGTAGTATTATCACCAAGGATAACCGTTATAGGGCCATTCTCGGAAAAATTCTTTGCTAAAGAAAGTGCGTCAGCAATGCCTCCATCTGGCTTTTCCTGATAGGCGAACTCAATATGGTCAACACCAAATTCTTTTCCATTCTTCAAAACTGGAATGAAATGTCCTGAGTGGGGTCCTGAAACGATGACAAGCACCTCTTTTATTCCAGCTTTAACCAATGTTTGGATAGGATAATAAATCATCGGTTTGTCATAAACAGGGAGGAGATGTTTGTTGGTAGCGTACGTCAATGGGTATAGTCGACTTCCTAATCCTCCGGCAAGTATTATTCCTTTCATATTCTTTTACGGTTGAATAAATAACAAAAGCAGAAACAGGACTGTGAATCCAATAAGGATATATTCTACTACATGTGTCAAGCGGACCCGCTGCGTCTTTGTATGATGATATTGTCCCCAGAAGACATAGAAACCCACGAAGAGGCAAATAATCATGAAACTATATGTGCGATATCCTTGGAACAATCGCAAGAACAAAAGAAAAACGACGCCACCCGTGCAAAGAAGTAAATAATCGAATAGATGTTTTTTAAGTTCTTTTTGTACAGAACGAATGGTGTGAATCATACGATATTATAGAATAGCCCCTTGTCTCAATATGAATATAATGCCGATACTGATAAATCCCAGAAAGAGGAGATGTGCAAGATGCTTCCCTCGTAAATGGAGGATATTGAGTTTGGAAGCGACCGCAAAGTCGAGAAGAATCGCCAACACGATAAATGCAATAAAGAGGATATTGAGATTATATGTGAAGCGTTTGCCGTTAACAGCAGTCCCAACTCCTTGTTTTTGTGTCAGCCCCAAGATTTGTTGTTGAGGAACCTTTTGAACGACTGGTTGCACATCGCTTGGCGTTGACGGGATGGTTTCTGTTTTTACGAGAGGGGTCCCAAACATTTGGACGACAAGAGTTGTCTCTTCGCCATTAAGCATACCATTGACGACTGCATATCCAACTTCGGTATATTCTTTTCGGACAATATTTTCACGATGAGTGGGTGAATTCATCCATGCATCTATGACATTTTTTGAAAACAAAAAATTCTTTGCCAGATTCTCCCCAGCAAATTCGTACTGATAGCCTGATTTTTTTATGAAGTCCCATGGACTTGTCCCGTCCGGTGCGAAGTGGGACCAATAATCCTTTTGGAACATATAAGCTGCTTTTTTTTCTGCAGCCTGAGACAGCTCAACATTTTCGGTAAGTGGTGGAAGACTTGCCTTCGCTCGTTCTTCGTTGGTGAGTGAGAACAATTTTTGTACGGTTATATCAGTTGCAATACCAAGCACATTTGAGAATGCGGGGACTTTTTTGCTGACGAATACCAACAAGATTGCCATGACAAGATACGTCGTGAGCATACTGGTGTGCAGAGACTGCGCACGGTAATCATTATCCTCGTGAGGAATGAAAAAATGACGAAGCTTTTTGACAAAAATATTCATAGTAATTTACGCACGAGTCGTATGTTTCTAATGATACCATACATAATAATCATTCCTCCGATGTCAAAAAGGATATCACGAAAGGCTCCTTGTCTCGTTGAGATGAACAGCTGATGAAACTCATCCGTTGCGGAATAAATGATTGCCACAAAAAATGGATAGAAAAACTGAGCTCGTATTTTTATCGATGAAAATGCCCGATATAGAAGAAAAAAAAGGAATGCATACTCAACCATATGAAGGGATTTGAAGACGACGAAATCTCCTGTTTTGTCATGTGTCATGCCGATGCTTTTTTGGGAAGACATGTAATAAATGATACCAATCCACACCAGGGGAGGGAGCCAATAATATACATAGTGTAAAATCTTACGCATTCCTCATTTTAATGAAGAGAGAAACAATAGTCAAAGCACTATATGAAAATGAGACGCCAGAAAGATAGGGAATGGGACATATACCCTTTTTATTTTCAATTGCCGTTTCTCCAAGGATTTCACCTTCTTGATTGTTTATTGGATGTAATTGGGTATATGGAACTGTTTGCGACATGTTTTTCTTGGCGGTTGGGATGATGGATTTTTTAGTCGGTTGTATGGTTGATGATGGCACAGATGACGGTGAAGATGTTTCATACCCAAGACAAACTGAATTAGTATTATTCTGTGAGGGGGTTTGTTCGCAATACGTATCTTCATCGAACGATATTCGCCCAATACTATTTCCTCTCATAACTTTTCCATACTCCATACTGTCTTTTTCCTGTTTTTCAGCGTTGAGGAGGCGAACTATATCGCCTGCATTGTTGAAAAGTGAAGATACTATTTCTATTGACTTATACTCATGCTGATTTATAGACACTGTAAAACGTCTTGGTGTCCCGCCACTATTTTCAGCATCGTCAATGTACCAATCGACAAGATTGACGGCAAAATCATTCGCATTATACAATTCAACCCATTCATTACTTCCAACTTCAGGATAGGGAAATATCTCAGATAAATATATGTTGGTGTAATCAGTTGGCGTAACAGGGGTTGATGAGGGATTTGGAATCTGGGTAGGGTTTGGTGATTGCGTTGGGGTCGTCATTTCCGTTGGTGTCGGCTCAGGAGTTGGAGTCGGGATACAGGAAACAAGAGAGTCATTGAATAAGCCTAAAGAAGATGTTGAAATCTCCCAAGAGTCGTTTAGTTTTCTGGTGAATGAATACCCAGTTTCCGGTGCCTTTGTGTATTGATATGAATCGATAAGGACAGCAGAAGACGTTGTCGGAACGTATGAATTATCGATAAGCCGTATTGTATCGGTGGACGATTTATTGAAATTGAAATCACTACTGAATACCAGACAAGAAAGAGGGGGAAGAGATGTGTTTGGAGGTATCGTGAAATATGTTGACCCGCCGGAGTCATCGATATACCAAGAAGAAATATCGGCACTTAATGAACTATCCGTGTTATATAGTTCAACCGACTGTGTTGGCTGGATAGCTACCTCGTTCAGGATGACTGAGGAATAGACTGGGCGCAAATATACAAATACACAAATAGCTAAATAAACAAATACTGTTTGCAAATAGTTCATCACTATTCATTTAGTGAAAAAAATAATATGAACACAACGGATTATATGCTACAAAATATATATTTTAGGTTGGTATGAAAGTAAAAAAAAGTGCTTAGTGGATTACATGCTAATTTTATCTATTTCACGGATACTTCCGACAGAATAATGGTCGGTGAATGGGATATTGTGAGCATTTGGCGTGTATGGATCATTCATTTTGTAGTTTCCACTTGATCCACTAATGAGAACAAGGAAATGATCCGGAAGCGGTCCGCCATCATAGCTTATTCCCACGATAACTGGACGTCCCTCACTCAATTCGCTGTCGATTGCGGAGCTGATACGTGTGGATGTTGTGCCATCTGCCGTTATCGTTTTGCTCAGGAATGCAGGGTAGTAAGATGCAAAATTAAATGGATTACTATTGATGGTAAGTGGCGTTACGCCACGGTGACCAAAATGGGTATATACCATAGCCATCGATGTCACAAGACAGCCGTCTGACGCGAGTGTATAGCCCGTATTGTTGAGGGAATATCCTCCCCATTGAGAATCACGTTGGTTGTAATAGCAACCCCAATCATCACATACTGTCTGGTTGGAAAGTAGTGATGATCCACCTTGATTTGCGACGAATCGCCCAAAGCTTTTAAGTTGTGCCTCCGCCTGTGTTAGGAGCTGTTGATATGTTGTTTCATCATTATTGGTTTCCGCAAGAAGCTGTTCCTTTTGTGCCTGTTGGGTTTTCAAAGATGCTTTTTGATTGTTCAGGTTAGTGATTAATTGGTTTAACTCTTGTTTTTTTTGTTCACGTATGACTTTTTGTTCTTCATAACTCGATTTTGCTTCCTGCACTTGTACCAATAATTTTTGATTATTGTTTTGTGTCGACCGTTGATATTTTATTTTATTCGTAAGTTCATTAATGTCTTTCGCCTCAAAAAGGAGTTCGATGAGCGATATAGATCGCGTCTTATACCCTCGTGCGATTTGTTTAAGGAGGAGTTTACTTAAGGTATTAAGCGAAGTGTCCAAATTGTCTATTCTTGATCCGAGTTTTTCTATCTCGCTTTGGGTCTCGATTATCTTTTGCTCGGAACGTTGAACCTGAAGCTCAGTCAAAGATATTTGTGTATCCATCTGTTGAATCTGGCTGCTTAGTGTATTTTTTTGATTACGGATATCAACGAGTTTTTGTTCATACTCTTTTATTTTAGTAGCGATATCAGGAGAGCTTTGTGCTCGGGAAAAACGCGTGAAAATAAGCAAAACCAAGATGAAGAAAAAAACTATGGCAAATTTGTTTGATGGGCGAGACATACCTCATTATACAGCTACTTTACTCGCTTCCAAACATAGACAAGGGGCACGTCTTGTACAGATACAACATATACCTTTTCCCATTTGAGATTCAGTTTCAGGAAGCGCCCCATATCGGCTCGACTGACCACCATGTAATCTGCGGTTTCAGCGCCCGTATCATAGGGGGATATTTTCACATCTTTACGGATGCGGGGGAAAATATATTTTGGAGTAACGAAGAGCGCAATCTTTGAATCAGCCTCGGCATGAGTCCTTAGCCATTCCTCGGCTTCTTTTTGTCCTTCACCCCACCAACTTATCTCAAATCCTTTTTTTTCTGCGCCCCCAATTCCTCCCACAAGTCCATTATAGTAATCGAGGTAATAGGGGTGAATAGAGGTGAGTGTATATAGTCCGTAAATACTGAGAACAATAATCAAAACAACGATAATCTTTTTTGGTACATATGATTTCAATCCATATCCAATCAGTAAAAGGATACTGGGGTATATTGTATATATATAGCGGGTGCCGCCAGTTGGCGAAGAAAAGGCTGCAAAAAAGATACCGGTCCCGAAAAACCACCATAAAATATATAGGAGAATTTTATCTCTTTTTTTTATTGCGAAAAAGATACCAACCAATAAAAAGACTAAATGTAAAACTGGCGTTGTCGCAAGAAGAGACTTGAGATGATAGAGAGAGGGAACTATTGTTCGCGTATTATGTTCTAATACCGTTGCAAAAACGCCTCGGGGAAAATCTATCCACAAAAAAGGCCAGAGAATGAATCCAAGAACTCCCGCAAGCAAGAATGAAATAAATATTGTCTGCATTCCGGATGGCAAATGGTTTTTCCTATCTGTTATCAGCCAAATCGCTATCCATCCTGCAAAAATAAGGAAGACGGAGATATTGTTATACCGAGTCCACAAGAGAAGCCCCAAAAGAAGGCCGAACACCCCACTCCAATATAATTTGATAATATTTTTTTTGGATGCAAGAAGAAAGAATAAAAATAAAAAAGTCGTTAACACTCCAGATATGGATTCGAAAGTTACCAGTCTTCCCATGGCGATAAATCGTGGGATACTGAGGAATAATATTGAAGTAGTAAGCCCAATCCAAAGCTCCCCCCATAATAAAATCGTAATGCAAAATATCATCGTCACAGTAAGTGCGTTGCAGATGACTGAAAATAATCGGGGAGTCACATAATCATAGGGAAAAACAATCGCTGTCGTTCCCTGCAGTTTTGCATAATAATTCCCATCCTGGATATATTTCGTGTCTTCTTCAGAAAGGGTATTCCTTGTATCGAATATTTTTATATCTCTCATAAAGAGGTATCCATAGATATATTTTGCAACAGGAGGATGTTCTATCCCATAAGACCAATCTGAATAACTATATCTTCCTAGCGTAATATTGTTGATTGCCGTTATTCCTGTATCAGTCTTGAATGGTTCATCCCATGTCCTTCCTTCAGAATGTAAGTCAAACCCTTGGATAAAAAAAGCAAGAAAAAAAATAAAAACTGCAGAAATAAGGAGAGATTTGAATTTGACTCCCATAGTTAGCTTCTTTGTATTGAAAGATATTTACGTGTTGCGAAATAGGTGGCAAACGCGGCGATACCCATGCCGAATAGAGTCAAGACAATATAAAGAGCTCCAGCATAAAGAGGGGTTATCGGCCAAACAATTAGTTGATACGAGCCCAAATCGACTGATAATTGTTCTATTCCCCGCAAATAGGATTGTACAGCAGGGAAGAGGAAATAGAGAATTGTCGCGAACAATCCGTATACGACAGTTGCAGAAATGAATCCAAGAAAAAGAGCCTGTTGCATGAATGGTTTCCGTACATATCCTGCTGATGCCCCCATAAGACGAAGAAGCTCGATTTCATCCTTACGAAGTGCGACCTTGAAATGAGTTATGGTCATAAGAATGATACTTGTTGTTGCCATCAGGAAGACAAAAAAGCCAAGCGACATCGTGCGGACGACAGAGGTGAGAGAAAGAAGCTTATCAACAACATTTTTTTGGAAATTCACTTCATCTTTTCCGGTAACTTTATTGAGTCTATCGGCGATTTGAGGAAGGTATTCTGGTTTTTTTGCGAATATCTCAAGAGAAGCGGGGAGGACATCGGGACTCACCATCTCAAGGAGAAGAGGATTATCCTTATTCAAGTCTTTATACAGATTGAATGCGTCATTCTTTGAAATGTATTTCACTGATTCAATCATTCCTGTTTTCTCTAAATCATTTTTCACACCCATTATATTGGTCTCTGTTGTTTCGTTCTGAAAATAAATCGTCACCTGTGGACGGGATTCAACGTATCCAAGCAATCCATAAAGGAAATTAATACAGAAAATAAGCAGAAGAGATAGAAAAAGGGAAAGGAACAGCGAGGAAAATACAGCAAGCGATTGATACGGTGTCCGACGAAGAGCAGTAAGTATTTTCCTCATAGTTCATATCCTCCTTTTTTCATATCTTTTGTAAGTCTTCCTTTTTTCAGGACCAATACACGTTTTTTCATGCTGTTTACTATGTCGGTGTTATGAGTGGCGATAATAATTGTTTTATGATCTTCGACTTTCTTGAAAATCTTCATGATATCCCATGTTGTTTTTGGATCAAGATTACCGGTCGGTTCATCTGCAAGAATTATCTGTCTATCTCCACACATTGCTCGTGCAATTGCGACTCGTTGGAGTTCGCCAGCTGAGAGCTGGACAGGAAAATAGTAGTCTCTTCCTTCAAGACCGACAAGCGACAATACTTCTCGGACCGCGTCTTTAATTTTTTTCATAGGTAGTTCTTGAATGTGGAGTCCGAGAGCTATATTTTCGAAAACGTTTTTATCTTGTAGGATTTTGAAATCCTGGAATACGACGCCGATACGTCGGCGGAGTTCTTCTATTTTCTTACTCTTCTTACTTGAAATATCGATGTCATTGACGATTACAGTCCCACTTGAGGGATAGAGATCTCCAAGAATAAGATTAAGGATGGTTGTTTTTCCAGCCCCCGAAGTACCAACAAGAAAAGTAAACTCGTTTGGTTCGATGGCAAAGGAGACATCATCAAGTGCGACGGTGCCCAATGGATATGATTTTGTGACGTTTTCAAATTGAATCATGAGTGCTTATTTAATTTCTACCAAGCCCACATCCATTAACCATCCCGCTTTTTGGCCTTGGAATGTCTGACCCCATACTTTAACTTTTTTTCCGACAAACTTGGAAAGGTCGACAGTGCTGGATGTCAGATATGCATTTTGAGAAACTCCACCAGGACGTTCTATATGGAAATTCCCCTCACCATCCATACCGCCTTCTCTCAAGATCCCTTCGACACTGTCCTTAAATGTTGATTTATCAACCACACCCGCTGCCTTGTCGGTTTGAACTGCTGATGGGGAAGATGAATTGAGATTGATTTTAGTTGATTTATTTGCAAGTAGGTATCCGCCCACCGCTCCTCCAATAAGGACAACAGCAGCAGTCACGATAACTACGGAAAGAGGAAGCATATTTTGTGTTTCTTCTGCATTCAACGAATGCATAAATCCTGATGTTTTCATATGTACCCAGCATATCATTTATCAGAATAAAAATCTATATATCTTTAAGGAGTGTCGACACTTTTACCTTTAATTTCCTAGCAATCTTATGGAGCGTCCGGATTGAAGGATTTGCTTTCCCTTTTTCAAGACGTGTTAGATAGGTCCTATCCATATCAGCAATAAATGAAAGATGATCTTGAGATATGTTCAGCTTCTTACGAATAGAAGCGATACGCATTCCGATTTTTAAGTAAACAAAATTTCCTTTCATGGCCTTCATGCCACAGGATAGCGGGGTATGAGTTAAAACACAGCGGCTTATAAGCCGCAAAAACTAACTTTTAGCTCATCAGAAGGCCAAAAAAAACGCGTTAGCGGTCTTGACTTTATTTTGGCTTATTCAAGGAAGTCTTTGAGTTTTCGAGCGCGTGTTGGGTGTTTTAATTTACGAATCGCCTTTGCTTCAATTTGGCGGATTCGTTCTCTGGTAACTTTAAATTCTTTACCCACTTCTTCCAATGTCTTCGGTTTTCCATCATCAAGTCCAAATCTCATGATGAGTACTTTCTTTTCACGAGGGGAAAGTGTTTCAAGTACTTTGTTCATCGCCTCCTTAAGGAGCTCTTTTGAAACTTTATCATAAAGTGTAGGTTGGGATTGATCGCTCACGAACTGTTCAAGCGTTGCTTCTTTATCATCTCCAACAGGAGTTGAAAGCGATTTTGGCTGTTGTGAAATCTTCATGAGATTTTCAATCTCATCTGTAGTGACAAGCATTTCTTTCGCAATTTCCTTTACGGTTGGTTCTTTGCCGAATTTTTGGGTAAGTTTTCTTTGTGTTTTGTAAAAACGATTTATCTGATCCACCATATGCACTGGAATACGGATTGTTCGTGATTGGTCGGCGATTGCACGTGTTATCGCTTGGCGAATCCACCAAGTTGCATAGGTGGAAAACTTAAATCCTCGTCTCCAATTATATTTTTCTACTCCTCGAATAAGCCCTTTGTTTCCTTCCTGGATAAGGTCAAGGAACGAGAGTCGTCTTCCTAGATATTTTTTTGCGATGGATACGACGAGACGAAGATTCGCTCTGATTAGCTTCTCCTTTGCCTTATCACTTCCTTTTTCATATGATTTTGCGAGTTGGATTTCCTCCTCGAATTTTAGAAGCGGAGTCTTTCCGATTTCTTTCAGGTATTTTTTGATTGGATCAAGCGATTCCCCATGCTTCGAAGTGATGAGCTGTTCCAACTCCTTTTCGACTTCCTCGGCTGATTTATGGACTTCTTCTTCCTCTCGTGTGGAGATGGTCTCAAAAATATCGATACCCTTTGTTAGCGCATCATTGAAAAAGTCGTCGATTTCTACGATATGTTTCTCAGGTTCGCTACAAATCAGGAAGATGTCGTCTTGAAGAATAAAGCCGTCATCCTCGCCTTGTTGAAGAAGTTCCTTGAATGTCTTGGGATTCTTTGGCTTTATCATAGCTCCTATTTTATACTGTCGAGCCCGTTTTTTCCAGCTCTTTTAATTCGCCCTGAAGTCTCTTGAGATTTGCCTCTCCCGTGGCTGTTTCGCTTCCTAAAGCCTCTTTGAGCTGTTTTCGCAGGTGAAAACGCCGGACTTCATGTGCTGTCTGTATTAGGGAAAGTGAGGTTGTTTCATCATCAGCGATCGCCTTAAGATAGAGCTCATCTGCGACCGAGGCGATTTCTGGCGGAAGTGATTTGATGAAAATATTGATATCAAACTGTGAATCAGGTGATGTATCGATGAGGGACGCATATAATTTTCCATATGCCGGGATGGAGAAATCTTCCGGAAAAAGAATGGGTTTCAACTCTTTTTTCAAATCCTTGAGCGTGGGCGAATGGAGAAGCTGTTCAAGAAGATATTGTTGTAAAAGCACTTCGCGCTGTTGCTTAACCTGGGCGACCTCTTTTTTTTGATAAGGGACATATCTTTTTCTTCTGTATGCGCGTACGACTTTTTCGGCGCTTTCCTCGCTCACATCGAGTACTTTTGCAAGCTGTTTTACATAATATGACTGCACGATTGGGTTGGTGATTCCAAAAAGAAAAGGAGCCATTTCATCACCGATTTGTTTTTTGTTGAAGGGATCGGTTGGAGGGTATTTTTTTATGAAAAGAGCCATCAGGAAATCATAAACAGGGATTGGTTTTTCCAACGTTTTTTTAAACTCGACTTCGTTCGTCCTCATCGCTTCATCTGGGTCTTTTCCGCCTTCTATCTGGATGACACCGAGCTCAAATCCCATAGGTTCTGCGACTTCGATTGCACGGCGAATGGCCTCCTCGCCCGCCTTATCAGCATCAAGTGCAAGAAAAACTCGGTTGGTGAATCGTTTGATTAGCAGAAGATGTTCTGTTGTCAGAGCCGATCCCTTGATTGCGGCAATAGCGCTCACTCCATATTGGTAGGGTGTTATCATATCGAATTCACCCTCGACAAGAATTATTTTATTTTCTTTTTTTACCGCATCCTTCGTTATATTAAGACCAAAAAGCATTGATCTTTTGTGGTAGAGGGTTGTTTCTGGCGTATTGACGTATTTTGCCTCTTGGTTTTCGTTATTGAGTAGTCGACCGGAAAAGCCGACAGGTGCATCCCTATGGTCTTTGAGGGGGAACATCAGGCGTCCACGAAATCTGTCATAGACGGAGCTGCCGTATTGTTTTTGGACACCAAGGCCGGATGCTACAAGCTCAGCGGATGTGAATTTCTTTGAGATAAGGAAGCGCGAAAGTGAGTCCCATGAAGATGGAGCATATCCAAGTTGAAACGTTTTTATTATTTTTTCAGAGACACCTCTTTTCTCAAGATATTCCCGTGCGGGCTTGCCGATTGGGGATGTGATAAGAATGTAATGATAAAATTCAATAGCCCGTTGGTTAGCAAGGATCATTCGTTTTTTTGAGTCAGCAACAGCATTATCAATGTGGCGCGTTTCAATTTCCACGCCGTATTTTTGGGCGAGGTCCTGAAGCGCTTCCGGGAAAGAGATATTTTCCATCTTCATGAAAAATGCGATTGCGTCGCCTCCAATTCCGCATGAGCCAAAACATCTCCAGAGCTGCCTATCAGCAGACACGACGAATGAAGGGGTTTTTTCCTGATGGAATGGACAAAGGCCCTTGAAATTCCTTCCAGCTTTCTTCAATTGGACGTAGGAACCAATGAGTTCCACGATATCAATCCGTTCTTTTAGTTTTTCTATCGCGCTTTCCATGTTGACTCATTGTACCAAATGCTACTTGCTTTTTTGGTCATGTTGACACTATAATGAAACTACAACGTATGCTCTATATCCACATTGGTCAACACGCGATTAAAGTGCTTCATGTAAGTAAATCCCTTTTGGGGCAGTATAGTGTCCAAGAAGCCGAAAAGAAATTCAGTGTACAACTTTTGAAAGCCGGCAAAGTCGCACATACCGATATCGTCGCATCAGCTATCAAAGAAGTTGTCTCCCATCTCAATGGAGGAGCGGCAAAAGAAAAGCAAGTTTCACTTATCCTTCCTCAAGAAGCATTCTTTTTTACCAGGTCTGAGGTCCCCAATGACATGGCTGCATCGGCAGTTGTTTCTTTCATGAAAGAAAAGGCAAAATCTGTGCTTCCAGCTCATTTGGACAATGTTTATTTTGATTTTGTCAGTGCTGAAAGCGAGGATAAACGCATTGTGAGTTTATTCGCTATTGAAGAATCATCAGTCCAAGGATACAAAGAGACGCTTCAGCTTGTCGATCTCCAGCTTGTCTCGCTTCTTCCCGATACACTTTCATACTACAAACTATTCGAAAAGACACTCCGAAAAGGGAAAATAGAGCATATTTTGTATGGGTCTTACGAAGAAGACATGGTAAGTGCGTATCTTTTCGACTCCTTCGGTCTTCTTGAAAAAGAGGCCTTTTCTGCAAAGCTAGAAAAAGGAAAGGGGGTCGAAGAGCCATTCAAAAAAATAAAAAGCGAGTATGAAGATAAGCATCAAAAAATAAATAGATTGATCCTTTCAGGCTCATTGTCAGAATCTGTCAGACAGGATACGTTCACGAAAGATATTGGCATCTGGACAAACCCACTCAAACGTATTTTGCCTCATTTTTATGCAGAATATCTGAAAATGTTGGTGACTCTCGATAACAAGCCATTTCCTATATTGCAGTTTGATGTCTGTTTCGGAGCTTTGATATTTTCAATAGAAAATAAAGGGTTTACGCTTCTCAAAAATACATTTAGTCCTTCGCTTGCCGTCATGTCACAATCACCAAAACAAAATGCTTTTGGACGGGTACAAGCACCAAAATTCCGTATTTCCAAGGAAATTTTCCTATTCATCGCAGCATTTGCCGGATCATTTCTCTTGATCACATTTCTTACACAATCACCAGCTGGATTTAATATGAGGTTGCCACAGTTCATCGCAAAAGCAAAACCAACACCAATGCCAACTGCCGTTCCAACAGAAGTTCCATCTCCGACTCCAGTAATAAAGAAAGATGTATTGAAGGTGAAAATTTTGAATGGCTCAGGTACTCCTGGAAAAGCGGGAGAAGTGAAGACGGCTATGAAAGAGAAAGGGTATAGCGACATTGTAACCGGCAACGCCGACACATTTGACTTTGACATAACACAAGTTGCGGTAAAGAAAGGAAATGAGCATCTAGGAAGCCTTGTCCAATCAGAGCTTGTGGAATTTGCCAAACAGGTAAAAGTCGTCACACTTGATGAAAAAGAAACTGCAGATATCGTTGTAACTGTGGGAAAAGACTTCAAATAGAGTGATATAATAGGAACTTCGTATGGATAATGAAAAAGAAGAACTACAGAGAAAACTCGACAATATTCTTGCTAAGGCTCAGCTTCCTGTAAAAAAACAAGAGGTTGCCGATTTGGAAAAACTAACATATGATGGCAATTTCTGGGGAAATCCCAAAACTGCCGCCGACACACTCAAACGTATTTCCATACTAAAAAAGGAAATAGATGATATCGAAATGATGCAGATTCTTATCGAAGAAACCGACTTGAGGGATGCGGCAAAACTTATTGGCCAATATGAGATACTCATGTTTCTTTCCGGACCATATGACAAAGGAGATGCTGTCTTCTCCATCCATGCTGGTCAAGGGGGGACGGAAGCAATGGACTGGTCCGCGATGATGTTTCGGATGTATACACGCTTCATAGAAAGAAGAGGATGGTCATATGAGATGGTCGAAAGGGTCGATGGAGAAGAGGCTGGAGTGAAGAGTGTCACTATAGCTGTCCATGGGCAGTTTGCTTATGGCTATCTAAAAGCAGAAGCTGGGGTACATCGTTTGGTCCGTCAATCCCCCTTCAATGCAGACAAGCTTCGGCAAACATCATTCTCATTAGTTGAAGTCCTTCCTTCGATTGAAGATAAGGAAATCGAGATTCGCGAGGAAGATATCGAATGGCAGTTTTATCGGGCAGGAGGACATGGAGGGCAGAATGTGAACAAGGTATCAACAGCTGTACGACTTATCCATAAACCAACAAATATCATCATCAACTGTCAGACAGAACGAGAGCAACTAAAGAATAGAGAAACCGCAAAGAAGATTCTCCGCTCAAAACTATGGCTTATCGAACAGGAAAAAAAGGAAAAGGCCATTGAAGGATTTAAGACTGAAAAAATGGCTTCTTGGGGCCATCAGATTCGTTCATATGTACTTCATCCCTATAAACTGATAAAAGATCTGCGTACCGGATATGAAGAGTTTAATACAGAAAAAATTCTCGATGGAGATCTTGATCTCATGATTGAAAGCTTCCTGAAGAAACAAGCCTGACTTTCCGTTGATATTTTTTGCTTGCTGCGGTACAGTTAGGTATGACAAAAAGCGAGGTTTCTCCTACTCAGCGCATGCTGAATGTTTGGGCGATCATCCTCATCATCTGGAGTTTTTATCGGACGACTTTCCAGACGACGCTTCCTTTATGGTTTGATGAGTTTATCGCAAAGCCATTCGTTTTTCTTGTGCCGCTTTATATTTTTATTACCAAGTTCAAGAAAACACCCTTTTGCGAAACATTGGGTTTTACGAAAAAACATAAATTAACAGACATCCTCTTTGGTTTGGGGATTGGATCTTTCTTTGTAGTGATGGCGCTTCTTGTACGTATGATGAGGGGTGGGGCATTTGCAGTTCCATCAGTTTCCGCAACCACTTTGATATGGATAGGTGCATCTATTACTGCGGCAACATTAGAACAGATTTTATCGACGGGATTCATATTTAATGGATTCTTCAAAGAATCAAAAAATGTCCCTCAATCGCTCCTCATTTCTGCCATCCTCTTTTCCTTTTTGCATGTGCCGGCATTGTTCAGTGTGGATAAAATAAATGGCATGGTGCTCATGCAGACGATGATCCTCAATATCGTCTTAAGTCTGACGACATCTACGGCATTTTTGATGAAGAAGAATACAACAGTGCCAATCATTATTCATGCGCTCTATCTCTTAAGCCTTCCAATACTTTTGTAAGGTTTATTTTTTATATATACCAAACATCGGTTCTCCATTTACTTCAATATATTTGACGCTTTTTTGTTCAAGAGGAGATAATTGTTGTATATCAGCCTTTGATCCAACGATAATTGAATTACTTCCGACTTCTTCCGGCTTTTTGAACGTAAAAATATATTTATCAAATCCTTCAACTTGACCGAATCCATACTGATCGGCCGCAGTCAGTGATGCTTGTTGCTGGTATTTTTCAGGTGGATATTTCGTAAAAAAAAGAAAGAATATATATGGCATACCCAAATCTTTTGTTACATAGAATGCGTTGGTTGTTCCATACTCTTTTTGTGTATATTCAACCAACTCTTTATAGCCCGATTGCCAGCTATTGATTGTAGTGAGCCGTTTTGGATAATGGAACAGATAGAAGTCCCACTGCGTGAGGGCAAAATAGCCAAACAAACAAATAATAAAGCCCGCAATCAAATAAGAGTGTAAATGTTTTTTTAGTGAGTGAAAAAATTCAACTCCTCCATATGCTGCGATGACAGAAATAGGAACAAGTAAGAATAGGGAGCGAGTAAGTGATGATGTTGCCCATGAGAGAGATGCGGAAAGGGGGGAAAGAAGGAGGATGAAGAACAGGACATATCTCCACTCCTCTCGTTTACGGATAATAAAATATATACCAACAAAAAATAGGAAGTATTCAATCGGTGTAATAAGTCCCATTCCTTTGTATCCAAATCGGTCATTCACATCCCCATTCTGCAAAAGAAATTGCGGAGAAAAATAGCTCAAGTGTTCAAACGTAATATCCCGCAATCCTACAAGTAGTGGATTATATAGATATCGGATGCCACCTTCCGTTTTCAATTCTTGGACTTTAAGCTGGATTCCACCACTTGAGAAAAAGAGGAGGCTTTTAAGTCGTTCTGGGCTATATAAAACATCACTGATACTGAAAAGCGCAATAAGCGATATGATCAAAATAAAAATGGGGGTAGCCTGTTTCAACTGTTTCTTTTGATACGAATAGATGAAAGCCCCAATGAGAAAAAGTCCCGCAAACAGTCTGCCTGGATGGTAGGAAAAAAGCATGAGTAGAAGAGATAGAGAAAATATCACAGAAGTTATTATTGTTCTATTTTTTAGTAATTTAATAAGAAGATAAAATGTGGTTGTTGTGAGAAGTGCCGCAAGATAAGCTTCGTGAGCATGGCGCGAAACGATATGAAGACCGAGAGATGTCGCGCAAAAAAATGCCGCAAGAATTCCATATGTGTCCTTCCTAAATAGTTCTTTGGCTAGAAGATAGACGACAATTGGGAAGAGCAATGAGAGGAATGCATTGAGGGCTCGTGCGCTTGTTTCATTAAGCCCCATTACCGCGATAAAAGGCACGGAAAGATAGCTGTAAAGCGGCATTTTATAATCGCCAAATGATTTCAGTCGAAGCGGAAGAGTAACGCCATATTCGTCCTTGCCTGTTTTCAATAACGAGTATGCATTATAGCCAAACGCGGCTTCATCGGCGTTGAATGCTGGAGGTGAGGAAACACGAAAATTGATGATCGTAAGAAAAAACGAAATCAAGGAAATGACGATGAGCGCCGCAATTGTTACTTTTTTCATATTACTTAAATTGTTCAAAAATTTGCCTATCCGTTTTCACCCAAAGTTTTTTCTGTTGATTTCTTTTGGCGACAATTTTAGGCAGGAGAAGTAATGCCATCCAAAATCCCTTTATGAAAGAAGCTTCCCCTTTGAAGGGATAAACGATAAGATTTTTTACAAGAAATAATAGGTGTTCTCCCAAATAGTGGAAATCAGAAATATTTTTCCAAATAGTAATCAGTTGATTGCGATAGGCGACAGTATCAATTCGTGATTTTTGGAAATAGGTAGCGATTGTCGATTCATGATGATGCTCGACAAGAATATGTACATCAAAATATATCGTGTATCCCGCCTTCCAAGCACGGTATGACAAGTCGATGTCTTCCCAATAGAATGGTGAGTATAAAGTATCAAATCCATGGATTCGATCATACTTTTTTTTCTCAAAAATCATACTTCCTCCCTCTGCCCATCCATTGATGCCATGAGTACCAGGATCTCCCTTACTATGCCGAAAAAAACCATGGGACCAATATATTCTGTTTCTCCCAACATGACCTCCATTTTTTTCAATCTGTTTGAAACTGACTGCGAATAGATTTTTATCCACCGTGAAATGATCAAGAGCCGAGAGATATGAATCGTCTTTCAATACAACGTCGTTGTTCAAGAGGAAAATGTATGGCTGTTTTGCAGCATCAATCCCCACAGTTACGGCGCCAGCAAATCCCAGATTTTTTTTATTTTCAATGACGACGACTGAAGGGAAAAGTTTCGCAATTTCCTCAGTAAGAGGGACTTCTGGATAATCGTTCACGACGATAACCTCACAGCCTTTCATATAAGGGAAATTTATGCTGAGATTCTTATAGAGTTTTTCTTTCCCTTTGTATTGTGGAATGACGACTGAAATCATTTATTTAATGTAAAAAAGCTTTTTAACATGGTGCGCGAATGTATTATATCTAAATGACTTGTGGACAAACTGATATGCAGCTTCCCTCAAATGAGTCTGGAGAACTGAAGAATTCATCACGTAGTTCATTTGTTGGAGAAGTTCATATTCAGATTTGAAGAGAAAGCCATTTTTTCCACTGTCGATTATTTCGCGTGGCCCTCCGGCGTTGTAACAAAACGGTATTGCTCGAGATGCCATTGCTTCAAGAGGTGTGATGCCGAGATGCTCGACCTGATAGGGATGAGTGACAGGGTCTACATCGAGACCAGTAAAATGCCAATAGAACAAAGCATTTTTATAGAGCTGCTGCAGATCGCCGAATGCAATATTTGTTCTGAAATGGACGGAATGATGTTGGTATGTTTTCTTTAGCTCTTCAACATATTCTTCATCTTCTTTTTTTACGCCTCCCGCAAGGACAAGTTCGTATTCTTGATGATTTTCTTGAAATTTTAGGAATGATTGGATGAGCTTGTCTTGTTTTTTTGCATGGAGATGTTTGAAAAATCTTCCGACGGTAAGTATCATTGGTTTTTTTTGCGGTGTCGTCTCTTGGAACAGTTCATCTGAAATATATGGGTACAAAACCGAGGATTTGATTCCCCATGAGTGAAGATTCTGGGCGGTAAAATGGGAGTTTGCGATGAAATGGGAGTTCGTAGTCTTTATGCTGTTTATCGGCGACATATGATAGAGTTTTTTGTCAGGTACCATACAGAATATCGCTGTTTGCTTTGCAGGAGAGAAGAAATAACTTCCATCGGTCACATAAAAAAGCCATTCAAGGGGAGCTAATTTTTTTGCTTTTTCGATAAATGTCATATTCCGGAGATCTTTATCAAATCGGAGATGATGAAAGGAGAGTTTTAATTTATTTTGTATATCAAAACTGAGGTTGGTATTCCAGAAAATAACCACATTATACCCCGCTTCATCAAACACCTTCAGAATAGAGAGGATATGCTTTTCCCCACCACCCATAACATCAAGATAGGGGGTGTACAGACCGACGGTTTTTCTTCTCATAGAGGAGCAGGTAAGTAATGGTTTTTGAATAGCTCTGGTAAACGCTTTCCATTATACCAATTTTGCCGTCAAGATATCCTTGTTTGCGAAAAAGTCGCCTATATAGTTCTCCAAAAAATTTTCTAAAAAAAGTTGGAACGGCAACCTGTTTTTGGGCGTGGAATAATAAATCAGACTCTATATTTTCAAAAACAAGAGTCTTTTTGACCATTTCTTCAAGGTTTCCATGAAAATAATGATGGAATGAATTCCTAAGATATCCCATTTCTCCATCTATTTGTGGAGTTGA
>JAVHSH010000005.1:0-5272 GCA_036172095.1 Patescibacteria group bacterium
CGGGACCAAACTTTCCATTTTCAGAAAAACAAAAATATGGCTATGATTTCAAACAAATGATCTCAGATTTTTCAGCAGATGTTCCAAAAGAAAAAATAGAGGTTGTGTTTGGTATGTATGGATATGATTGGACTCTTAATGAACAAGGGGCTCCGCTGAAAACCGCCACGGCAATTTTAGTTAATAGTATACAATCAAAAATAGAAAGTTCAAAGTTTAAGGTTGTAAGTAATGAAGTGAAAGAAAAAAAGATTGAGTATGTTGATGAGAATGGAAAAAAACATATTATATGGTACGAAGATGAAGAGTCTGCTGCGATTAAAACAAAGTATCTGCAACAACAGGGGATCGGCCAGATTTCTTTTTGGGCACAGTCTTACTTTTAGGCTTTCCTATCATTCCTAATTCTTTTAATTTCCACATAAATAGTGCTCCTTTACTGCGTGCGTTTGAGTCTACTACAAATCGAAGAGCCATTTCAAGAACTGGGCGGGGGAGTGTTTTTGCAAGTTTAATATAGAGACTAATTCGTCGCTCATCTTGAAGTTTTTGTGCGAGATGTACACCAAAAGATTGAAACTCCCGAGAAACATATTTATCTTCAGTCGGCTTAAAGTTCTTCAGAATATCCTTAATAGTTTGCATGATTACTTTTGTGCGACAATTTCTTTGTAGAGCGCTTCGTATTCATCAACCATTTTTTTCATCGAGAAATTTTTCTCAACGTGAGTATTGCAATTGACTCTCATTTTTCGATATTCTTCATCAGATAATGAATAGATTCTCTCTATTGCTTCACACATACCTTCAAGACCGGTTTTTTTTATGATCCAATCGCCCCGTATATCGTCATCGGACGGATTAACTATGAATCCCGTCACTCCATCTTGTATCACCTCAGGAACCGACCCACGTGCAAATGCGACAACGGGACTGCCACAAGCCATAGACTCAATCATAACGAGCCCAAAAGGTTCATCCCATTGTATTGGAAAAACCGTAACTTTCCCAAATTTATAGAAGCTAGAAATAAATTCTCTTTCGGTGTGAGTGATGTAGTTTACAAGCGGATTATCGGTTATTAATGGCTTGATTTCTTCATTGAAATAGTCCACATCAGTTGACGATGGTGCTCCCGTAATGATGATTTTTCTTTTTAATTTTTTTGATATCAAAATGGCTTCTTTCACGCCCTTTGATTGTCGCAGGCGACCAGCAAAAATAAGATTTTCTCCTCCTAACTCATTGAATTTGAACTCATTGGTGTTGATGCCGTTATATACTGTTTTCGTGAAGTTGATTGCGGGAAACGTCTTTCGCTGGAAGTTGGAAATGGAGACGAAATAGTTATTCTTTTTTGTGTTGAAATAGGGAAGTACCATTTTTTCTATTTCCGGAAGGCTTCCGACGGAGTGGAGCGTGAACACGCAATTTGTTGAAATCTTCTTTGTGAACGCAAGCTCGAACAGCGGATCATTCGTATGTATATGAATGATGTCATAGGTATTATTTTTCGCTATTTCCAGCAATTTTAAGAATATATCCACATAAAATGCATTCAGGAGATTTGTCCTTTTTTGCATATCCGTTATCTGCATGAATGTCTCAAGCGGGATAATCTCACCGAACGCGGGGACATCACTTGTTATCATAGGAAGAGCTAAATTCGACTCTTTTGGACAGAGAAAATCAACCTGATGACCTCGTTTTGTCAGTTCTGTCGCAAGCGGGATACTTATGTATAAGTCAGCTCGAATAACCGATGTTGGTGGTGGTATTTTTTGGTCTGAAAGATTCAATAGGAGAATCTTCATACAATTTTTTTATACAAGGTAACAAATTTTTCAACGATGGTATTCCATGAATAGTGTTCCTTGACGGTGAATGCCGCGTTTGCCGAAACCTTTTTCAGAAGCGCTTTGTTTTTCAAAAGCTCAAGTATTTGATTTGCAAGCAATTTTCGGTCATGACTATCGATGATGAATCCGTTTAATCCATCGATAATAACTTCTCGGCTTCCTGCTGCGCTTGAGACGAGGGGAACGGTCCCACACGCCATCGCTTCAAGAGTTGTGAGTCCAAATGGCTCATAGCGTGCTGGGAGGGCAAAGATATCCGCATTCCGATAATAGGCTGGAAGCATCTCATTATGATTTGTCTGACCAAGGAATGTCACGTATTTTTCCATGTGATATTTTTTTATCAACTCATTCACAAGTGAGCGGGCATTGTTTTCCTCAACCGAACCCTCCACATACTCAAGATCGCCTCCCATATACAAATGGAAGTTTATCTTGTTTTTCAAGAGCGCAACAGCATCGATCAATCGATCAAGGCCTTTAGCTGGTACGAGTCGGCACATTGCAAGAATAGAATTCGGAGAAAATTTCACTTTCTTATCAGCAGAGGTCGGTTTTGGGGAAAAATAATCGGTATCAATTCCTGGAAATATGACATGCAGCTTTTCAAAATCTGCCATGTAATAGTGGAGTATTTGAATACGGGTAGTCTCACAGAGGACAACGATCGCGTCTGCGTCGTTGATTATTTTTTGTTCGATAGCGATACGGACATGATATCTGTACGATGGTTTCAGCTTTTGGACCGGTGTATTCTCGACGTTCATTTCGAATTTTTTTGCCTTCCCGAGTGTGTGTGGCGTATAAATATGTGGAATGTCAAGCATCTTCTTGAGAATGACACCCGCATATCCCGCATCCCAATAATGGGAATGGATTAAATCATATTTTTTTCGTGTCCTTTCGATATATTGCATGAAATTCTCAACCCATTCAGACATATGCTCATACATTTTCTCCTTTGGCACGAAGCCGGTCCCGCCACATGGAATGCGAATGACTTTTACGTTGGGAAATAGTTGTTCTTCTTCTATCTGATTATCAAACTGTCGTGTGATGATATCAACCTTAATTCCCCTTTTGCCAAGGGCCTCTGCTAGCTGGAGAACATAAATTGTTTGGCCACCTGTGTCGGTCTTGCCAAGAGGGGGAGGAGACTTTACATAGCCCTGCGGATTGAGAAAGCAAATACGACTGATCTTTTTTTGTGAAATGTCTTTTTTGGCATTCATCATATGTATAAATTATATAAAACATTAATGAGAAATGTAAACTGGACACTATTTGTCATTCTATCTGGCTGAATATGAATTCAGGCTGAATTGATGAAGAATTAAGGCCAAATGATAAATAGTCCTATAATATATCGAAATTGTGGTATAATTTTGCTTATGCAACATAAACACATATATAAGTGTCTCCAGAATGATAAAGTGGCTACATTTGTGAAGCAGCAATATATTGCAAGTTACTCTCGATATTTTTTCGGCCATGAAAAAGAGTGTAAAAAAATGATAGAAAATGCATTTGATTTGCTAAGAAAATCGCAAGAGGAAGGTCTGAGCGTGAAAAAATGGAATAAAGCGGTTTATATGATAAGTAGAGATATATTTAAAATTCGTGATGACTCTTATTGGTTTAGTAAAATGCACTATGCATACAAAACGTTAATTCGTCCAAAAAAAGATTATGAAGCGGTGTCATCCCTGCTTAAAGGAAAAACAATACATGACTTTGGTTGCGATGGGGGTTTTTTTAGTCTTGAATTATTACGAGATGGCTACAACGTAGTGCTTTCAGATGTAGTTGATCATAGAATACCAGAAATAAAGAATATATCGTTTTACTATATGACAAATCCAACAGATGTCGCACAGTTTAGTGAAAAAGTTGATACTACCATTGTAAAAACAGTCCTGCATCATATTGATAACAAATACTTATCAAAGGTTCTACATAAACTAAAGAAAGTAGGAGGACGCATTATTATTGAAGAAGATATTTATGGAGTTCCTTATTTTATTCGAGACACCTCTGACAAACTGATATCTCAAGTTAATTTTAAAGAATTTGCATCAATGAATTTAGATGAACAATACCAATACTGTGTACTGACAGACTATTTTAGTAATGCCGTTATCTATGGACGACCGGACATCACATTTCCGTTTAATTTTAAGACGGTTGAAGAATGGAAAGAAATTTTTAAATCAGTAGGATTTACAGTAAAAGAATGTGTGGTCAATGGTTTTAATGAATGGAAGTTGACTCAAAACTGCCAAGCATGGTTTGTGCTTGAATAGATACTCAGATCATCTATAATCGACCTTTGTCAAGAATTCTTTTTTTTATGGGCAATCAATAGGTTTCGAATAAATGTTGACTTTGTTACTCCTTCTTTTTTGCTTGTATGTTCCAGATAACTCAAAAGTCCTGGACTAATGAAAAAGTTAAATCTCTTTTCTCTTAAATGGAGAGCGTCTTGAATTGCAGAGTCGAGTTGTTTCTCAATATTTTTTTCGTCATATTCTTGAAGAATAAGTTTTTCATTATCTACACCAGAGAAGAATAATGGTTTATGGTTTTCTATATATAAAACGATTGTTGGTTTATTGAATTCGAGTGCTTTTTGAATGACAAATCCAATAGATAGACTGTGTGTGCTTGCTTCAAAGATACACAAATCTGACTTTTGAATTGTTTCAATCTTTTTGTTATAAAACTCAGTCTGCATTTTATGATCTCCTGATTCAAGAGCTTTGTACAACTCTTCTGGATCTTTATCTGAGAGTATGTCGTCCTGAAGTGTGGAATAACCAGATTTTGAAATAAAACCCTGTATTCTTTTGTATGAATTTCCAAATTGTTTTTTCCCACGCTGCGATGCGGTAAAAAATATTTTCATACCCAGAGTATATCAAATAATCTTTTCAACTGCAATCATTATTGGATTGCAAGAACGCCTTAAACCGTATATCAATATTTTTGAACAACTCAGGAAGCTGTGAGAATTCATCTTTTGTAAAGTCTTGAAGGACATACTCTTCTCCATTCATCCGGTTCTCTGCTGGCCTGTTGTCCACTCCGATTCGGACGCGAAGGAAATCCATTGTCTGCAACTTATTTTGGATATCGGTCAGTCCATTGTGTGCTTTTGGCCCTTGTGGTTGGATCTTGAATTTTCCGAATGGTATATCCAAATCATCATGAATGACGATAAGAGATTGCGATGGCTTTATCTTATAATGGAGGACTGTCTTTTTTACTGCATCTCCCGATTTATTCATGAATGTCTGGGGTTTAATGAAGAAATAGTTCCCAACCTTTGCAACTTCTGAAAACAAGTATTTATCTTTTTTGAAGCCGATTTCATGCTGCATAGTGGATGACTCTTGTTTTAATTTAAAAGTCTC
>JAVHSH010000006.1:0-5221 GCA_036172095.1 Patescibacteria group bacterium
TCTCTAACTTGACCATTTGAAGTGTGTGGAGTCAATACCATTTTCCCCTTTTTTTCGTCAGGCGTACCACTCAAAAACGTCGTTTCAAAGTCATCTCGTGCTGCGTGGGTTACCGGCATGTTGAGGACTTCAAAAGCGTAGTACTCAAAATCAATCTCAGGGTACGACATACGAATGAAGCCTATCTTATTGAAAATACTGGTGATTTCATTGACAGCGATTGTGATTGGATGAAGGCTTCCTGAAGCGTCAAGAGCTGGTGGTAATGTCACATCGACGTTTATTGATTGCTCTTCTTTGGCATATAATTCTTCTTTTGACCTTTTAAACTCCTCAATGACGAACATCTTGAATGTATTTATATCTTTGCCGGCGGTCTTCTTTTCTTCGATTGAAAGTGTTTTTATATTCTTCAGAAGTGCATTGATCTTTCCATTTCGACCCAGATATGAAATCTCCAACTCACCAATGGATGAAATAGTAGTAATTGAAAGTTCGAAAACCAGTGTTTTTTTAAGTTCAGCAATATCCATAGACTATTCAAGTATTGTATATCATTTGAATATGATTGTGAAGAGAAAATAAGTGAATTTTAAGTTGGATCGCCTTATGCGGAGATTTTTTTGACGATTTGCTCAAAAGTCTTTGGATAATCAATTGCAATCTGTGACAAAATTTTTCTATCAAGTCCGACTTTTTTGTCATTTAATGCAAATGCAAGATCTTTATATGATTTGCCCAATAAATGCATTGCTGCATTCAATCTGACAATCCATAAAGATTTAATGTTTCGTTTCTTGAGTTTTCTTCCTTTAAATGCATATTCACCCGCATGAAGGAGTGCCTCTTTTGCTTTCTTGAACTGCTTGTGGCGTGTCATCCAAAACCCACTCGCCATCTCCAAAACTTTCTTGTGTTTTCTGCGTGTGTGGACGCCTCCCTTTACTCTTACCATAGTATTATTTCAAACCCATCATTTTTTTAATTTTTGATGCAAATTTACCACCCAATTCCTTGATTGTCTTCAAACGACGGAGGTTTCTTTTTCCTTTCCCACTGCGTAAATGACGCAAGTTTTGGGATCGATGCATTACTTTTCCGTTTTTTGTTACCTTAAATCGCTTTGCGGCAGATTTACGTGTTTTTGTTTTGACTTTCATATGAATGAGAAAATATTATACCATACAGAATCCCCGTTGTGAATGGGAATATTGTGTTTATTTCTTTTTTGCTACGACAGCCCGAATGACCCTACCTTCCAGTTTCGGTTCTTTTGCGACATTTACATCGCCAAGCTTAGCGATACAACTATTGATCAATGCATATGCCATTGTGGTTTTCCCCATCTCTCTTCCTCGCAACCCAAGGTTTAGACGCACTTGATTTCCCTCTTTCAAAAATTCAAGCCCTTTCTGTATCATGCGCTCCAAGTCTGCGGGACCGATAAAAAGGGATAACTTTATGTCTTTAACCACACCTTTTTTGACACCTTTTCTCGCTTCCTTTTGCTTTTTCTCTTCTTGATATAAGAATTTCTTGAAATCAATGAGTTTAGCCACTGGAGGTTTAGCATGCTCTGCAATAAGTACCAAGTCCAATTCTTCTGCCTGCGCTTTAGCTAGTGCATCAGCCTTGCTCATTATACCAATCTGTTCGCCCTTGCTAGAAATCACTCTTAGCTCAGTTGCTTCAATCCGCCAATTTGTTATATAAAACTTCTTTGGGGTTGTTTTCTGAAATCTACTATGAGTGGTTCTCAATGGTTTGTTTTAGTGTACTGATAAATGATGCCACTGTTTGCATCCCGAGGTCTTTGCCATCCCTTGCCCTAATCGATAGTGATGGTTCAGCCGCCTCAATTTCTTTCTGTCCCATTATACCCATATACGGTACTTTTTGCAATGTAGCTTGGCGTATTTTTTTCCCAAGCGTAAGTTGTTGCGCATTAACCTCTGCTCGGATACCATTAGATTTGAGGAGCTTCTTTATCTCCATCGCTTTTTCAAGCTGTGCATCTGACACGGGAAGTATCTCAACCTGCACAGGTGCTAACCATAATGGAAACTTCCCAGCATACTGTTCAAGTAAGAATGCGAGGAACCGTTCATGTACTGAAAGAGGAGCTCTGTGAATAACAAACACATCATTATTCTGTTCGCCCTTTTCATCGATATACGTAAGATTGAATCTTTTTTTTGCGGCAAAATCCAATTGAATTGTTGACATTGTCTCTTCTTTTCCAAGAATAGATCGGAATTGGACATCAACTTTTGGACCATAGAACGCTGCTTCATTTTCGGCCTCCTTAAATGGAAGTTGCATTTCTACAAGCACTTCACGTAAAACTTGCTCTGAGAATTCCCAATTCTCCGGTTCATTGATATACTTATCAGTATGTTTTGGATCCCATTTTGAAAGCCTAAACCAATAATCCTTTAATCCGAACAGCTCAAAGTAAGCAATCGTCAATTTCAACACACCCGCAAACTCGCTTTTGATTTGGTCTCGACGACAGTACATATGTGCGTCATTCATAGCCATCGCGCGAACACGCAAAAGTCCAGAGAGTGTTCCAGACAGTTCATTTCTGTAACACGTACCATATTCTGCCAAACGGAGTGGAAGTTCTCTATAGCTTCTCATACCATGTAAGAAAATCCTATGGTGATGTGGACAGTTCATAGCTTTCAGATAATATGTTCCGTCGTCCATGACCATTGGAGGATACATACTATCTTTATAATATGGCAAGTGACCGGATGTGAGAAAAAGCTCCTCTTTTGCAATGTGTGGAGTTACTACCCTTAAATATCCTGCCTCATCCTCCATTTTTTTTGCTAAGTCTTCAATCAGATTGCGAATAATGGTTCCCCTAGGAAGCCACATAACGAGACCTTTTCCAACGACTTCATCAATAAAAAATAGCTCAAGTTCTTTACCAAGCTTTCGATGATCTCTCTTTTTTGCCTCTTCAAGTTGCCATAAATACTTGTCTAAATCTTCTTTTGTCGCAAAACATGTACCATAAATACGAGTAAGCATTTTATTTTTTTCGTCGCCCCTCCAATATGCTCCTGCAACAGAAAGTAATTTGAAGGGACCAATCTTATCGGTGGATTCAACGTGTGGTCCTTTGCAAAGATCTACATCTGAGCCTGCTTCACGCGGTTTACCTGTCCAATAGACAGTTGCCTTTTGGCCCTTTTCTCTGATCTCCTTTATCCATTCCTGTTTATACGAATTATCCTTAAAGAGCACCTCCGCATCTTCAAGGGAAATCTCTTCACGGACGATAGGAAGTTTCTTATTGATTATCTCGCGCATTCTTTTTTCGATTTTGGGAAAATCTTCTTCACTGATTTTACCTTCATAGTCAAAATCAAAATAAAATCCATCTTCAGTTGGTGGGCCCATCGCTCGTTTAAGACCGGGATATAGATCTGTCATGGCAAGATGTAATATATGCTCACATGAATGCCTCATCGGTTCCAAATTTTTGTTATCCATATTTGTATAGTATACGAAATTATTAATTATTGATGGTTTAAAAAAATCCCTCCTTTCGGAGGGTGCTCTTAAACCACAAGGCAGCCCTCCTTTTCAGGAGAATGTAGTTGTGGTAATTTTGTTTATTATGTATTTCATACCTCTTTTAAGAACTCGGTGGACCCGACAGGACTTGAACCTGTGACCTTTTCAATGTCAATGAAACGCTCTAGCCAACTGAGCTACGAGTCCTCAAGCGGAACCAAAGGGACTCGGACCCTCAACCTCTTCCGTGACAGGGAAGCGCTCTAGCCAATTGAGCTATGATTCCTTACATACAACTATTCCGTCTTTCGCAGCTAATATTGTAACATGTATGAGTTGACCTGGCAAGGCATTTTTCCCAGGAATAAATCCTTCCAGATGATTGTGGAGTAGTAACTTTGTTCCCTCCTGAGTCGAGTTAATAGCAAGTGCCCCCAAAGTAACCCCGACCATTTTTTTTGTAAATCCATCCATTTTCCTTTTTGAAAGAGAAAGAAGTTCATGTGATCGCTCCTTTTTTTCCTGAGCTGTTGGTTCTGGATATTGTTTCTTCATATAATATGCAGCAGTGTGCGCTCTATTAGAAAAACGGAATACATGGAGTCGAGAAATGGCGCTGTGTATGAGAGCTTCTTCTGTTTCTTTAAACAGCTGATCTGTTTCTCCTAGATAGCCTACTATCACATCAGAAGCGATGAAAGCATCCTTACGAATACTCTGAATTGCTTTCAATTTAAACAATATTTCATTAATATCGTACTCTCTTCTCATCAATTTTAATACTGATTGACTCCCCGATTGCAGTGGAACATGGAAAAAATGGATAAATCTTTCTTCGTGCGACAGTTCTTTCCGATAATACTCAATAAATTCATCAGTCAGGCTCCATGGGTGAATTGATCCAAAGGCAATACGTTGTACCGCGGTTTTCTGTAAAACTGCCTTGATTAGCTCAATAAGCGATTCGCCAGTATCCTTACCAAACGACTCAGTGTTTATTGCGCTCAGCACAACCTCTGATGGAGTTGGGGTAAATGAATTTATATAGGAAATAATATCTTCAATACGTTGGGATTGTGGCGCACCTCGAAGATATGGAACTATGCAATATGAACAAAATCTATGACAGCCGTCCTGAATTTTGACAAGAAGTCTATTTGAAAAACGAAATTTATCATGGCTGTGTTGAGGTTGTTTTTTAGCCAAACGAACCTCCGGGGTTTGTAGAAGGCTAATGAGCCTTGATTTTTGATCATTGGGTACAACTATATCTGCAAGATTTAGGTTGGTTTTATATTTCTCCCATAATGTAGCGCTGCAGCCAGTGAGGACGATTTTAGCCTCAGGGTGCTTTCGCTTGAGCTGTAGTATAAGCTGTTTAGCTTCACGCTCAGCTTTGCCAGTGATAGCACATGTGTTGATAATGATAAATGAAGGTGAAGCTAAATCCACAGAAAATCCTGCACGAATAAGCTCGGAATCAATTTTTATTCGTTCAGCTTCATTGACTCTACAGCCAAACACGAAGCTTTGAAATGTCTTTTTCATACAACTCTATTGTACAATATGACCATAATGCGTTGTCCCAGTCTAATATACCCCTTGACAATTATACATATTACTGCTATACTTCTTTTTAGATCTTAAGGTTTTTCTACCAGCTAGAAGAGCTTTAAGATTTTTTTTATGG
>JAVHSH010000007.1:0-61511 GCA_036172095.1 Patescibacteria group bacterium
GTTTGAAACAGATCCAGGATGATACGAATACAAAACTTGAAAAAATGAGGGAAACGGTTGATGAAAAACTTCATAAGACGCTTGAGTCAAGATTGGCTGAATCATTCAGGACTGTTCAGACTCAACTTGAGCAAGTGCATAAGGGGCTTGGCGAAATGCAGACGCTTGCAGTTGGCGTCGGGGATCTTAAAAAAGTGCTGACTAACGTAAAGACACGCGGTGTTATGGGAGAAATCCAATTGGCAAACATAATTGAAGATTTACTCACTTCAGAACAATATGAAAAGAACGTAAAGACAAAAAAAGATAGTAGCGACCTTGTCGAATTTGCCATCAAACTCCCAGGAGATGAAAGTGGCCCTGTTTATCTTCCTATCGACTCCAAATTTCCAACCGAAAATTATATAGCACTCCTTAATTCCTATGAACTAGGCGACCCTGTTCAAGTCGCGACATTCTCAAAAAAACTTCAAGATGATATCGAGTCGTTTGCAAAAGATATTCATGATAAATACATCGATGTACCCCATACAACTGAGTTCGCTATATTATTCCTTCCAACGGAAGGGCTCTATGCGGAGATTGTCCGAAAAACAGATTTGATACAAAAACTACAGAATAAATATCATGTGAACGTTGCTGGTCCCTCCACACTCGCATCTTCACTCAGCGGATTCAGGATGGGATTTAGAACATTGATGATTGAAAAACAATCAAGCAAGGTGTGGAAAGTGCTTGGCGAAGTAAAGACTGAGTTTAAACAGTTCGAGACCGTCCTTTCCAATGCTCAGAAGAAAATCAGGCAAGCTGACTCCGATCTCGATCTGTTAGTTGGAACCCGTACAAAACAGATGCAAAAACGTCTTAAGGATGTGGAAGAGTTGCCAAGTGGTGAACCGGAACTTGTCATTGATTCAGGAAATCTTAATCCACTGTTTGACTCTGAACAGACGGCATAAGCGCTGCTCCACATACCAATATTTTGAGTCTTTTTCCCTATCAATTGCTCCTCGATGGGCGAAATACTGCCGACCAGGAAGGGGTTTCATCTGGTACAATAGAGCTATGGAAGAAGGTGTGAAAAAGAGCGGTAAAGTGCTCTTAATTGGAAGACCGAATGTCGGAAAATCGACTTTTTTGAATAATCTTATTGGACAAAAAGTGGCGATTACCTCCCCAAAGGCCCAAACGACCAGATTTCCCATCAAAGCGCTTCTTGAAGAGGAAAGAGGAACTATAGTTTTTATCGATACGCCTGGGATTTTTGCGAAAGCAGAGGACAAATTGTCAAAAAAAATTAACCAAAATACCCTTTCAGTCATCCATGAGGATGTTGATGTGGTTATTTATATGGTTGATCATACGAGAAGAAGAGATTTTGAAGAGTCGAAAGTGCTTGGAATTGTAAGAAAGATCGATAAACCGAAGATTCTTGTCATCAATAAAATAGATAAGAAAGAAGACTCATATCTCGCCCAGTATGAATTCATGAAGGAAGAGTTTAAGGATTCATTCGAAATTTCAGCACTCCATAGCATGCATATGGGACCTCTCCTTACTCGTCTTTTTGAGCTCCTTCCTGAAAAAAAAGAGGGTGAACTCCTTGAACATGTAAATCCCTATCCAGTCATGAATATTGATAGTAAGACTTTTGTTGCGGAGCTCATTAGAGAAAAGGTGTTCCTTATGATGGGTGAAGAAATCCCCTATACATCGACCGCTGTTGTTGATGATATCAAGAATAGGTCAAATAATCTTACCTATGTAAAAGCACGAATTCTTACGACAGAGACGAGATATAAACGAATGATTATCGGGAGTGAAGGACGAAAGATTAAGGAAATTGGGAGTTATGCTCGAAAAGAGATAGCGCTCGCTATCGGCAAAAAAGTATTTCTGGATTTGACTGTCGAAGTCGATCCTCACTGGCAGGAATTATATAGCTAAAATTCGCTTGATACACTCTTCTTTTCCTAACAGTTCCATAGACTCGTTTAGAGGTGGTGAGATTTTCTTTCCGGTAATTGCTACTCTTAACATTTGGAAGAACTCGCTGTTTTTCAGGCCGGACTCTCTTGCGACCCCCATCATAACGTCTCCTATTTGTTGAGCAGAAAATTCGCTCACCATTTCTAGTGAACTCACCACTTTGGTTAGGATATCTTTTTTACCTTGGATGTCAACTTCATATGTTGTGGGGGCTTTGAATAGAAACTCCGTCAGGGGGAGATAATCTGACAGCTTTTTCATACGTTCTCTCACTAAGGGAATGCTTTTCTCAATTAACCTAGTATCATATGTAGCACCGATATATTCTTGAACTTTTAACTTTAAACTTTCTACTTTCAACTGTCGAATGTATTCTCCGTTCATCCATTCAAGTTTAATTTGATCGAAAACGGGGGCAGTTGTCTGTATATCTTTGATATCGAATACGCGAATATATTCGCTCAAATCAAATATTTCCTTCCCTTCTGGATGGCTCCACCCCATTAACGATAGATAATTAAGGAGCACTTCTTTAAATATCCCTTTTTCAATATAATCCGAAGCCCATACAGGATTTTTTCTTTTTGATAGTTTTGATTTGTCTGGATTGCGAAGGAGAGATACATGTCCAAACTCAGGCGGTTTCCAACCGAACGCCTCATATAGGATGATGTGTTTTGGTGTTGAGGGCAACCATTCCTCGCCACGCAAGACATGCGATATCTCCATTAAATGGTCATCGACAACAACTCCTAAGTGGTATGTGGGAAATCCATCTGACTTCAGAAGGACCTGATCATCGATACTTGAGCTCTGGAAACGAACTTCGCCTCGGATTAAATCTTTGAATACTATCTCTGTTTCTGGAACGAGAAGGCGCACGACATATTTCATTCCCTGTTCTATCTCTTTTTTAACTTCTTCTTGTCTCTTAAGGCAGTGTCTGTCATATTTTGGGATATGCTTTTCCTCTTGTTGTTTTTTCCGCATATCATTCAATCGTTCTGGGGTACAGGTACAATAATACGCTTTCCCTTTTTCTATCAATTCTAACGCATATTTTTTATAGATATCCAATCGCTCTGATTGGCGATATGGCGCAAAAGGTCCACCGACAACTGGAGATTCGTCTGCGACAATACCTAAATCTTGAAGTGTTTTGAGCATTTTCTCTTCTCCTCCCGGCACAAGTCTTGTCCTATCAGTATCTTCTATGCGGATAATAAACTGTCCATTATTTTTTTTTGCCCATGCATAGTTCATCAAGGCAGTTGCGACACTACCGATATGAACATCTTTTCCTGTGGGGGATGGGGCTATGCGAGTTCGTATCATGGAGATAATTATACCTTATTCGATGAGAGCCTTCTCTTCATCGGAGGCAATTCCCCTAAACCCGACATGGGACTGTCCTGCGAAGAACAGTCCTTCACCAACACCGGCTGATAGAAGGAAATGTTTTTCTCCTCCGGTGAGATAAAATGTATCTGTGATTTTATCAACTGCTGCGGTAGATTGTTTAAGAATAATCTGCATAGAAGAATTTGTGACTATCGCCTTTCCTTCTTCCGTTGCTAAAAAGTCCTCTACATCTTGTGTGATGGTTGTGAGACCAAGATGATACTTTCGTGCGCGTTTCGCAAAATTGTGGAGGTATGCACCGGAATCTTTATGTTTTATCAGATACCACGCCTCATCAACGATGAGTACGCGTTTTTTCTTGTCTTGCCTGACTCTATTCCATATATAGTCAAGTACTATATACATCGCGACTGGGCGTAGATTCTCTTCAAGATCTCGAATACCAAAAACGGTAAAGTGGTTTTTGATGTCAAAGTTCGATTTCTGGTTGAAAATACCAGCAGCCGAACCCATGACAAATTTTTCCAGTCTATTTGCCATTTCTTTTGCTTCCGGTGTTTCCATACCCATAAAGACCTTATATAAATCTTCAAGGAGTGGTGCGGGATTTCTGAACGTCGCAGGATCTTGTGTGATACCTACATTTCGATAGGTCATGACAAGTGCCCTATCCAACATTGCATCTTGTGCTGGTGAAATATCGTCTCCCATAATAACCTTTATAAGAGAATGAAGATCAAGAATCTTATTGGATAGTTCATCAGCCTCGTTTGTTTCACTAATAAGATCAAAAGGGTTTATTTTATATTGTGATGTCGTTGAAAACACCACAAACTCCCCGCCCATGGATTGAGTGAGTTTTTGATATTCATTTTCCGGATCAAGGATGATGACATCCGTTCCCATCATAAGGAGTCGAAGCGCCTCCATTTTTACAAAGAAACTTTTTCCACCTCCTGATTTACCTAGAATGACTGAGTTTGCATTTTCTAAAGTAAACCGATCGAAAATAATAAGACTTCCATCGTGTTGGTTCATTCCATATAGAATCCCTTCATTTCTGGTGAGAGCTGCAGTTGAAAATGGAAAGGTTGTTGCAAGGGACGTTGTATCCATATTCCTCCAAACTTGCAGTTTGTCGGAAAACATGGGAACGGTTGACTTGAATCCTTCTTCTTGCTCCAATGTCGCTTGTTTTGCAATGATGAGGATTGATGAGAGGGAGGAGTCTACTTCTTTTGTCAGATTGTCAAGCTCCTCTTTAGAGTCTGCTGGAATCGTGATATAAAGACCGAATTGGAAGAAGCGCTCGCTCCCCTTCGCAAGCTCAGCTTGAAGTGAGAGGGCATCATCAAGTGCAACTTGTGTTGTGGGATCCACCACCTTTCCCGCTTTAATTTCAGATTCAATTGATGCTTCCATTTCCGCAATCTTTCGCTTCAATTCATCCAACACTGTTTTGGACTCTGTTGGATATATATACATTGATATATAGAGAGGTCGGTCAAAGGTAATTAAAGAATAAAGCCAATTTGCGGACACATAGCGAGGATACGCTGTTACAAAAAGGGTACGATAATATTTTTCATCAATCTTTAGATGATTGAAGTCTGTTTCAATAAAGGAGGGAGCGATCATGTCCTTGATGGAGACCGCCCCTTGCGCAAGTACATTCCCCACATTTTGTACACCTGTTGGGATTGCTACATTTTTTGATCCTGCCATATTAGTTATTACTCATCACCACATCAGTATAGGTGTCAATTGGCGCTAACATTCTCCCCGTAGCCGACGGATTATATAAATTGTAAAATAATTCTGTTAATTCTTGCTTCTGCATGACATTTGCTCGTAATCCGATTTTTGCAAGCAGTCTCAATAAATGATCTCTTTTTGGATAGAGAGATGTCTTTGCTCGAGCAATCACGTATTCTTTCTTTAAACCGCTCCCTACCCCACTTATCCCTATTTCCAGGGGAGAAAATGGGACAACAAAGTAAAACTTTTTTTCGAGGACCGAATTTTTTTTCACGATAGATTTTATGAACTCCTTATAACTCCCGAGCCGTGTCTTCATGAGATCATCCTTACTTACATTCGAAACCGAATCGACGTATTCGAGATAGGAGGAAATATCCATTTTTTTAGAAAGTATAAGGATTTGTATCGGAAATGAAAGCGAGTTGAGGAGACCGGCGTATGAATAGATAATGGACGACTGCTCCTCAGCTGATAGAAGCCAGAAATTGACAGCTCCAACGCTGATGACAACAGCCGCGGAAAAATCTTTTAACAATATAACATCATCCTTTATGTCTTCTATTTCCGTAAAAGACTGTGTTGATGATTTAATCGGTGATGTTGGTTTGGTGACTGGCATAGAAAACTATAATAACTCTTTTGAAAATATATCTATCGACTTTGTGTTAATATCTTGGATGGCTATTTTCATTGTATCAAATAAGTAGGAGTTCTTTGAATCCTTAATCTCAAATATATAATCACCGCTTGGTAATGGGTTGAATGTGGCAAATATCCCATGCTGATTTGTTTTTAATAGGCGGACCGGAGTATTCTGTTGGTTCTTTACGTATATAAGGATGCCTGGAAGCGGAATATGCTTTCCGTTCTTTATTGTCCCTATAAAAAATGGTTTCTTGTCCGTTTGAGGAATTGGCATCGGTTGAGGTGTGGCTGTTTGTTGAACTGGCGGTTGTGGAGCGACTGAAGATGTAAATACATCAATAATTTGTTGGGCAGTCTTCGGTGGGGCTGAGATGTTTTCAATCACCGGAGCTGTGACCGTTTGGGGCACAATCTTATCCTGAAAACTCTGTTGTATCTGTTTTTTTTGCGGATTTGGTTGGACTGTTTGTTTTGTTTTTGCTAAATACGCGGCAAGCATCTGTTGTGATTCGATATGAGCCATGACATGATGGGGATCTGCGACATAATAGAGGTTTTGTAAGAGCGTGATTGGTTGATTATGCTTATGGTATGTATACTGGGTCGGTGAGTTCAGTCGCTTCCAGATATTTTTTATCCACACATCAAGTGGCCTATCCTGTATCGGGACGAATGCAAGGGCTATCCCTAAAAATCCTACCGCAAGACCTAAAATAATATTGAGAAGAGGTATGGGGAATATCATGAAAATGATATAGCCCGCTGGCGCAAAAATGACAAGATATAAGAACTGCTTCAGGGTCATAAACCCTATAAGTTTGAATTCAAACGAGGTAATCTGTCGCGGAATAGCATGCTGCTCCATATATTCAGTATAACGAAGATAGCTGAAAGTTGAAAGCTGAAAGTTGAAGGCAAAGAAAAAAGCTATCAGAAAGTCATTTAGACTCCCCTTTAGCTTTAATCTTTAAACTTTTAGTTGCTTATTATCTATAAGTCACTGGTTTTTCTTTTTGGGTAAGAACCAAGCTCATTTTTCTTGAACGTTTATCTACTTTTTCGATATAAGCCTTGATCTTGTCACCCATCTTGAGATTTTCTTTTCCGGTAAGTTTGCTTATGTGGATAAGGCCCTCTACTCCAGGCGTAAGACGGACAAAATATCCATATCTTTCTTGACGAACCACTTCTCCTTCAACTTCCTTGTCTTGTGGGTAGCTTTCCTCAATCTTTTCCCATGGATCAAGGGTGAGTCTCTTTATGGAGAGGTTTAATTTGAGGTCCTGATTGTTCTTTTCGACAACTGATACATTGATATCATCGCCAACTTTTGCATATCCTGATGGACTCATGACTTTTTCCCATGAGATTTCTGAGATATGAATAAGACCTTCAACACCGGCAACTTCACAGAAGATGCCAAATTCTGAAACACCAAGCACTTTTGCCTTATATGTCTTGCCTATTTCAATCTTTTCAAACTCTTCATGAAGTTGTTTTTGAGAAATATTGAGTGCTGCAACTTTTTGGGAAACAACCAATCTGTTTTTCTTTTCATCAACTTCGAGAATTTTAACTTTAATCTTTTGTCCGCTTAATTTTTCTGGATTGTTCAAAAAATTTTCAGTTAATTGGATTTTTGGGATGACTCCTCGAATTCCCATAAAATCAACGAAAACACCGCCTTTTCCATATTCTCCACACATAACCTCTATTTCTTCTTCTTTATCTTTCTTTCCTTTCAATATATCCCATTTTCCTTGTTCAAAAAATTTCCTCATCGATACGACTGGATATCCTTCTTTTGATTCTTCAGCAATGATACGTACATGTGCTGTTTGACCTTCCTTTAAATAGGGAAGATAGGTTGAAATTTCTTTTAATTCTTTCTCGCCGAGAAGAGCATATGCTTTTGCTCCGATATCAAAAAGGACGTTCTTTCGGGAGAGCGAGATGATAATAGCCTCGATATCTGCATTTTTCTTTACGCGTGCAAATGGCGCTTTCTGGAGGAGAGCCTCCATGGGGTTTGTTTGAGTTGTTGTTTTTTTCTTCATGTTTTTTTACCTTTCTCCTTGCGGAACCTAAACTATATCAAAAAAGTGTCAAAAAAACAAGGCTTATAAGTGAGAGAGCTCGTCTGCAACGCGCTGATTGAGGTCTATGAGGGCATTCAGAATCTCCTCATCTTGTCCTTGAGGGAGCATCTTTGCTATTTCCTGGATGATTTCCCTATGTTTAGTATTACTTAATTTAAGGGTGTAGATAAACTGTTCGCTGGCTGAAGTTCCCTGCTTTTTAGAAGAAGCCAGGAGTGGTGGAATACGAAGAGCCCGTTCTTCAGCATCCGCCAACACCTCAACAGATTGGCGTGTCTTTCCCTTTTCGGCAAGAATAATCGCAATATGAGCTCGTTTATCGGAAGATACTAATAAAAATTCTGCTTTTTGGATGTAATCACGAGTGAGAAACTCCTTTATCTGATCCCTCAATTGTTTGAAGAAATAAAGAGGGTTTTCAGGTGTGATTCCCGCATAGGGAAGTTCATAAATGACCGTCCCATTTTTGATTAGGTCCTTGGGAGTAGCAGCCTGCACCGCTCCAATAAGAAAAAGACCACATAAAACCAAAACAGCTTTTTTCATACTATATTGTACCACAAGCCTCATCTTCATCTTGCACTCTGGCTAAAATAATATTATAGTTGTAAATATAAGTATGAACAAAAATCGACTACTTGCTCCGTTATTTTTATTTTTCATCTCGTTTTATCTGTGTGCAGGATCCGTTTTTGCGACAAAGTTCGATCTTATTCCTCCCACAGGGACTCTCGAAAGAGGGCAAGATATTACCTTCACGATAAATATCGACACCGAAGGGGCTTCCTTGACGACAATTCAATCAGGCTTAACCTACGATGCTCAATTGTTACAGTATGTAAGTGTAACTGCTGGAGCCGCAATGAATGCTGTCGTAGCTGATACGACCACTTATGGAACCGGAAAAATTCTTTTTACTGGAACGAGCAATGCTGGATTCAATGGAACCGGTGTTTTTGCAACGGTCGTATTCAAGATAATTGCGCAAAGCGCTGGAGAAACAGAAATCTGTACCTTGTGGCTTCCGACTCCAACCGCAACTCCTGGCCCGACATCTATAATTCCTACTAATCCACCAGTCCCAACTCTCCCTCCCCAACCAACAGCGCTCCCTCGAACTGGTATCGCAGACTCCCGAAACACAGCGGTAACAGCCGCTCTTATTTTCTTTGCTGTTGCTGGCGGTGTCTTTTATATCGCTCAAAAGCAGAAATATTCTGTTCCGGAACCGACAAAAAAACATTCATTACATCACCCTCATCATCATGAAAAAAGCGCCTGAGTTCTCATTACCCGATCAAGATGGTGTTATGAGAACACTTTCTGATTATAAAGGCTCTTGGGTTCTTATATATTTTTATCCAAAAGATGACACTCCCGGTTGCACGAAAGAGGCATGTGGATTCCGAGATTTGGCAAGTGAATATAAAAAAAATAATATCATCATCTTAGGAATTTCGAAGGATTCTGTCGCATCTCATAAAAAGTTTGCCGAAAAATATCATCTTACCTTACCTTTGCTGAGTGATGAAACCAAAGACGTCATCAAAGCATATGGTGCGTGGGGTGAAAAAAAATTCATGGGTCAGACATTTGATGGAGTGAAACGAATAAGCTTTTTGATTAACCCAGATCAAACAATCCAAAAAGAATACCTTAAGGTGGATGTCTTTAATCACTCAAAAGAAATCATGGATGACGCTACTTCTTCGCTTTAATAAAGAGAGCTATTGCTGCCAATACCAGAATCACCAGTATAATACCTGTCACTACCATTGCAACATTCTTGTTTTCAAACAAACGTGATGGGAGCAAATTTTTGCTCTCTCCACTTATTTTTGAAAGCGCAATATATGATTGCTGATTCTTTTTATTCGCAGTTGCAGCAGTTTCGAGTTCTTCAGCTGTTGGTTTGCTTATGACGACTCCGTCCCTTTTTGCAAGTAATAAATTTAATTTATTGTCAGTGATATATGTCGTATTCTCTTTAACGAATTGAGAGGTTGTCTTTATCGAATGCTGTGATGTCCCAGGATTCATAATATCAATATAGTATTCGAATACGGGAAGATCATTTGAGTAGATGATAAAGAATCCTTTTTCATCAGTAACCATTTCAAAGACAACCTCATCATCCATTTTTTGCTTTATCTGAATAGTTGCGAATGGAATCGGTATATTATTCTCGTCATAAGCTACTCCTTCAATATGATTAAGAATCGGTTCATAAATTTTTATGTCATAATTCTCAACTGGAGCAAATACGCTATCTTTCCATGCTGGATCTGTAAGCTTAACTTTTGCTGCCTGTGGCACAAGGGCTTCGAGCGGTATCTCTTCTTTTCCAATGGAAATAGAATACTCCCCAAACTTATCTGCATAGGTGCATTCACCTACACGGGTACGTCCCCGTTCTGTGACCATACAGACACGAGATAATGGGAAACTGCTCTTTCCTGCATATATGATAAAGTCTCCCATGTCGACCGCTTCATCAGCGGTCATAACCTCTGCAACTGCCACGGTATATGGTTGGCCTTTTGGTTGAAGTGGAATATCATGGTGAGTCGCAACCCCTTGCACTTCCTCGAATACTTTCGCAGGTGAATACAAATCGGAATAAATCATATTGTAGTTTTGATCGAGGGTTGGAGTGCTTATGAATTGATGAGTGTTTGGACCCTGTATTTTCATAGAATACATACCAGGCTTTTCGACAAGGATATTAAATAGACCACTCATATCCGTAACATCATTATTCCCTTCAAATTGTTGAGTCGCCGGCTTACCAGTGCTGTCGTTTAAGATTACCTCAACGTCCTCCATAGGTTCAAGCGAAACCGCATCAAATGCACGTCCATATGGGTCCCATGTTATCATTGTGCAATCCTTACTTTTGCTGGCAACTTGTGCGTCAACGAAAGTAAATCCTATCTGGGCAAGTTGTTGTGTATTATTGGCACCAGCGGATGCCACCTCTGTATCTCCACCTTTTGCTGTTGGTGGCACATTCCCCACTGCATAATAGGTATATTCTATGTGGGCCGTATAGTCACCTTCCTGTGTTAAGACATTTACTGGACCATTAGGAACTTCTTGTGGAGCCGTTGACCCTAGCACGTTATTTTGTTGTGCCTTCATTGCAACAACTGTTCCCCCTGCTGCAAACCCAATTGTCTTGCAACCAGGTTTCTTTTCAACGCTTTTTTCTATCTTTTTTTTGTTGGCGTCTAACTTATCTGCACAGTTTGGGTTTCCTATTTTTCCTGCTTTACACTTTTTCTCAAAATTTTCATTTTCTTCAATTTCCTTATTATTGCTGTTACAACGCACAATCTGACAGGAAGCGGCCTCACAGGTGCCCGTTAGTTGTACATCGACTTGGGCTCTTTTGAACCATGCTGGAGGTGGAGAGCCGACTAATTTCGGTGAAAGACATGTACGTATCGAGCCTTGAGTTATCATACCCGCATTACCTGTTTCGCGTGCATAAACACCGCTTCCGACAAATATTGAAAGAATGAAAACAAATAAAAAAAAATTTTTGTTCATATTAATATTGTGGTGTCTGTTTAGACTTCATCATGACAAATACACCTACTCCAACCATAACCAATACGAGTATGACCACGACAATCATCATGACACCTGACGAACCACCAAACGTACCCCCAGCTGTCTGTGGGACTGGTGAAACCTGATTAGAAGCGTTACTCAATCCTGTGGTTATTTTCTTAGTTCCAGTACCTTTACTACTTCCTGCGGAGGACAATGCTTGTAAATCAGAGTCTTTTACCACTTCTTTTACTTTCACCTGGGAAGCATAGACTTCGGTATTTGAAGTTTTTTTAGTCTCAAATGGTTTTATCCCTTCCGCTACAAAAAACTTTACATTTTGTTTAATAAAAGTTCCTGTATCGATAACAATTATTTCTCCTGTTGGTTTTTTATAGCGAAGTTCAAATGGAAAACGAGGAAGATGTTGTGAGCCAATTTTATATTGTCCTTTCTCATCGGCAACAGTTATATACATTGGATTGTTACTGAAGGTTGTATACACCCCAACAATTGCTCCTGGGATTGCTATGTGATTTGCATCATATGCCACTCCTTCAATATATTGAGGTAACGGTTTAACGTTATACGATGTCCCTGTCGTCGCAGCATTCACATCTATCTTTTTGGAAAAAAAGCTCCATAATTTTTCAAATACATCAAGTAATTTATTACTGTTTTGTTTTTTTGCAAATACACCTGTTGTGTAAAAGGAGTTAAGTTCAAAGTCGACAGTCATATTTTCAAAGTACAACTGTTTTCCTGCTGAATCTACCGGCTCCTGATCAATATGTTCTTCATACTCACCCAAGTCATTTGTAAATGATATCTTTTCTTGTGTTACTGGATTATTGTCTTCGCCGATATACCCTATCGTCATTAATATCTTAGACTTGGGATGAGATACTCTTCCAAATATGGATACTTGCCCCTTATCTCTTTCTTCAAGTTTTTCCAGTCTTTGGAGGGTTGTTATTAATAGTGATTGATCAGTTACTGTAACAGGAATATGTGCAATAGCCACACTTCCTTTAACCTCTTCAACCTCCTGACCAGTTTGATATATATTTGTTTTTCCCTCTGAATCCATAAATAAATCCTGATAAGCGGTCTTCACTGCGGTTAATGGAGCGATTGTTGCATTTGTAGAAGTAATGCGCAGTTTATAGAATCCTGGTTCAACATAAAAACTATACTGTCCATTCGTTGAACGGGAAGTGTCTGGGTTTGTGACACCAAGACCGGAGGGAACATCACTGAATGTCCCGCCTTTTGGACCTTTGGAAAGGGTAACTTGGACACCTTTAACAGGATTAAGTGTTACTGCATCAAATACGTATCCTCGGGGATCCCATCCGATTTTCACACATTTTGATGTATCTCCACTTAGTTTGGTAAAATCAAATGTTCCTTGTTGTTGTGCCCCAAGATTGCCCGTTTCTGTTCCATTATTGCCCGCCCCATTATCAGCCTGTACCCAAGACCATTGATGTATAACTCCTGGTAAGTATTGATCGTGCCAGGAAACTGCTGTGGTAAAAGCTGAACCATCGCCATTTGTTTTTCTTGCAGGAACCTGCCCACCGTTTACTCCTCCAACTGTACAGCCCTCTCCATCACACCCAATACCTTGTAGAGCGGTCAGATCATCGTGTTTCCCGAATAGAGTATCATCAACACCAGCAATACCTGTCGTACATTTCGTTCCTATTGCGGAAGTTATGCAAACAAAAACCCATGTATCGGAGTCGCCCTGTGCTTTAATCTCACCGTCAGGTTTAATAGAAAGGTTTGCAGTATGACCTGATGCGGCAACCTTTAAACAGTCACTGATAAACCCATCAATCACTGCATGTGCGTCTTTTATGAGGAATATATTTATTAATAGAACGAAAGATAAGCCAATTAATAGTTTTTTCATATATTTTTAGTGTAATTGTATATATACATATTGTCAACCAGCCGCCATTACAGTACCATGAAAGTATGGCGAGAAAATTAGCCGGTTTTGTTGGTATCGTTTTTTTCACACTCTTTTTTGTCGCCTCTGTATTGGCTGCTGACCCACCAGCCGCAGCACCCGCCACGCCACTTCCCTGTTCTATTGATCCACGGCTCGGCAATTGCCCGAAGGACTTACCTGATATTTATAAGAAAAGCGCATTCTATAAGGGAGAAAAATGCGTTGCCACCTATGATGAGTTCATAAAAAACCCGTTGATAAATCACTACTGGTCATTGGATGAGCAGACGACATCCCAAGGAAAAGCGAATGAAAGAGCTCGTCAATTTCTATACTGGGTAATGACAAAAAGTGCTATTGATCAACACCCAGCAATACGTCAAATTTGGACCGTTACTCAAAATATAACTCTCTTTCTCTTTCTTCTCGTTGCAGCTCTTTTTGGTATCGGATATATTGTCGGTCAACGCTCCGACTTTCAAATAAAAATGCAGGTGTGGCCCATTGTCTACAAGATTGGAGCAGGACTTCTCTATATTATCTTCTCTTACGCGATAATCATGACATTTGTTCAGCTCTCGGAGATCATCATGAAATTTTTTATAGAATCACTTGGTGGAGACAGATTGTTTAATATTTATTTTACTGGGGCACAAAGTAAGGAAGATAGTTATGCCACATTTGTTGGATGTCGTGATCTTAATTTTAAAGTACAAGAGGCAATTTCCGCGGAAATGTTTCTCATGAAGGTGACAAATGTCACATATTATCTGATGGGTATCATGATGCTTCTTCGAAAAATACTTCTCTGGTTCTTGTTATTCGCTGCACCGTTCCTCGCTCTTCTTATGCCGTTTGTCTTTATCAGAAATGTGGGGTGGATCTGGATAGGAGTTTTTGCACAATGGGTGTTTTATGGTCCGCTCTTTGCCCTATTCCTTGGAGCTCTGACGAAAATCTGGCAAAGTGGTATTCCATTCCCGTTTGATTTTTCAAGAGCGACACAGGTTTCCGGATATATCTATCCAACAGGAATTAATATTGTGTACGGTGGACCAGCACAGATAGGAAGCCAAATTATTGGAGCACTTAATAATGGAAATTATGTCGACACGTTTGTTGAATATGTAATTTCTCTGATTATGTTATGGGCGGTTATATGGTTTCCTTGGTGGCTCCTGCGTATTTTCCGTGACTACTGCTGTGATGGAATAATGGCTATGAAGAATGTATTGATGTCTATGTATGACCGTATGGCGCCACCACCACCAAAAACACCACCGTCTGCTCCAACTGCATCTCACTCGTTCAACAACACATCGATGAAATCGACAAGAGATATCGAAACCCAGATGCATATAAAGATGGAGACATTGCAGGAAATTAAACAGACGAAAACTGAAGACATCACCAAATCGCTCAATCTTTCCATGAATAAAATTACCGATGTTGCCAAATTCGAAACAAATAAGCAGACAAATGAGACTGTGAGAAAGAATATTGACATGTTGTCTCAACCAACGAAAGCTAATACACCGGCTGAGCGACAAAAGTTCATGAATATTCGTACTGAATTGTTTAATAGAACCATTAAGGACGATAAGGTGGCTCGCCAAATCCTTTCCTCTATTTCATCTTCTCGAACAGAGATGAACTCACGAAAAGAAGAGATATTAAAAACAGTCCCTCGTTCCGTTACTGCGCCACAAGCAGTTGCTTATAAGGTGAATATCAGCAATGACAAGGTCACTTCAATGAACACGACACTCATGAATACTGTCAGCTCTAATACTTCCATCATGGAGAATATCACCAAGGCAACTCAAGCGCCTGCACAACAAATACAAACCGTCTTAAGCTCATATAAAGTGAATATCGCAAAAGCGCCTGCACAAATCTTGACGAATATCACAAAAGAAACAGGAATAGCTACCGACACGGTAAAGTCGATCATTAAGGCAATTGCAGAATCCGTCAAGAAAAATAAAGATGTTGTCAAAAAGGTTGCAGAGAAAGAACAGATGAAAGAAGAAGATGTACAACGAGTAATTGAAACTCAAACTCCTCTTGTTTCAGAACCAGAAAAGACAATTGAACAAACCGTTGCGATTCCTCCAAGTGTTTCAATTGAAGACTACGAAGAAGTCAAAAAGATGTGGACTCAACAATATGAAAAAGGTGAAGTCCCCGCATCGGAAAATATCACATCCCGTGAACAATGGGTCGATCAGGATATTGTCTTTATTACGAACACACTCAATAAGCTTCTCTCTGCCGACGATAAGTTACGCCAAGAAGGAATTGATGATCTTGCATACATTCTCCCAATTTTCTTGATCAACAGTCTCAAGGGTGAGGAACTTATCGTGTACTTAAAAGCAAAGATTGAAGCGGCCAAATTCGTTAAGCATGATATGGATAAGGAACGAGAGATCACTGAAAAACTAAAGAAGAAATCCGAAGAGACAGAAGAATTTGTCGACGTAAAGAAAAAGACCGAAGAGAATACAAAAACTCTTGAGATGAGTCAGGACCTCCCAGGTGAAGAAGAAAAGCCTAAACAAGAACCAACGCCTTTGGAAAACGAGTCAACACCTCAACCCCTTCCTCCGAAACTGTGATAGTGTCCTCAATTCGCATTCCCCATTTATCCGGGATATATATTCCTGGTTCAATGGTGAATACCTGTCCGACTTTTTTGATATCTGAGGAAATTATATTCACTCGAGGGGCCTCATGAACTTCAAGTCCAATCCCATGCCCCGTTGAATGACTGAAATTGGGAAGATTATTTTTTTGCAGTTCATTGCGGCAAAATGCGTCTATGGATTTCAATTCCGTAGCAGTATCCACATATGCAACTGTCTTTTTCTGTACTTCAAGTAGTTTTGCATAGGTGTTCTTGATTTCATCAGACACTCCCCCTACTCCAACCATGCGTGTAATATCTGAGGAATAATTGTGGGATTTTACACCAAAATCGATAAGAAGAAGGGAGCCGTCTTTTATAACGCCCTCACCTTGTTTAGTGTTGTAGTGAGGGTTTGCAGCATGTGCATCAACGGCAACGATTGGATCAAATGCGATTTGTGCCCCATACCCTTCTCGTACCATTTTTTCCAGTAACCATGCAATTTCTTTTTCTGATTGCTCCGGGTGAATATAAGGGGTTATATCTTTTAAAACTTGATCTCCAATGTGACATGCTTGTTTTATTGCAAACAGTTCCTCATCGGTCTTGATCGATCGATATGGAGAAAGAATGCGTGCAAACGGGAGGAGTTCCATCCCTGTTTTTTTCAATTGTATTTGCTCTCCCCATTTTAAATCGTCCAATTCACATCCAAGAGTTTTCGCATTCCCTCCATGACACATCCGCCCAACAACTTCAAGCGCTCGCTCTTTTGGTTTAAGAATATAAAGTTCAGAATCGTCGCTATGTTTTTCTCCTGCATATCGTCCATCGGTGATGATTATTTTCTTGCCATTGATTAATAAAAGATATGCTTCCCGCTCATGAGGGCTGAGCGGCTCAAACCCAGTAAGATATAAAACGTTATAAAACTGGGATATCAAAAATGCGTCTGTCTTTGCTGTCTGCAACAATGAGGTAATATCAACCATAGCTATTAGTTCTCATTCTGAGAAACAAGTGCGACGCCAAGGAAGATGATAAGCACCGGCCAAAATTTCTGGATTAAATAAAGATCGATCAATCCAAGATTTTTGAGCAGGAACAAAATTCCCAATATGACTAAGATGCTTCCAAGATACTGTTGTGATTTTCCTTTTTTTTCATTCATAGCATGTGGTTGTTCATTTTTAATTTGGTCCGTAAAATCCTTCACTACGTCTTTCATTTGTTGGACGTTTTCCTTCACTGTGTCTCTGCTATCGTTTGCTTCAGATGTATCGGATGGAAGAAGCAGCCATAACAAAAGATACATCAAAATACCCGACCCTCCAAATGCGGTGAGTACAATAAAAAGAAAGCGGATCACATTGGGATCAAGATCAAAGTAATCTGCGATACCTGCCGCAACACCTGCAAGCAGTTTGTTTTTTGTGTTTCGAAGAAGCCGTTTGTCAGTTTTTGTCATATTGCAATTGTAACAAAAATTATTTCTTTAAAAAATCCAAAATAAGGACACGAGGAATGGGCGTGCCTTTTTTTTCTTCAGAAAGCTCCTCAATTGTATTGAGATAAAATCCTTTATCGATAAATGGCATTATGTAATCGGCGATTGTTTTTGGATACCAACTCAGATCTACCTTCCCCCACAGCGATCGTTTGGTCTGTTCATTCCTATCAAAATAGTGACTCAGGCTTTTATATTTTGGATTTGTACTTCCTGCTAATTTTTGTGCAAAATAAAATTGGGTATTGAATGGGTGATCGACAGCAATGATGAGATGTCCCGATTTTCTAAGAATGCGAAAAGACTCATCGGCAAACATCTGTAGATCTTCCACGTATTGTAAGACCATTTTAGAAGTGATAGAGTCAAATGACCCATCTTTAAACGGCATTTTTTCTGTTACATCTTGCTGTTGAAATGAAAGATTCGGAACGGTTATATATTTATGTTTACACAATTTAATAAAGCTTTCTGAAAAATCTGTCCCGATTACTTCTTTGGCATTTATTGCAAGCTTCGCAGTAAAATATCCGCTGCCACAGCCGGAATCAAGAACTGATTTATTTTTTAAGTCTCCCAGCAGCTTTATTATGATCGGATATATCAGGGTATTATTTAAAACATCCCCTTCTTCTCCCATACCCTCGTTATATATATCAACCGCACTGTCCCATTGAGATTTTGTTTTCATATATTTATTTTACCCTATGAAGAATTTTTTCGTTGCATACCTTCTTTTTCAAAATTGGTGGAGATGCCGGGAATTGAACCCGGATCTGAGGAAACACGTCTACAAAGGTTTAGTGAGGGGTAGAATATTTTTTACGCATGCATAAGTTGGAAAATAAGCAAACCTTCTTATACAGCCAATTAAGGGTTGTCTGATCCCTACCCAATTGGGAATGGTAGTTCACATATTCCGGTTGGTTAACCCCATTTTTAGCGCAAACCGGACGAATCTCTAAAATGGGGCTTTATCAAAAGCTTATATTATGCAAAGAGCATAGCTTTTTGATTTGATCCGAAGATCATTTCTGAAGCAAAAGCTTTCAACTCAGCAACGTTTTTCTCAAATGAGTTAGCAGTTGTTGATTTTCTGTTTAACGGACAGACCCGCCCTCACCTTTTGTAAATGTGCCGATTCCCCATCGATTCCTGTCATCCCCTTCGACTTCGCTCAGGGCAAGCCCATGGGAGCCTCTATTATACCATTTTCAGCTTGCTATAACGATCTCAAATGAAGTAGAATATTTCAATGCTTATATCCAATTACAAGGCTATTTTGTTCGATTTTGACGAAACTCTTGTTGAGGCTATGAATATCAAATGGAAGCAACACCAAGCAGCTGCAAAACAGTTTTACAATCATGATCTTACCGAAGAAACAATTCGTACCTATTGGGGGATGCCGTTTGAACCAATGATTGAATTGTTTTATGACCATAAAGACACCGTTGAAAATATGAAAGATAATTATCATTCGCTTGACGATCAATATCCTAAATATCCTTTTACCGATACTATTCCTGTATTGACCTATCTACATACCCATGGGTACTGGACGGGTATTATTACAAGCATGACAAGAGACTCTGTTGTAAAAGATATGAAAGAAACAGGAATGCCATATGATAAATTTGATCTAATCCAAGGATCGACGGACTCAGTATTTCATAAGCCTGATCCGAAAGTATTTGATAATGCCATCAAACTATTAAGGCAAAAAAATATTAACCTTGAAAAAATTCTATATGTGGGAGATGATATCCGAGATATGAAGGCAGCAATTGGTGCCGGAATTCATTTTATTGCAGTCCCAAACGGCCTCACTCCAAAAAAAGAATTCCTTGCACAAAAAGCCGCATGTATCGATTCGCTTTCAGAACTTATCCGTTAAGTCATTTTAAAGAAGGTGGCAACGCTGCAAGGATATTCCATGTCGAATGAAGAGTTTTCGCGGGAACAGTTTTTTTTATCTTCTTCAAAAACTGCCATAATACATATGCGTCATCATATGCGCGGTGCCTGCTGCTATAAGTGAATCCAAATCGTTCGATAAGTGATGCTAGTTTATGGGTTTTATATTGTGGAAAAAGCCTGCGGGATAGGCGAACTGTGCAACAACGTCGAGATTCAAATGAGATGTCAACCCGTTCTAATTCAGACTTAATAAACGAATAGTCAAACCACACATTATGAGCAACAAATGTGGCACCTTTCAAAAGCTTTCTCACTTTATGTTTAACCTTTGCAAAAACAGGTGCGCCTTCCACATCATGTTCTGAAATACCGGTCAGATGAGTAATAAATGGAGGAATGGATACTTCCGGATTGATGAGAGTAGTGAATGTATCAACAATTTTATTTCCTTCCACACGGATAATTGCGATCTCAATGATTCGATGACGAGACGCGCTCATACCGGTTGTTTCCAAATCAACAATAGCAAGGTTCTTATCAAACATGGAACTCCATTATACGTCAATATGCAGCGCCTTGGAACCCAGGACAATTTTCCGTAGCCCATTGGAGAAATGCTGTACCACATTCTGTCTTTTTGATGCTGCCAGGGCCAGGCATACAATCAACATACTGTGTTTTCGGACATTCATACGTGGTTTTTATTGCTGATTTCAAACAAGTTCCTGCTGCGTCAGGATAGGTCCCATCATATTTGCAGTAATATCCTGATGGGCACAATTTTCCGGCAATGCCTCCACAAGTCATTTTTACACTATCGATGAGTTTGATATAAAATGATTTACTTCCATAAATAGTATATGAGTCTGTCCTGCCACCGTCAGTTTTAGCATATACTTCTACTTGTTTTCTAAGAAATGTGTTGAGTTTTGACGAGTCAAGAATTCCTTCAGGTATCGTTCCTCTTGGCTCAGATGCATCGATTCCTTCTCCTTTCAATACAATAACATTCCCCTTTCCGATCCCGATAGAACAGACCCCGTCGACCTCACATCCATAATTGATATTACTTATTACACCAGTAAATGTCTTTACCTCATCCTGAACGATTGGGCATTCTTCGAATTCACAATCTGGTGGGATTCTTCCAACTGATGTCCCATCTGGACAAATACGCACATCCATCGTGCAGGCAACTGGTTCCTCTGTTGGACTCACTATTGGCACAATATTTTTTGGAGGGAGCGTCGACTGATAGCTCATTCCTAGTGAAAAAGCTATGATAGGAAGCACAATAAATAATGTGAGCCCTATCGCCTTTGAAAATGGGGTTACGGTTATGAGTTCTTTAGATAGTTGCATACTTACACTATATCACGGACAAACTCTTCAAGTCTATCGATGCCTTTCCGTATATTCTCATCATTTGTGGCATAACTCAACCTGATGAATCGATCATCTCCGAATGCGCTTCCAGGCACAGCGGCGACATATTTTTTTTCGAGTAGCTGTTTGCAGAATTCACTGGATGTTCTTATCGATCCTTTCAATAAGCTAGAAATATCGACAAACACATAGAATGCCCCATCTGGAGTGCTTACCATAAGACCAAAAATACTTTTGAGTCTCCCGACAATATAGTCTCTGCGTTTTTTATATGCTTCTCTCATTTTAGTAACGACCTCTTGTGGACCATTCAGCGCCTCGACAGCTGCTTTTTGGGCGATACTGTTTGCATTTGAGGTTAGATGATCCTGAAGAAGTGCAGCTCCTCTTATTATGTCTTTTCCACCGGCACAATATCCGAGTCTCCACCCTGTCATCGAATAAGCTTTTGAAACGCCATTGACAACTATCGTCAATTTTTTTATATCTTCTCCAAGCTCCGCTATCGATGTGTGTGTTTTTCCATAAATAAGCGGTTCATATATCTCATCGCTTATCACATAAATATTCCTTTCCACACATATCTTTGCTATTTCCTGAAGTTCTTCTCTTGAGTACACATATCCTGTTGGATTTGATGGTGAATTCAGGATCAACAATTTTGTTTTATTTGTGATACTTTTCTTTAAGTCCTCAGGATCTAACCTGAAATTTTTTGTCGGAATTCTGTCACATTCTCCTCCGGCAAGTTTTACCATCTCTTCATAGCTCACCCAATAGGGAACAGGAAGAATTACTTTATCTCCTGGATTGATGAGTACTTGGATTAAATTATATAGACACTGTTTTGCACCTGTGGATACGAGTATGTTTTCTGGTTTATAGCTAAGATGATTGTCCCTCTCAAATTTTTTGCAAATTGCCTCTTTCAGTTCTAAAATGCCGCTTGTCGTTGTATATTTTGTAAACCCGTTTTGTATCGCCAGTATGGCGGCATTTTTGATATGCTCTGGCGTATCAAAGTCGGGCTCTCCTGCACCAAATGAGATAACGTCTATTCCTTTTACTTTCATTTCTTTAGCTTTAGATGAAATGGCTAATGTAAGAGATGGGTTAATGTGTTGTGCTCTATTTGAAATCATAGGTGTGGGCCCGCATTGATAATGGTGCTTGGGATATTTTTGAATTTTTTGAAATTATCCTGAAACGCAGTCGCCAATGATTTCGCGACAGCATCATACTCCTTTTTATCTCTCCACAGCTGCTTTGGTTTCAGTATTTGACTATTTACGAGGGGAACTTCACGAGGAACATCGAGGTTGAAAAGATCATCATGATGATAGAGTGTCTCATCGAGTCTGCCTTCCAGGATGGCAGTAATGATTGAGCGGGTATCATGTATGCTGATTCTTTTTCCTACCCCATATACGCCACCGGACCATCCCGTGTTTACGAGATATATCTTGGTCTGGTACTTCTTGATGTAGTCCCTTAAGAGATTTGCGTAGACAAGAGGTTTTAGTGCCATGAACGGTCCTCCAAAAAATGGGGAAAATGTTGTTTTTGGTTCAGTTATTCCCCTCTCAGTCCCTGCAAGTTTGGATGTGTATCCAGACATAAAATGATACATTGCAGCATGAGTCGATAATCTAGCAACAGGGGGAAGAACACCAAACGCATCTGCAGTCAGGAATATCACATATGATGGGTGTCCTCCTACCCCGGAAAGGACTGCATTTTCAATGAATTCTATTGGATAAACAACGCGCGTATTTTCTGTGAAATGAGGGTCGGTGAAATCGATTTCGCCATCCGGTTTGACGACGACATTCTCAAGGAGTGATTGATGACGAATGGCCCCCCAAATTTGGGGCTCGCTTTCTTTTTTTAGATTTATACATTTTGCATAACACCCTCCTTCAAAATTAAAAATGCCATTTTCGCTCCACCCATGTTCATCATCTCCAATGAGTTGTCTGTTTGGGTCGGCGGATAAAGTAGTCTTTCCCGTCCCTGATAGACCAAAAAATAGAGCAGTTTTCCCGTCGTGTCCCACATTTGCCGAGCAATGCATGGGGAGGACGTTTTTTTCAGGTAACAGGATATTCATTACGGAGAATATCGACTTCTTAATTTCCCCGGAATATTTTGTGCCTCCAATAAGCACTATCCTTTTTTCCATATTGAGGACAATGAACGTTTCTGAGTTCGTACCATCTGTTTTTGGATCAGCATAACAGTTTGGTGCAGAAAGAACTGTCAATTGAGGCACATGTGCAAGAAGTTCGGCAGCAGTAGGTCTGCGAAGAAGATGCGTAGAAAATAATGTCTGGTATGCATACTCAGAAACGACACGCACATGAAGTTTATATTTTTTATCAGCACCGGCAAATCCGTCAAATATATAGAGGTCATCTTGGTTAGAAAGATGTGCTGAAATTTTTTTGTATAATTTTTCGAAATTTTCCTCTGTCATCGGGACATTGGTCGCATCCCAGTTTATTGATTCATGGATGGATTGAGAATTATCCACGATAAACTTATCTTTTGGAGATCTTCCCGTGTATTTTCCTGTATATACCAGGAGTGCTCCAGTCTTCGTTTTGACGACTTCTTTCTTTTCGAGTGATTTATCGGTGAGCCAATCTATATGAGGGTTTCTATGAACGTTCCCATGAGGGTTTATGTTATGCCTACTCAACGAGTATGTATCCATATACCTTTTACTCTAACCTGTTGAAGGGCCGATGTCAAATTATTTTTTTAACCATTCCTTCATCTCTCTTTTTTCGTTTCTGACAAGCTCCTTTTTCTTTTCGACATTCTTTTTTTCAAGATCTCTTCTTCCTCGAACAACGGCAACTTCAAGTTTGATATAGGGCCCCTGACTATAACAGGAGAGAGGAACCAATGTGAGTCCTTTTGCCGCAGTTTTCACATGTAGTTTAAGCAGTTCTTTTTTATGCAGAAGAAGTTTGCGGCTTCTTTTTGGGTCATATTCTTCCTGTGAGGCAAACTCATATTTTTGGATATCAGCATTGATCAAATACGCCTCTCCCCTCATGAGTTTCACATATGCAGCATCAAGGTTCACTCTTTTTAAAAATACAGACTTCGTTTCAGCCCCGGTAAGGACCATCCCTGTCTCAACAGTCTCAAGGACTTCGTAGTCTCGCAATGCTTTCCTATTTAAAACCTTCATGTGCCAATTGTATCAAAGAAATGACTTCACGATTACTGCATCGGTGGCCCAACTTTTTTCTTTGTCATCATCACGACCACCGTAACTGTGCCCAAGATAAGAATGAAAATAATTGATCCGATTGCCAATGGGCTCATCTCAGATTTTTGAGTAATATTTACTTGTTGAGGTGTTTGGTCCGGTATCTCTCTCTGTTGTGGTTTGACATTATTCTTGAATTTACCGACAACATTATTGTTGACGGAGAACTCAGATGTCTCTTTTTTTATCAGCTTCTTCGATGTTGGGTCGATGAACTCAAAATAATAAGGAAGGCTTGGAGCAGCACCTTTTATAACCGCAAAATGGCCTGCTTCATCAGCTTTGACTTGCACTGCAATTGCATCATTGTTTTTCAATCTCAGATTGACGGTTGCAAATGAAATCATCTTCCCATTCTGATCATATGCGTACCCATCCACATTTTGTAATATTGGTTGTGTCCTAATTGCCACCGTATTGTCTTGTTGTGCAAAAACAGTTCCAATTATTTTTTGCAACCAGCTATTCCTCAGTGCAAGTGGGAGTAACGTCAGATCAACTTTCTCATAGGAAATATCAATTGGTGTTTGGGGATTGATAAGAGAGGCACTGACTGGAAATGAATATGCACCATTCTTATCTGCGACTCCTTCAGCGATTTGCACTCCCCCTTGTTTGATAAATATTTTTGTCAGGGGATGTGTTGTTTGACCTGAATACACTTCTCCATCATCCGCTGCGATTTCTGTGTGAGCGAGAATACTTAGTGGCCTATTTGTTTTAGCAGTTGTCGAAATGAGTGCAATATCCCTATGTTCCACATTTGGATATCCCTGCTGCTCTTCTTCTGGAGTATCGATCCGTTCAACTATTTTTTCATCTGTTTTATAGATGTCGCTATATACTTTCGTGTAATTTTGATGTATCTGAGATACGTCTGTCACCATTGTATAAGTACTTGGAAGTTTTGCTGATAAATAATAATCTCCCTCTTCCACATAAAACGTATAGTTCCCTAACACATCTGTAATGTCTGGATTTCTTACGCCAACTTGGTTAAGTGTTTTTTTTGCCGAATCAAGGATTGTTACCGAGATATTTTCCATCGGTTCAAGAGTGTTTGCATCAAACACCCTTCCTTCTGGATCCCATTGGATAGAAGCGCAATCTTTTGTGGAGCCCGGGCTAAAAAGCTGGTCCATTCCGAGAGGTCCTTGTTGTAAACCTCCTACGGTACCCGCTGCTTGTGCAGGATCTCCTGTTGGCTGAGGTTCTCGTGGGAAAACAGCAAAATATTGCGCAGGAGTGTGTCGTGCAGGTTCATACGCAGGGACTGCATTCACCACTACTTCTATATTCCCATCTACTGAATTCATTTTTGCCTGACCGCTCACATATTGCATGACGCCAGCCACATATTTTGCACCAAATGGGGCAAGTTCTGTATCCGCCGCTTGATCTCCTGTTGTGATTATCTGTCCTGCTTTTGACTGTGTTATGTTAACGATGTATATCGTTTTCCCAACCGGAAGCCCAGTTCCTGAGAGTTTTCTTTTTCTGACTGTCTTATTCCCTTTCTGCTCAATAACCTTCTCCGCTTTCAGACAAACCTTATCATATCCTACTGGATTCCCTTCCGCTTGGGTTGGTTTTGGATAGATAAAAGCAATTCCACAGATGACAAGAAAAAGGGTTGTCAGTCGAAAAAAGTGTTTCATGTATACATGATGCCTCTTTTGTTGGGACATTTCAAGAAGTTATTTCTCAATTATTTTGTACACCCACGGAGCGAGGATAGAGTAGATGCGCGGATCTTGAAGTTTATCGATATTGTTTTTATGAAGAATGTAGGATCCATACGCATATTGGTAATCAGATACGGGGAGTTTATTCAGCTCAACCGTATAGACGTAATCGATTTCATGCTCATAATGTCCGCTTATATCGTCAAATGCCTTGTAATACACTTTTTTCACAAATGTTATGTCTTCTGCAATATCTTCTGCATGTATCCCCCATTCTCTCTGCAACCCATCAAGTACGGAAACAACACCGTCTTGGACCGCATCATTCACATACAATTGGTGCGAAGAGAATGACAAATCAAAAACATTGTCAAACACCGGATGTTTCCTGTGTTGCAATACCAATTGGTCCTCAAATGTGATGATGGCAGTATATCCGCGATGGAGTATTCCCTTTTTGTGGGCTTCCCATTTTTCTATCTTTCCGATGACCTCATCTTGCTCGTTGACCTCCGCGATGAATTGTTTTTGTTTATAGTAGTCGTTACTCATGTGAAAAAAGTAATGATATCATATCAAATAAATAGGGAAAAAGCGGCTTCTTTTTCATCACAACGTTCACTTCTTTTACCTCCCCGAGGGTGACGATATCTTTTCCATCATATACATTCTTTATTTCTTCTTTCGTTTCTGTCACTACCATATATCCTTTTTTTTCAACGTTCAGTTTGTATGTCCCTGCGGGAACGAAAAATTGATAGGTGCCGTTGATTGGAGTGGTGACAGGATTTGATAGGATCCCCCATTTTTTATCTTCCATAAGGACAAATTTACCTTTTTGATTCTTAACGGAAAGTGTGATAGTTACATCGGACAGTGGTTTTCCTGTTTCAGAATCATAAACTACACCACGAGGATCCCATTTGATTATTACACAGTATTTGTTGAAGTTATCACTTGAAAACAAAGCTAAACCCTGCTGTAGTGCTCCTGCGCTTCCTTGATCATTTTGACCTGAGTCGAGATCCTGCACAGTCATAATATATCGCCATGCATTGCTCGTCGTTTTGCTTTCCCATTCATACGGACCAAATTTCCCCTCCGCATCTGTTTTCCGAATTTTTTCGGGGATTGTCTGGTCGATTGATTCATTATTTTGGGTAGTATAGGAAATAAATTCATAACCGTATTTATTTCTTAAGTCCCCTAGGTTTGACTTATTGATGAGGGTGTTATCCAACGTGTCATTCCCGGTCGTACATTGATATGATTGTTGATCGGGAGATAAACATTCGAAAACGTAGGTGGGTTGATTTGCGAGAATGAGTCGCGTTCCCTCTTTTGTCCTGATTAATACTCTGTGTGCTTTGTTTCCCCATGCAGAACATGGTGCCCCTTCTTTCGAACATGGAACTGACTCTATACAAATCCAGCTTTTCCCTAATGTTTTCCTATCATCTTGTTTCTTCTCTCCTTCAAATGACTCAGGTGGGGGAAGCGCGATTGTCGTAACTATTGTCGGTTGTACAGGGGTGGGTGTTGCAGGAGGCGTTGTCGGTATTGGCGGCTCATCTGTTGGTTTTGGACCGGTTGGCGGCTTGAACTCTCCTTCACAGGAATTACACTCCCTCGTATCGTTTCCACAGGCACATTTCAACACTTTTGTCTTGCAGTCTTTGCATCCAGCAGGACATCCACCTGAATGCATTCCAACTGATTCACAGCTTGGCATATAACACATGGGGCAGCATTCTTTTCCATCTTTATATGAACATCCTCCTCCATCGCAGAGCGGTCCACAATCACAATTGAAACTACATTTGGTTGCACATCCAGCACCACCAATCGTTGCAGAAACTGGCGGAGTATATGGGAAGAAGATTAAAACAGTAAAAATAAATATAATTTTTCTCATAGTTCAATTAATACACGAACAAGTAATGCATTTGGTACAAGTTCATACGATAAACTCTCTGTAAGTTCCTTATGTTCCGTATAAAAAGCATTCTTTCCTAGTTTATATGAAGCGACATCTTCGCTATCAAATGATTGAGTAAATAATTTTTGTAGCAATTCATTACGCGCTTGTATATATTCCTGCTTTGCATTCATTTTTAACAACTCATGATAGAAATAGACGCGTGACGAACAGAGCGTCATATTATTTGTGCATTCGTCATTGATATGTCTATCGGCAACTCTACTGGCAGTATTGAGAAAATCTTCATTTCCGGTAATCCGATAGAGGTCCAACGCCGCTATACCAAAGTAATACGGATTGAATAAGGATGTATCACCGTTGCTTTTTATGTACCGTCTCATTGCCTGATTATAGAGTTCTGTCGCAATATTCAGATATCGCTGCTCTTTTTCCACTCTCGAATCACGGATGAATAAGAATGAGGCCGTGTATTCAGAAGAAAAAATACTATAGAGGTTATCCCGTTCTGTAAGAACTCCCTCATAGGGGGTTGCTGTCTCAAGTGTTAATAGTGGGGGCATTGCTTCAAGTGTCCCAACCTGCTTTTCGATAGGATTGATGATTAAGGGATCATGCTGCATACGATATAGGACATCCCATGCAAGTTTTTTTTGATCCGGAGTCAACTCCTGTCCGCTCCATAATTCGTAGATTAATTTGAAATTCCAAGTGGCGGGTTGGACCGCTGAGATTTTTTTCGTATTTGCATAAGTTTTTAAGTCATTCTCGACCACTGCAAGAATGGGAAAGCTTCTGTCGACATGTTCATAATATTTATAGTGTGCCCATGTTGAAATGAGCCCAATGTTGTTTGCAACCATACGAGTGGTACATTGTTTGGTGGATGTACAATTTTCAGATACGGCATAGCCTCCATCACAGACAAACTCACCATTACTTGAGGGATTGTCAAGACGTATTCCATACAGTCTGGTTTTATCCATCCATCCTAAAATTCTCAATGCTACAGAACGGGCGTATTCTGGGGTAAAAAGTTCGCGTTTTTTTTGAGAGTTCTTATTAAATTGCCCCTGCAGGGAATAGCCATCTGGATTCTTGTTTGATGAAGGTTTCGTATTGCTACTATTTGATTTGCTACTTCCGAACTGGAATCCCCCACTGAAAATAAAGAAGAGTCCCACTATTAGGAGAAGAACGCCCACAAGAACCCCTCCAATAAGTCTTATTTTTTTTGTTTCCATTCTTATATTTTCATTATATACGAAACAGAAAGCAAGGACGACTCACTTTGTTACAATATCGTATGTATTTGAAGACTCGCGCCATGTTCCTTTGGGGAATGGTATTTATATTTTCACTTTCTCTCCCGTTTCAGTTGGGTAAACATTTTTTCTTTCCGTTTTCTTACCTTTCAGGTATTCGAATCGATTATCTTGCGCCTACTTTATATTTGAGTGATCTTTTGTCACTGCCAATTGTATTTACATCCCTTGTCATTCTCTTCGAAAAGCGAAACGAAGTTAGGGACTTCATACAAAAAAATATTTTAATAAGTATTGGATTTTTTGCCCTTGTCGACATTAACTATATTTTCTCACTGTCAAGAGAGTTGTGGTTTTATTCATTAATCCGAATTATTCAATGGGGACTTATTTTCTATTTCTTTTGGTCTCAAAGAGATAGGAAGGTTGTATACTCTGCGGCAATCTATGGATTGCTCTGTGGATCATTTCTTGAGGTTTGGTTGTCGCTTCTTCAGCTGAGTGCACGCCATAGCGTTCAAGGATTATGGTGGTATTTAGGAGAACGACGGTTTTCCATTTCAACTCCGGGTATCGCAAAGGCATATCTGTTTGGGAAAGAATTCCTCCGCCCATACGGGACCTTCTCCCATCCAAATTCTATGGCGGGATTTTATCTCCTCCTCTATATATTCATTATCACTCAAAAAAGAATCACGAATGTTATGATTAAATTGTTACTTCTTATCCTTCCTTCTTTTCTTATCCTTCTGTCTTTTTCGAGATCAGTCATCATTATGTATGCAGGTTTGAATCTTCTATATTTCTCCCGCCAATTTATGAGTTGTAAACTGTGCATGATCGCCAAAGTTGTGGTTGCACTTTTTCTCATTTTTCTTGCGATCAATATATCTGGAGATCGTGATAGCATAAACAAGCGCACGGATTTTATTCAAAAATCCATCAACATCGTTAAGCAAAAACCATTAAGCGGAAGTGGCAGCGGGAATTATCTCCTCGCTCAGCATGCCTATCCACAGAAGTTTTCCACTTTTTTTGAACAACCAGTACACAACATCTTCCTTCTAGCACTTGCCCAACTCGGCATCCCACTCTTCCTCCTCTTGTTGACTCTGATTATTCAAATAATCAGAGTGTCTATTTACAGATTTACTTTTTTGCTTCCTCTACTTGCTGTACTTGGCACGGGAATGATCGATCATTATTGGCTTACGCTCCAACAAAATGTGTTGGTAACTGCTGTGATTTTTGGCATACTGTTTGTATATGAGAAAAAGACTTTCGGAACTCGATGATATCCGTGGCATCTCCATAATTGTTATGATACTTATCCACACTAATGCCTATTTTCTCAAAAATTGGTGGGCATACAACACTCGTGAGATAAGCCAGTTTGCCGTCGTCGCCTTTCTTTTTTGTTCGGCATATCTTACAGTCCAAAAGCCATATCCAACCTCATTTCTTGAGCTTGTATCCTATTCTTATAAACGTGTAAGGCGTTTAGTCATTCCCTTTTTCCTTTTTTTTGTCATCTATGTTGTTTTCATGAATTTAGTCAATGGTAAACACTTTTCGCAAGATTATATTATGAACAGTTTCCTTCTCACCGGGGGGATTGACTTCAATTGGCTCGTATTGTTGTTCATCGAAGTCATGATTGCTACTCCTCTCTTGCAATATTTGTTTGAAAAAAATAGACAACTCTTTAAGTTGTATGCGGTGATTGCCTTGCTCTCGAGTATTGTTTTTTTGAAATACTCACCCCTTCCTTTTTATCGGTCTATCATGTGGCTCCCGTGGTCTCTCGTCGTTGTCTATGTGCTGTACTTTGAAAAAATATGGAAGAATAAGGCGTTGTTTCTTTGGACGACATTTTTATTTGGAGCTCTTTTTTTGACTACGCAACAACTCATCCTGCTTCCTCTTCATCATTCTTTTTCGATGTATGATAATAAATATCCTCCCAATCTCTATCACATCAGTTATAGCCTTTTTGCCGTCAATATACTGTATTATCTGTCGCGCATAAAGCTTTTCTCCGCAAAACTTATCCAGTCTGTCATCCATTTCTTCAGTATTAACTCCTATCAGATATTCTTTATCCATATTATCGCGATTGAGGCAGTATGGAAGTGGATTCGTCCGAACAATTGGATTATGTTTTTTATTATTGTCACTTATGTAAGCGTATTAGTACAAATGGGATTCAATAAGGCCAACGAAAGACTCCATCATATTTCCAAGAAGAAATTACCCGCCTGATTATCTTTTTTCTACGTTGAAGAGTGGGCCAACTATTTGTATGTTAGCCGGTGCACGTTGATTGAAGTATGTTTTAAAGTCATTCGCATTATCAAATGTTTTTGATCCTGCATCTCCAGAAACCGTAATTGATGTGGTACGTCCGAATCCAAAGTCAGCACCTACTGATATTGAATCGATAGAGTTAAATGGATTAATCCCTCTATTTTTTAATTCACTTTTCACTCTGTTTGAATCCCATGTTTCTTTCCCTGCAGGGTTTGATTTATCAGTTTGATATAAATTTCCAATAGTTCCACCATCTTTCAAAGCTAGCATTGCCACATTTATGATGTCGGCCATTTCATCTCCCTTTAACCATGCAGTTTTATTGTATTCACTTCTGGACCCCCAATCACAATAAAACCAAGGAGACTCTTTATCGTATGCATTATTCTTCAAATCATCAAAACTATTTACAGATCCAGAAAAATCATTACTATGTTTTGTCCAATCCGTTCCACTCCATCCGATTTCAGCAGAATTGAATATATATCCTCCATGAGTGGATGAGAACCAAGCTTTTATTGGAGATCCTCCTTTGATCATTACTTTTCCATTCGTATCGCTTACAGCTTGGGTCCAAGCATCATTTCTATCACCTGGCGGGCTAAAAACTTGACAGTTTTCAGTTGCACATATAGATCCACTTCCATTGTTTGTATAAGCCAATGCATAAGAACGTGCTGCTATTGCCTGAGCCCTTAATGCCGCGGGTGGAAACGAAGCGGGCATTTCATGAAGCCCTTTTAGATAAACCTCAAGGTCATAAGTTTCATAGCCATCTACACGGATTTGTACATTACTCTTAGGTTCGATATTGTCGAAATTATAGTATGCCCTTAAAATATTTTCCTCGCTGTTTTCACCACGGTCTGCTCTTCCTTTTGCACCATATTGGTTTAGTCCAATTCTATTTGGAACACCGTAGGTAAAGAGTGCAAACCTTGGACTAAATCCTGGATCGCGGCCATTTGTTAAATCACTATCACATCTGCCTGCTGAATTTGCAGAACGAGAGATGTTTAGGCTTGATAATCTTCCTGCGATAATTGACTGTTGCTGTGCAACAAGTGCGGCTATCTGGCCCTGTAGCTCTCCTAAATATTTTTTTGATTTTGATACCTCTCCTGCTAAAAATGCTGATTGTTTGTCAATATCCGTTTTAACCACTGCCAACTGTTGACGTTCTGTTTCCAGCTGTTTCTTCTTATCCTCAACTTGTTTGATGAAAATCGCAATGCGGATGATCGCCTTTCTGTCTTCGTCAACAAGCGTCTTTTGATAGAAATAATTTTGCAGTGATTGGGAGATATTATCTGAGAGGAGAAGATTTACCATAGAAAATGAATTCTTTCCCATGTTCTTGTAATATGATTTTGCCCGCTGATTGAGAAGTTTTTGTTGAGTAGTAAATGCCTTTTCCCCTTCAACAACCTGAGCCTGTTTTGTTTCTATCTGACCTTCCAAAATAAATACTTTTGATTTGATTCCATCGAGCTGCTTCTGCAAGTTTTGCAGTTGGGTTTCGTTTGTCTGATTTGCCGTGCTTAGCTCATTAAATGTCTTCTTGAGATCATCAAGCTGCTTAGATATATCATCTAACTGATCTGCACGCAAAGGAGATACGACAATAAAAAATGCAAAAAATAATATACACAGCAACGCGAATCGCTTCATAGACTCATTATAACTTTTAATGTATACTATTTCTATGAAGAAGATTGTGGTTTCTGTTCTCTTTTTTCTAGCGCTCTTATCTATCCTGAGAACCCCTTCTTTTGCTGCTTCAAAAAGATATGTAACTTGTGATGCGTGCGGACTATGCCCAAAAATAGTCAATGGAACGACATCTTCCTGTACAGTTGACTTCGTCCCAGGCGATTGGAAACGGTGCGTAAAATGCCTCTATCCAGCGCTCTACCCCCCAGCAAGCAATCCAAACGCTGCGGCGTGCAATTCAGTCCTCATCAATGAAAATACAGGGACCGTCAAATTTCCTGTTGCAAGCGGGCGCCAATTCACCATGTTGGGATGCATTTCATCAGGATCAACTGTCGGAGGATTTACGGATAAGAATGGTGCGCCAAGCTTCGTTCAAGCATTGTTGAATGTACTATTCACTTTTGCTGGAGGACTTGCCTTTCTCTATCTTATGTATGGAGGATTCATCATCATTACTTCACAGGCAGATCCAGAACGATTAAACTATGGAAGACGATTGATTTATGGATCTATTATTGGACTTATCTTTACGTTTGGTTCAGTATTTATTGTCAATCTTATTGGATCTGGAATTCTTCGCATTCCGGGTTTTAACGGTGCAGTTACTCCAACTCCGTGATATTAGTCCCTCTTTCCTGATTTCTTCATGAAGATGCCAGTAAGTAAAGATGATCCCAGAAGTGGGAACATAACTATAGGTACACCGGTACTCGGAATAGATGTTGGGACATTGCTTCCGGAATAGGAGTGAAAATTTGGATCAACTTTCTTTTGTTGTTGGGCTTGTGTTGGGGTGACCTTTTTGATTATATTTGTTTTGGTTGTTGTCAAAGCTGATAGACTTTTTGTTGGTATAGGAGTCATTGTTGGAGCTGCTTTTGTTGGTGAGGCTGATTTTGCAAGATTAAGTCCTTTGATGTTGAACTTGCCGCTGGCGACAATAATAAATACCGCAACAACGATAAGGCCGAGGATAAATGAGAGAGCTTTATTGAATTGTTCCATAGGCAATAAGTATATCATTATAGGATATATTTTGCAACTCGAATTGACTTTTTTCTCCATTTAAGCAAGAATGAGGTATGGAGAATCCGCAGCTGTTGTATTCGTGGAAAGCACCGCTTCGTGCCTACAAACGCCGAAGTGGGAGTATTCTACGGTTTTACATCGCTCTTTCCCTTCTTTTGAGCCTCATCGTCTTCTTTTTTGGGGATCGGGTCCTTCTTGTGCCTATTTTGACTCTTCTATTCCTGTTTTACGTCCTCACGATTACCCCTCCACCGGAAATAGACAATATGATTACGGTTTTTGGCATCGAAACAGCTGGGATATCGCTTCGGTGGGAATTTTTATCACATTATTACTACACGAAGAAGTTTCACTTCAATATCCTCACATTGGTAAGCCAGGCACCTTATTCATATCACATCTACCTCATTGTTCCTGACGACACGATGAAAACAGCCATAAATGCTATTTTGTCCAAACATCTCATGTTTGTTGAGAAGCCACAACGAAGCTTGACTGATAAAATGGTTGATTGGTTGTCGAATCTTATGCCTGATGACGAAGAATATCAGGAAGAACTGAGCGCATCTTCTCACCAAAAACAGACGGAGACATCTCTTTCACCCCAAAAAACCGTGACCATTTGAGAAGACCTTCATCTGTCGAAACAACCGTTCCATCTAATTCTTTTGCAAGGACAATGATGTCGAGGTCTGCAACGCTGTCTAGGAAGCCAACTCGTGTCGCCTGTCTATATCTATCACGGAACCCCTTTATCTGCACCCCAACTTTTTTTTGAAACTCCATTTTTGAAAGGGTCGCTGCCCCCATGAAAGACTGTGCCGCTTGTTCAATCTCCTCTTCTCCCGTACGAAGACCGCGATAACTCCTGTTTCGGATATCGTCTACGAGTGTATAAAAAACAGCAGCGGGAAACTGGAATGCGTCTATGTTTGGTGATTTGACAATGATATGACTCAATAGTTTTTTTACCGTTTCTTGTTCTTTGTTTTCAAAAAAACCAAAAAATTCCTCAACAATACGAGGTGGCATATATAGTTGCGCTTTTTCTCCGCACAATGTCATGTTTTGCATGACCTGTTCGGTCGTTTGACCGAATCCCAACCCAGCCTGCATATTGAAAAATAGATTTGTGTCGAGAATGTAGGTGTTCATAGATAGATATATCATACCACCCAAATTGGACATTCTGTTCATAATTTATATAGCATCGCATACGTCCATTTGCTAATCATGCCTGACCAAAAAAACATGCACCAGTTTGTATTACTTTGACCGCTTGCAATTCCACCTCTAGTGTTCTAGATTTTTCATTGACACTATAAATATGAATTGCTTATTTTGTAAAAACGAGGACACCGATGTTATCGAAACACGATTGGTTGACGAAGGGATAGCGATTCGAAGGAGAAGAATGTGCCCAAAATGTCAGAAACGATTCACGACATACGAACGTTCAGAGGAATTTCCTATTCTTGTCATAAAAAAGGATGGAAAACGAGAACGATTCAATAGGGATAAGGTGCGTCTGGGATTGCAAAAAGCATGCGAAAAAACAGTCGTAACCGCAGATCAAATTGAGGGGATGATTTCAAATATCGAGCTTGAAGTTAAGCAAAAAGATTCGGCGGAGGTGGAAAGCTCAGTCATCGGCGCACTTATCGCAAAACAATTGAAGCGGGTAGATAAGATTGCCTACATTCGGTTTGCGTCAGTTTTTAAACGGTTTGTTGAGTTGGACGATTTCCAAAAAGAAATCAGGAAACTCAGTTAATAATTTTTTAAAGTGTATTAATACATTTTTATCATTTATATGAAACTCTCTGGCATCTCGGAAAAAGTCTTTCTCGATCGTTATTCTTTAAAAGATAAGGCGGGCAAGCCTTTAGAAAAAAAGCCAGATGAGATGTGGAAACGCATCGCGAAAGCAGTCGCTGCTCAAGAAAAGACATCCGAAGGGAAAAAGAAGTGGGAAAAGGAATTCAATGATGCAATGAAAGACTTCAAGTATGTCCCAGGGGGACGTATTTTGGCGGGCGCTGGTAGTGGATATGACGTCACTTATTACAACTGTTTTGTCATCCCTAGTCCCAAAGATGCCCGTGGTGGGATATTGGAGACATTGAAACAGATGGTTGAAATCATGGCACGAGGCGGCGGTGTAGGAATCAATCTCTCTTCCCTCCGTCCCCGTGGATCACGCGTAAAGAAGGTAAATGGCTTTTCCTCCGGTCCAATAAATTGGGCAGAACTATTTTCAGTCGCAACTAAAGATATTATCCAACAAGGGGGAACCCGTCGTGGAGCTTTGATGTTGATGTTGTGGGACTGGCATCCAGATATCGAGGAGTTTATAACGGTAAAACAAGACTTAAAACGTATCAATGGCGCAAATCTTTCCGTCTGTGTTTCAGATTCGTTCATGGAAGCGGTTGAAAATGATGCAGATTGGGACCTCGTTTTCCCAGATACTACAGATCCTGAATATGACGAAAAATGGGATGGGGATATTTTTGCATGGAAAGCGTTGGGCAAAAAAGTCGTTGTACGAAAAACAGTCAAGGCTCGTTCTATTTGGGATCTCATTGCCCAAGCCGCATGGAAGTCAGCAGAACCTGGCCTTGTTTTCATGGAACGATACAACAAATGGCATAATAATTGGTACTGGAACAGAATCAACTGTGTTAATCCATGTGGAGAAGAAGGACTTCCACCATGGGGTGTTTGTAATTTAGGTTCCGTTAATTTATCTGCATTAGTAAAAGGAACAGATGTCGACAAAAAAGGAACTTTCGATTTTGGAGAATTGAAAAAAGTAGTTCGAGCGGGAGTTAGATTCCAAGATAATATCATTGATATGGATCAATACTTCTTCGAGGGAATCCGCAAAACACAGCTTGAGGGAGAGCGTCGTATCGGTCTTGGGACTATGGGTTTGGGAGACACGCTCATCAAACTGCATATGAGATATGGGTCAAAGGAGTCTCTCCAATTCATCGACAAGGTATATAAGATCATTCGGGACGAAGCATATCGCGCTTCGACAGAGAACGCAAAGGAAAAAGGCGCATTCGCAAAGTATGATAAACAACAATACTTGAAGGGAAAGTTTATCCAAGCATTGCCAAATGATATCCAAAAAAATATAGGTGATAAAGGAATACGCAACTCCCTTTTGCTCATGCAGGCTCCAACAGGATCTACTTCACTTATGGTGAATACCACATCAGGTATCGAACCTGTTTTTGAGTTTGAATTTATCCGAAGAGATAGAATTGGAGAAAATATTATCCGTCATCATATCTATGAAAAATGGATAAAGAAACATGAAAAAGAATTAAAAGAAGGAAAAATAAAACGTCCACAATGGTTTGTTTCTGCACAAGAGCTTACTCCAGAAGAACATGTTAGCGTACAAGCTGTCATTCAAAAATATGTGGATGCATCTATTTCGAAAACCGTCAATGCTCCAAACAGTCATACGGTTGATGATGTAAAACGATTGTATATGCTTGCGTATAAACAAGGACTTAAGGGAATTGCATATATGAGAGAAGGATCTAGAGACGGTGTGCTTGAGAGAATGGATAAAAAAGAAGATAAAAAGGCTGAAATTGTCCCACAGTATCAGGTAAAACCTCGTCCTATGGTTGTTCATGGATCAACATACCGAATGGATACTCCGGTTGGGACAGCCTTCATTACTATTAATACTAACGGAGGTGTTGTTCCAGAGCCTTTAGAAGTATTTATTAGTATTAGTAAGCCAGGAAGTGATATTTCAGCAATGGCTGAGGGATTGGCCCGCGTCATTTCTCTTGCACTTCGATTTGCTTCAGGTATATCCGCAATGGATAGAGTGAAGGAAATTGTCAATCAGCTTGAAGGAATTGGTGGAGCTCGTGTCAGTGGATTTGGGAAGAATAGGATAAAAAGCCTCCCAGATGCAGTCGCTAAAGTGCTTAAAATGCATTATAGCATTGGGATAAAAGAAGAGGTTGTTGTGGCGGAAAATCCAAAACTCGTAACAGAGACCACACAGGCATCACTAATTCCATCCCCACAGCCAAAGGGCTTATTTGATCTGTGTCCAGATTGTGGAGAGGCATCATTTGCCCATGAAGAAGGATGTAAAAAATGCTATAGCTGTGGATATTCTGAATGTTCATGAAAATATATACACGAACTGGGGACGGCGGCACAACGGGAATGTTTGGGGGCGAGCGAGTCTTAAAGGATTCACTCGCCGTTGAGTCGTATGGTTCAATAGATGAGTTGACATGTGTCCTTGGCGTTCTCCTCACTTTGATGTCTGATAAAAAGGAGGTTCTCTTTATCACAAATATCCAAAAAGACTTATATATCTTGATGGGTTTTCTTGCACATTCTCCTGTAAGTCTCACTTCATGCAAAAAAAATGTTCTTGAGATGGAAAAGAAGATAGACATATTATCGGAAAAATTGCCCGCCCTTCACTCTTTCATCATACCCGGCGGTTCTCCTGCATCAGCATGGGCGCACCTAGCAAGAACGGTCTGTAGAAGAGCGGAACGAATGGTTGTACACCTACATCATCAAGGTGATAAAAAAAATAGCGATTTACTTATTGTTATCCAATATCTTAATAGGCTTTCTGATCTTTTATTTACCTATGCTCGTTTTTTCAATACTCAAAATGAGTCTCCACTAAAAATATGAGCAAAAAAATATTTGCATCTATACTATTTATTCTTCTTGTTGGAATTACCGGATATTTCCAACTCTTCCCAAAAAAAGAGGTGAGAAAAAAATATACTTCGCAGCCAACTATCTTGATAAAGCAGATTATCCGAGTGGATTCAAAAGCGTCTGAAAAGAATGAGCGTGTAGCTGTAGGATCTACGGCTTTACAAGCCCTCTATAAAACACATAAGATCCAAACCAAGGGTCTGGGGATAAATGCATTCATTACTGCCATCGATGGAAGAGTGGCATCGGGCGAAAAACGGGAATTCTGGGCATTCTATGTCAACGGGAAACAGGCGGAGGTCGGCGCCGGAACTTATATCGTAAAAAATAATGATACAATTGAGTGGAAAATTGAAACGTATTAAAATGAAAAAGAATAACGGAGAATCAGTTGAATCAGTACTTGCGATTTGTGCAGTGATGTTCGGCGCAGTTATTGCGCGCCTTATCCCTCACATTCCCAACGTTGCCCCAGTTGCTGCCCTCGCCCTTTTTTCAGGAATGAAAATCCCCAATTGGAAAGGTTTTCTTATTCCATTCATCGCGATGCTTATCTCTGATTATTTTCTCGGTTTCCATGCGACAATGCCTTTTGTGTATATGAGTTTTTTCCTTATTGGGGGGATCGGCTATCTCTTCCGGAAAAATGCGACCATATTGAATATCGGGTTGGGGAGTTTAATGGGGTCAGCTCTGTTTTTTCTTATAACTAACTTTGGTGTTTGGCTTTCTTCATCAATGTATGAAAAAAATATGGAGGGGCTTCTCAAAAGTTATATTATGGGTTTGCCGTTTTTCAGAAACACCGTCCTTGGGGATATCTTTTATACAACGGTGTTCTTCTTGGGATATAGTAGTATCACTTTATTATTTGTCTTGATGTTGCCATCTCGTCGTAAGACGGAAAGGCATTTTGGGAACACTGTGTAATTCAGTGACTGTGCCGCAGCGGTAACCCTTTTTGGGGAGTCCGAAGACCGATCAAGACGTGGGAAACACGAGCCATGTCCTATGTCCGTCGTCCTTGAAAGAACTCAATCCGCACCGGCTTTGTCATATTTTACCCCAGAACATCATCTGTCTGAGGGTGGCCTCCGGAGCCATGAAACCCAGACCGACTCACGTTGGTTAAGTGAATATAAAAAAAGTCCTGGGTCCATTTTCAAATATTATTCCGTAAAAAATGAGTTTGATTTCCTTACCTCCGCTGAGGAGCTCACTCCCGAAGGACAGATATTCTATGTGGAAGAAAATGTAAAGCGTTATTTAGGTGAATTCGTCGGAAAAATCCCTTATACGACCATTCGATATGAGATGGATGAAGCTGGGTTTACCTTTGCTGGTATGCATGTGATGGATTCATATAGGAAAGCAGCTGAAATGTCCCAACGCAGCAGAGAGAGGGCTGAGGTTACGGGATTCCAAATCATTGAAGATGCCCTTCTTGGTAGAGGAAAAGAACAAAACCCACCAAACACAGCATATTGGATATCCCCTCCCAAAGATTGGAGTTATGGTTTCATTTTCGTTTTAAAAAAAGACAGGGATGGTAAAATCGCTGAGAGTATCCTCCGATATCCCGAAAACCAAGGAGAGTTTGTTCAAAGTAACGCACTCATGCGTGTTCTGCAGCCAAATTCCCCAGAAATGCAGAACTCCGATAATTTCCTTCTTGCCCCCCAATTTGGAATTGAACACCAAAATGGACATGGTGATTTGGATAGAATAATGCGGAGTATTGGTATCGATGAGGAAAAAATTGGCCAATCCCATTATTTTGAGGAGCAGGTTGAAAAAACGCTTGGCTCATGGATACGTGAATATGCCAAAAGAGTCATTGATTTGTCAAAAAAAGACCAGCGGGATATCGACTATGGTTGGCAGATTGAACAGGCTGAGATACTCCTTCTTTCCGTCTATCAACAAGCCCAGGATATTATGCGGCTCTTTCCTTATCATACACAGTCCTCTACACTTGCCCACACACTTACACAAGACGAAAATGTATTCTCTCAAGAACTGCTAGGAATCCATGCGGCTCAACTCAAAAAGCAAAAAAATCTCCCTCAGGCTGAAGGAGGAAGTTGCCCAGTTATCAATGATGCACAAAATATGACCGATCCTGTTTCTCAATTCGTATCAAACCATGATGTCGTTAACGCCTTGAAAGCCGGGAAAAAACTTGAGGATATCCTCAACGGCGAATCGAGTGAAAAAAAACTGTTGGAATGTAAGTGTCCAAAATGCGAACATAAAGTTGTGGCGGTAATAGAAAATGGGAAAATAACATGCCCGAGAAAGGAATGTGGTAACACCGCTCCATACAAATGTTAGACGTTGTATAATCAAAATTACATGCAAAATTTTACGCCTATTGATGATTTTGTTCAGGCATATAAAGCGATGAAGTATGGCGCAGGCGCCGCAACAAAGGAAACGCTCCCTATTTCATCTGCAGAATCATCACCAATTGATGAACAACAGGAAAGGGATGAGGAAAAAAAAGATGTGAGCGGATACATTACTGCAAAAAGGGACGAGTCTATATCCCTCCCCCCAGACTTAAAGAAACTTGGTGCACAGACACCACAAACCGATGATCAATTTGCTGCTGCTTTGTATAAAATTAAGTTGCCGGTAAGCGATGAGAGAATTATGGAAGATCTAAAAGCTTCCCCTAGCGAGTCAAAGCGTTGGTTTGCCACATTGCTTGTCTACATTCTTGCACAAGCACACCTGACATTGAAAAGAATAGGGACAAAGGTCGTGCGAGTATTCAAGACTGATTAAACCTGCGCCTTCTTAAGTTCTTCTTCGAATCCTTCTTTGCCCATTGCACCGGAGAATTGACCAACAATCTGTCCATCCTTGAAAATGACGAATGTTGGGATTGAAAAAACGGAATATTGGGATGCAAGATCTCCATTTTCATCCACATTTACTTTGTAGAATGCAACATCCTTATGCTCATCACCCATCTGATCAATAATTGGCCCAGTCATCTTACATGGGCCACACCATTCTGCAAAAAAATCAACGAAAACAAGCCCTTTTTTATCAAGGACATCTTGTTTGAAGGTTGTTTGGTTTGTGTGTGGTGTTGTCATAGGATAAAACTATACAAATCATTTCTCCACAAGTCAAGCAGCAGATGTTGCGTAATCAAGTATCTTTTTCTTTCTGTCTACAATCGAAAGAGTGCTTACGACTCCTGGGCCATTTATACATCCCCCTTCGCAAAATAGTATGTCGACAAAACGTATTGTTTTGTTTTCCGTAAATTCTTTGAGTGCCGCCTCACAATTCTTATAACTTGACACTATCCGTATTTCTTCATCTTTGAGGATATTCCGTATTCCTCCGCTCTCTGTAAGGCCTCCGTCATAGGGATATATTCGTGTCGGTTGCTCTTCAATATCGAATTGAGCATCATTTTTTGATGGTGTATCTTGAAGATTTTTTTCTTTAAGGAGCAGTTCTAATTCCTTATAGGTGATGACAATCATGTCTAATTCTGGGTAATCCTCACTCGCTTCCAATTTTTTTACTAAACAAGGTCCCACAAAAACTGGACGATAATTTGGAAATTTTTCATGGACAATTTTTGCGGTGGCCACCATCGGTGAATCTGCCTGAAAGGCGAGATATTTAAGCATTTCAGGATGTTTTGTCCTCACATATCTGACGAAGCTTGCGCAGGGGCTTGTGATAAATCGAGATCCTGGATTTTCTTTCAATAATTTTGCGACTGCTTCGTTTGTTTTCTTAGCACCTGCAGAGACTTCTACGACAAATTCGAATCCAAGCGCTTTTAATTTACTAATGATTTCAGCCCGCCCATACATTATGGGGAAAGAAGGAGCGACCATTGCGACCAAATGTTCTTTTTTTTCAAGAAGAATCTTGAGTTGTTCAAGTTCTGTCATGGTTTTTTTGAATTAATGTATGAATAAATAATGCAAGTATGCCTCCGAGGAGTGCTGTCGCTAACTGGAAGATTCCCATCGCCTTGAAAAAGATTGATGGCACTATATGCGCACTGATATAAAAGGAAGCCACAGAAAATAAAAGTGCTGTTTTTGTAAACGAACTGACAATAAGCGAGGGGATGAACGAGTTTTTTTTAATCATTGATGCAAATACGACCGTAAGAATATAATTCCCCACCCATATGAATGGCATGAAATACAATAGGAAGGGTGTGAACGTCCCAAATAGAAGCCCATTCAAAACAGCCCCTATGCTGGGAAGAATGACAATCGGAAGTATTTGTTTTTTTTGGAATGAGTATGCAGATAGGAATAAAAAGGCGTTAACGACTGACCCTGTCAGCAGCTGAGGGCCAGATATGAATAGGGGAATCAGGAACGAAACAGAAATCAAGGAATAATAATAAACGAGGTTTTGTGTTTTTGGTAGGGTAATAGTTTGGGCGTCCATAAAATAACTATAACATACCGCCCTTCCACTGAGATTTTGTAAGATTTACTTTTTCTCCATCAAAAGACACTCCTTCTGTCACCAAGAGTTTTTTCTTTGCTAGTATTCCACCTTTCATTGAATATCCCACCAAAGAACCATCTGACCCAACAACGCGGTGACATGGGACATGGGGCGCATATGGATTTATTCTCATATAATGTCCAACTGCCCGCGCAGATTTGGCTTTCCCTGCAAGTCGGGCTATCTGCCCATACGTTGCAACTTTACCTTTCGGTATCTGCCGCGAAATATCATAAATTTTTTGGGCAAATAGATTGTTCATATATTTGTTGACGGAATAACTTGACTATAACCTTCATTTTAGTACATAATGGACATATTATTAAGGTCCCATTGCACCAATACTTATGAAAACCAAGACCATGTTTGTATTGTTATTAACCTTCCTTATCTCCACTCTCCTCTCCCCACTTATGGTGTCCGCACAATCAAATGCAGTCTTTGAGAAAACCGTCAAATGTTTGAAAAATAGACCGGAAGACAAGGGAAATACCGCTTCGTTGACATGGCATGACCCTCCAACCCCTCAATCTCTCCCGAAATATCTAACGGGGACATTTCTTCCCGGTTCAACCGTTTACACTGTTGCATGTATTGGGACAGGTGAAGGAAGAAAATGTGGCACTGGGAACAAGGCACTTGATGATGAGTTATTCAATGGAACCATTGGCCTTGGTCGCGGTGACTATCAGATAAACGTAACCTTCAATAAACCAAAACAAGAAGTCGATAATACCGGAATCGTCAACGTCGACGCGGTTGTTGGTGGAACCGCCGCTAGCCAAGGATCATATGAATTTTTTGGGGTAGAAGTTACGCAGAAAGTTGATACAACCATTCCTGGTCAAGGCGCCCTTCAGCAAGGAGTATTTAAATTCATCGAGACAGGCGCCCAGGATTGCGCAAAACTTTCATGGACACATCATGACCCGTATGGGATCGTGTTTGACAGTATGAGTCTTGAACCGTTGGGGAACGTTGTTGTCACCATCAATGATGAGACAGGCAAACCGCTTGAAAATAATCCAGTTCTCATGAATAAAAAACCAACTGGGGAAGATGGCGTATTCAACTATTTGGTGCCTCCTGGGAAATACATCATGACCGTACAGCTTCCAACTGGATATACCTTCAGCGCAACACCAAAGTCAAACGCTAATATGGCTGCCATTTATGACTTTATTGATGAAAATGATGCGAAAAGCCATTGTACTATTTATAAACCTGGAGAAATAATAGATGAAAAAGCCGATCTCCCTGAGTGTCGGAATATCCCTCTTGAACCAGCAACTGTTGCTCCCCGTGTAAAAGATCCTGTGAGTATTCTCTATTCGTTGGAGAAAGATCTCGACAAGGATGTTTATAGAATAAAGGGTAAAGTGTCTCATCCTCTTGCCACTGTGATAGCACAACAGACAATCTCAGCGACACAGAAGGTGGAATTAGCCAAAATCGAATCAAACCACTCCGGATACTACACTCTTGAGATACCTCTTGCCAACGTCCTTCCGGATGCCCCAATGGAGGTCGTATTTAAGAAAAGCTCATTGATGGGAGTGAGTCCTCAGGTAAAGTCGTTTTTAAATTCATTGATTGGGCTATTGGTAAAAAATGTCCACGCCCAAAATAAGAATATACTTATCCTTGATCAGCTCCCCACATATATCGAGGGATATGCCTTCGATGAAAAGCAGCAGATTATACCTGAAGCGACAGTCCAAGTTGTCCTGAAAAACGGAGGATCGGTCTATTATCAAACAAGGGCTGATGTGAATGGATATTTTTATATTGCCCCAAAAAACCTTCCATCTTCTCAACTAAGCTTGGAGTTTTCTCTGAGTTTCGTTAAACCGAACGGCATGAAGGTCCCCTATAAGATATATGAGTTCACAAAATCGAATAAGTACTATTTCACGAAAGAAGGAATCAATTTGTTGACAGGTATGAAAAATGGGAAAGTGGCTGAACCACAGCTTCCGAGTGAGACAAAATTAGGCATCGTCCCGCTCACCCAAAAAGAGCAGCTGACATTACAGAAAAAAAACTCATCCACAACACAGTCGATGGGTGCAACAAGTAACGATGCAACAAGTAACGATGCAACAGGACAAACGACGATGGAACAAAACAAATCAACTCAACAGATTGTCATGGTTATCGTCTTCTTGGTTGTGCTTGTAGTCGTCGGCGGCGTCGCTGTCGTTGGAATACTTAAAAAGAAGCAGGTAAATTAAGGTTTTTGGATAATCGTTACTGTCTTGTTTCTTGAAGTAAGACCTGATGTCAATACGACGCGTGATGGCGATGTGTCAAAGTATTTTGCCAATAAACGGATGACGTCGTCATTTGCCTTCCCTTTCTCAGGTATTTTTTGTGTACAGACAATAAAGTGGGACTCGTCTATCTTTTCAACCTTCTCCTTGTGAGATTTTGGTTTGACTTTAATATATATATCCATATATCACTATTATCCACAATTGTAGCATTTGCTATACTGATTCAATATGAAAATCAATATCCGTCTTATTTATCTCTATCTATTTTCTTTTGTTGGACTCGTCATATTTGTCATTGGATGTACTCGTTTAGTTGATCTAGGCTTGAAAGTATATGTTTTTAAAAATGCAGATATGTATGGGGCATATCCTATCTCCAAATCTCCAATGGGCCCAGATGACAAAAGAACACCAGAGCAAATCCAGAAGGAAATTGACGACCAAGAACAGTTTCAAATTGAAGAATCAAAAAGAAATAGACAAAGAGAAACCTCCTCTGCACTTGCGATGATATTTGTTGGAGGACCTTTGTATCTGTATCACTGGAGAGCGATACAAAGTGAAAATAAAGTACCTCATAAAAAAAAATAATATAATTATTATCGCTCTTTCTTAATCTTGTCTTAATCTTGCGTGTTGTATATTCTTTGTATTAGTAATTATCTTTATTAATATGAAACATATTATTGATTATATTTCTAGAAATATAATATCCGTTATGGGGGTGACTATTCTCGCTGGAACAACACTGTCAACTAGCGTTGTTGGAATGTCAAAAGTTATGAGTCAATTAGGAACAACAAAAACTCCTGAAGTTCCTGAAATTCATCAAACCATCCAACAACCAGAATCAAAAACACAAGTGACTCAAACGGACAACAATTCATTATCTACTTCCCGATCTTCTACTCCTCAAAGTATTGTTGTTACCCAACCATCACCAACTCATCCAGTGGCCAAATCATCAATAATTACAACCTCCACCAAAACACCCACAACTTCAAATATATCAACTATTGGTAAATGCATTATTACGTTGAGTGGTAGTCAGTATGATGTGACACCTCTTCAGACATCTCATTCTGGAGGAAATATTTTTACCTGTGGAACGGATATGACATCTGTATATATTGCCCAACATGGTAATAATTTTTCGCGCATGCAAGGATATCTTATTACATCGTCTAGTCCAAGTCAGTCAAATGGAAGTACGTCTACAGCTTCAGGTAATTCATCAAGTGGGTCTTCATCATCACTATCTGGTCGAGAAATAGAAGACAAAGATGAAGATTCTTCAGTTCGAGAATCAGAAACAGACAAAAAAGAAGAGGAAAAACAGAGAGAGTCTGAAAAACATGCACTCGAACAACAAAATGAATCAGAAGATGATAATTAACATTAATTATACGCATGAAAAAGCAGGGAGGAATACTTGGTATTTGGATAATTTCAATAGTAACTATTACTTTGTGGATTCTCTCAAAAAATCAGCAGAATAATCTTTTATCTGATCCACTCAGAAGCATGAGTCAATTATTCGCCCTATTGGGAATAGTTTTAATGAGTGTCGTTTTTATTACTTCAACTCATTTTTCATTTATAGAAGATTTGTTTGGAGGACTTGATAAAGTATATAAAGCGCACCATATTCTTGGAATGGTTTCATTTATCATGCTAATTAACCATCCACTTCTTCTTGCTTCAAAGGCAATGCCCAATATGAAGATTGTTTCCTTATATCTTTTTCCAGGCCTTGATCTTTCATATAATCTGGGTATATTTGCAGCATATATTATGCTTTTTTCGTTTATAAGTATTGTTTTTATAAAACTCCCTTATCATGCGTGGCTGCAAGGACATCGTCTACTTGGAATAGCTGGGATGTTTGGTGGAATTCACGCTGCGTTAATTATAAGCGATGTATCTTCCTTCTTTCCTCTTCGCATATGGATATTAGGATGGTCACTCATGGGCATTCTTTCTTTTATATATAAAATAATTATTTATCCCAATATGAAGATTGCTAAATATGAAGTTATCGAAGTCACACAATCATTAGACATTGTCTCAGTCATAGCAAAAGCAAAAGCTGCAAGATTAATATTTGTTCCTGGGCAGTTTGGGTTTGTATCTTTTAAATCCCACACCCTCTCTGCAGAACCGCATCCCTTTTCATTTTCTTCAAGTCCATCAGAAGATGTTCTACGCTTTTCAATCAAGATGCTTGGCGATTTTACGCTTCGTGTCCCACAAGTTAAGGTTGGGGATATACTATTTATAAAAGGACCATATGGAAGATTTGGACATTCAATAATTAATTCAAAAAATAAACACGTATGGATAGCTGGTGGGATTGGAATAACTCCATTTCTCAGTTTACTTAGACATATATCTATTAATAATAGTAAACAGTCGGTTATCCTTTTTTATTCATATGGAAGAAAGGAGGAGGCAGTATTCAATAAGGAGATTGATGATCTTGTATATAAGAATGAGTCTCTCATTTACGTCCCGTGGTGTACTCAAGAAAAAGGAAGATTATCAGTTGATAAAATTAAAATTCATTTGGATTCTGATTTACCAAACTACATATATCATCTTTGTGGACCTTCACCCATGATGAATTCCATCACAGAAAATCTACTGCGCCGAGGGGTAGATGAGGATAATATCCATTATGAAGAATTTCAAATGAATGTATGAGTAAAAATTTAAAGCAGATTGCTCAATTTACTATTATTAATGCACTTATTTTTTCTTTCTCTATTTTTATTACTCCAAAAAAGAATGTTGTCAATATTGAAAATCAATCAATTAGTCAGTCTTCTAAAAAAACAGTGTCTCCTGTAATTACTACTACAGTTAATATAGGAAAAAGAAATAATATATCCTCTCCCATTGAAGTCCCAACTCAAATACCACCTCAAAAAATATCAGCTTTTGATCAGGTTTCATCTCATAGTTCGCCTTCAGATTGCTGGATGATCATTGAGGGACATGTCTATGATATTTCTTCCTATTTCGGATCGCATCCTGGTGGAGATCAAAGACTGCTTGATTACTGCGGCAAGGATGCTACAAGCGCCTTTCAATCAAAACCTGGGAATGGAGCCGATCATTCCGTTACAGCTCGCTCTATGTTACAAAGTTACCTGATAGAATAAGCATGTATGAGAATCCTCATTGTGGAAGACGATATGCGTCTTGCGGTAAATATTCAAAAACTTCTTGCAATTAACCATTTAGCTGGAGATATTTTAACATTGGGTAAAGATGCTCTTTTCAGACTTGAAACAGAAGAATATGACGCACTCATCCTCGATTGGATGTTGCCCGACATGAATGGAACGGATTTGTGCGAGCTTCTACGAAAAAGAAAGAATTCTATCCCCATCCTTATGCTTACGGCAAAAAGTCAGAATGAGGATGTGGTTATTGGTCTTAAAAGTGGAGCAGATGATTATCTGATTAAGCCATTCTCTGTTGAAGTTCTAATTGCACGCATCCAGTCGCTTCTCCGTCGCAGATCTCAACCTCTTGAACAACCTTTGCTGAAAGTTGGAGCGCTCACATTGAATAAAAATACGTGTGAAGTCAAACGAGACAATATTAAAATCTCTCTTGCTCCGAAAGAATATGCGCTCCTTGAATGTCTTATGATGAATAAAGGAAAAGCGCTTGACCGTATGTACCTTATGGAACACGTGTGGGGAGAACAAATAGATGAACTATCAAATACAGTCGATGTTCATATTCGATATCTGCGAATAAAAATTGACGGAGATAACAAAAAAAAGTTAATACAAACCGTTAAAGGAAAAGGATACCTTATATGCGACTAAATACTAAACACAAATTCATCCTCGGATTTTCGACATACTTCATTGTCTTTTTTCTAATCATTTCCATATTGTTTATATTCATATTTAGGTTTATATACATAAAACAAATCAAACAGGAGGTGAATCTTGAATTCTCGGAAATCATTAAGGAACATGTTGATGTTGATAATCAGGGATTTTTTTTTAAAAAGGATGTGCGTGGGGAAACTCTCCGTTCTCATCTTTTTGCGGATAACATTAGTGCGCTTTTTATTGCAACCGATAGTTCTGTTTTACGTGCGTATGGGTCGTTTGAAATTCAAAATAATACCGATCAAGCTGTTATTTTGACCCTAATAAATAAGTCTTCCAAGGCTCATACAGTCCTGCAACAAATTATCAAATGGAACGATGAGTCCTTTCAATCTTTAATTGCCCCCATTACTTACAAGGGTATTCCTATCGCATATATGGTTGTTGCTAAGTCGCAAAAATCTGTTGAAGAGAGCACTTCATCTATGGTTGCTATCATTTTTTCACTTGGATTGATCGGTGTCGTCGGAAGCATTATTATTGGATATTTTTCCACCTCTTCTTTGTTAAGTCCGGTTCACAAGCTCATAGACGTAATAGAAAAAACAAACCTACATGAACTTGCATATAGCAATACTATCAAAGGCTCACCAAACGATGAGTTTGTGATTCTTTCAAAGAAATATAACGACATGATTATACGTTTAAAAAATATGTCAACTCGCCAAAAGGAATTTATAGCCAACGCTTCTCATGAACTTAAAACCCCTCTAACTCGCGCAATCTCATCTCTTGATGTCCTCGCGGCACAAATTCCTTCAAATTCTACCGATATTACTCAAATTAAAGAAGATTTGCTTGATATTAATACTTTGATTGAAAGACTTTTGTTGCTTGCTCGAATTAAAGAAAAAGGACAAATAGAAGGTTCTGTAATCCTAAAAACGCTTATGAATACTATTCAAAGTTTTTTTGAAACACAATTATCAGAGAAAAAAATATCGCTCACCACACAAGTTGAAGACAATATCTCATTACCTTTACCAAAAGAATATGCAGCTATTGTTTTCCAAAATATTATTAGTAATGCGATTAAGTATTCTCATCATAATTCTACAATAGATGTTCACGCATATAAAAAAAATGGTCAAATTCATGTGTTAATTCAGGACCAAGGTATGGGAATGAACTATTCAGATAAATTGAAAGTGTTTGATAGGTTCTTCAGAAGCTCAAAAGCCCGTTTGGTGAGCGAAGGATATGGTGTCGGCCTCTCATTAGTGCAGGAGATATGTGAAGAGTACAATGCGATAGTCAATGTGAGGTCTGCAGAAAAAAAGGGGACAACAGTTGAAATACTATTTCAAGAGATATCCCCCATCAACAACAATCTGGCTTCCCGTCATGTATGACGACATGTCTGATGCAAGAAAAAGAACGGCTTTTCCTATGTCGTCCGGCACACCCATTCTTCCCATGGCCACTTCCATTTTTGGTGGTTCAGGATTTCTATCGACAACCACTTCTTTTCCCCCTGCTTGCATTGCGGCAACACCTTTCGTCATTATTCCTCCTGGTGCGACTGCATTAACAGAAATATTATTCTTCGCAAGCTCAAGTGCAACATTTTTCGTAAATCCCCATACGGCATGTTTTGAGGCATCGTATGAGGCAAGCCCTACCATTGATGGATGAATTGCATCGATTGAGGTTACGTTTATTATTTTTCCGCCTCTTCCCTGTTGGATCATTTGTCCCGATACATATTTAGTGAAAAGAAACACCCCTTTGAGGTTTATTGAAAGTACGCTTTCAAACAATTCGCTCGTAAGTTGTGCAAGGGGAGCAAGTGGGAAAATACCGGCATTATTTACCAGAATATCTATTCCTCCAAACATTTTTACAGTTTCGGAGATAGCTTTTTTTACATCTTCTTCCTTTGAGACGTCTCCTTGAGTTATTCCAACAGTAAAACCGTTTAATTTCAGATCTTGAGCAGCTATTTCTCCTTCTTCTTTGTTTCTACAAACTATCATGACTTTTGCTCCTGCTTCTGCGAGGCGATTGCTTATTCCATAGCCAATTCCGACTGAACCTCCTGTAACTATTGCGACTTTGTTTGTTAAATCAAGAAGTTGATTGTTTTTTATGTAGTTCATATTTTTGTTAGTTTCCACTAAGACCAAATTTAGATTGTGTCCTATAATTCAATAAATGTTCTTTTTTCCCACATGGATCACTACTAATTTCTTGGATTAATGCAAGCCCATCAAAAGAGTCGCTCCACATAGAACATCCAAGTTCTTTTCCTCCCAAGCGCCACATATATCCATCAAATCCACTCTCTAAAGATGGTTTACATTTTGGAGAAATTATAGTTGAATCTAAATGTGCTTCCTTTGGAACTGCAACTATTTTCACAAAGTCACTCCACTTACATGTAAATCCATTTTCAATATACGTTCCAGTGGCATGATTTGTTATCCATGCGCCAGTGCCCTTATAGTCTCTTGATCCGTTGTTTCTATCCAACTCAGTAACACTTGGATTTGGATTACAGTTTTTACTACTCAACCAAGCCTCATTCCATTTCATCATTAAATTATCCCCCACAACTAACGGTGGTTCAGGCATTAAGTGGTTGTTGAATATCCCGTTGAAAATATGACCTTCGAAATTAAACCCCCACTTATCATATCCAGATGTAATTGGTTGACCATGATATGTGATGCCTCCATCGCTAATTTTTCTGCACGCACCACTTGAGTTTTCTTGCGTTTGTACGGGTGTGGTAATAAAAGTAAGTACAGCTGCAAGTGCGAGTAAAATATATACCCTTTTCATTATATGTTTACCTCCTCTATATCTTTATACATATCAATTTGAGTATACATTATTAATGTATTTGATATGCAAGTATCAATATATACGCGATATAAAGCGTAATAATATCTATTACTATCCAAATAGTATTTTATAACCTAAACTATGATACACTTCGTCTCAGATATGTTTTTATTGAAAAAGGATTCATGGGAAATTAAAAAGACACAAAAAAAGGGTTTGGGTGTTTTTGCTAAAAAAAGGATTAAATCGGGAACCGTAGTAAGTGATTATTTGGGAAAAGTCATAAGAAATGCAGACTACAATTTGGACCTGGATAAAAAAGGCTTATATCTCATGTATTGTGATTATCAAAAATCTATTTATCCAGATGTATCAAAGCCAGGACCACATCTAATCAATCATTCATGCTCTCCAAATTGTTGGATATACATATACTGCGGACACACTCTATTTTTTGCATTAAAGGACATCAATCCCGCCGAAGAGTTGACCATATCTTATTTGTTATATCCAGATGAAGGAACATGTAACCCATGCACTCATATATGCCATTGTGGTTCAATCTCTTGTACTAAGACCATGCATTTATCCAAAGTTAAATATAATATTTGGCAAAAATTTCAGTCAAAAGAGAATAAAAAAACAAGAAAATCACCAGCTTTTGTGGGTAAATATCTCACCCCTCTTTCCTTTTATCCAAAAAAATTGCGAATAGACCCTGTCTATTTAAAGATCTGTTAATATCAATACTATGCTTGAAAGTGGATTGAGTCGAATTGATAGAGGAAATTCTCAGCAAAGGTTGATTGATAGAATTCATCCGCTACTTCACACCTCTATCCGTCCGTCTAGAGATGGAGTTGGTGTGGAAATGCTTCTTCCTGGAGAACCACATGGTGTAATCAGAATCAAATTTGAAGCATATGAATATGACCTTCATAGTCCGATAGCCACTGTCACCTCTTATATCCAATCTCCAGGAAAAGTGATAGATGGTCCAAATCAAGGTGTGGCAACTGCATTTACTATGGCAGCAACTATTAATGAAGCATCAAAAATAGCTGGACATCCTATAATGCATAAAGTACTTGCAAACGAAAAAAGCGAACCACTTTTTATCCGATTAAAGGAATGGGGTATGTACCAATATTGCAACGCCCTTGGTGAACCATCCCCTTTCCCCGTAACGGTGAATAAAAAAACTTTTTATTCTGCCACTTTTCCAAATCAGTTTATTGAAGCAAATTTAAATAAATATACCAACAAAGAAGCTGCAAAATTACTTTCTGATAACTATCCATCTCCCATTCGACTTCTTCAATATAAAATTGCGAAAGCTATGAGAAGTGTTAGTGCAAGAAAGGCTCTTTCTTGAGTGTTTAAGTCAACTATCCAGTCTTTCCTACTTTTAAGAAAGATCTGAAAAATCGCGAAGCTCTTCCCATTGTTTCCTCATTGTCTTAGGATCTGAATTGTCTCCTCCAATGAATTTTGAATACTGAGAATGTTGCTTGCTTACACGGCGATAATATTTGATTGGACACCAATATCGTTCAGTTCGTCCACCTATTTCCGCACTATACCGTATTAAATTATTTACATAACTACAATATATACAATTAATTTTTTCCCAGATATTGAGTTGAGAAAGTAACTGCCTGTCATTTACAAAATATTCTTTGTAATTAACTAATGTAATTCCGTATAGACGAAAACAAACTTGTTGATATATCTCAATAGATATGTGAAATAGAGCAGAGGGGAAAAACATTCCATATATAAAAGGGGTACTTAAAAAGTATCGCCAATTAAGAGGAATTTGAACAGATATGTTTCTGTGTTCCCATAATTTAATATATTTTTTTGGAATGACAATTTTCTTGAAATATCCCCTAGCTTCCAATAGTAATGCCATTTTCTTATTGAATGATTCCTTCATCTCATTTTGCATCTCCATTAATCTTTGGACCGTCAGTTGAGTATCCTCGTACAAATCAGCCTTCATTTGTATAAATTTTTTATTGAAATCTTTTTCCATATTTTATATTTAAACTGAAGCCTATTATATACATTTATTGTGAGTATGATACGCAGACCTTATACGGTTGTTAGAAAAGTTTTTCTTGATAGGATCTATTATTTAATTTTATCAGTGATTCTTTTTCTATTTGGCGAATTCTTTCATAAGAAACCTTGTATTTTTTTCCGATTGATTTTAATTTTTTTCTTTTTAAACGAAGCATTAGGATATCTGCTTCCTTAGGTTTCAGTCTGTGGGTTTTTTTAATGAAGTCAATAAAATATACGAGCGTTCGGTTTGACATTTTCAGTAGGCATTATACATCTAAGAGCTAGATTGATTCAATAATGTAAATATTTATATATTGTCACCTTTCTGGATTTTTCTTTTTACACTTGGATATAATTACGTAGTATGCCGCATTTAAATCACGTAATTATTATTCCGGGACTTGGAAATGGAATTACCCAACATATATGGGCAACGTATGGATGGAAAAAATTTGGAATTATCCCTCATGTTTTTGATGTGCGATGGAAAGTTGAGGAAAATGGATTTATAGAAAAATTTGCACGAGCACTTAAGCTCGTGGACTCTTTATCCAAAACAAACTCTCTTATATCGGTTGTTGGAAATTCTGCAGGAGGTAGTTTTGCACTTAATTTGTTCGGTGAAAGAAAAACAATAATAAATAAAGTTGTTGTTAATTGTGGAAGAGTTAGGGATGGTGACTGGCCGTGGTTTACATTTAATCAGGCAACTAAACAAAGTCCCTCCTTTAAAGAGTCGGTACTGAGAGCGCAAGAGTTAGAGAAATATTTTACTAAAGAAGATAGAAGAAAAATTCTAACATTAAGGCCGTTGTTCGATGAGGTTGTCCCTCCTTCTACTGTGTCAGTATACGGGGCAAAAAACGTAGTCGTCCCTTCACTTGAGCATGGTCTGAGTATCGCATTAAATATGACTTTTTTAAATAAGCAAATCATTGACTTTATCATGCATAAGGATTAAATCTAAACCCTTAGCGAACCTCGAAATGCTCTTGAGCCATAGTAGGAATCTGCACCGTTATGAAATACAAAGACGTGGTTATAGCGACGATCGGCAAAAATGGCACCGCCTAATTTCCTTATTTCAGGAGGTGTTTTTAACCAACTTGATGTTTTTGTGTCAAAATCGCCAAGTTTCTGCAATTCTCCATATTGTTCTTCCGTTAATATCTCAATCCCCATGCCTGCGGCCATATCCAGTGCTGTGTTCTTTGGCTTAAACTCTTTTCTTTCTTCCAGTGCCTCGTGATCATAACATACACTCCTACGCCCCTTTGGACTTTTAGCTGAACAATCATAAAAAATATACTCACCTGTTTTTTTATCAAAACTAATTATGTCCGGTTCCCCACCGGTTCGCTCCATTTCATTAAGCGACCAGAGTTTTTCAGTATTGGCTTCCAACCTTTTTTGTACTTGAGTCCAACCAACTCTCTTATGACGAATTATATTCTTCTCGAAACGATGCTTTAATATTGCAAATAATTTCTCTCGTTGTGTTGTGGTTATTTTTTTATCATTTGTTTTTTGCATGCTTATATATTACAACTTTTGTATTAGATTAATATTGTAAAGCGAAAGGGTAGGGATTTATATGGAAGGAGTTGCTTCTCTGCTAATGCTTTAAGCTTTTGCAATGCTTTTTGCCATGTTTCATTTAACTAGATCAATAAGACTATCTTCTGCAACCCCATATGTTGCTGGTTGTGGATGTGGAAGAGCAACCCTAATTCCACTTTTGGTATCATATTGCTTTGTCAATCCTTCATTCCCATGATATCTACCGTCTTCTATATTGGAGTGCGTTGTTTGTCCATCTTTGTCTACTAAGTCAGATAGATGAACAACTCTACTATCTTCACCATCTATCGCTTGAAGAATGTATTCATGAGTTGTTATCATTGTACCCACCCCCCTTCTGGTATCTGCGATTGTAACACCTCTTTTATCTGTGGTAAATGCTATACCGCGAAATTCTCCAGTTGTTGGTAAATCTGTTTCATGCTTAAACTCTACGGTAACCTCTTCATCTCCTTTTTTACCAAGAAAGAATGCAACGGGCTCTGGGATTTCTGATGCTTTAACTTGTGTAGGACCTTTATTTAGTTTAACTTCTTTTGATATCACATCAGGTTGAGGGTTTCTCATACTTTTTAAATACGATCCCCATGTCTCAATAAAAATTCCAGGTGTGTGGTGTCTCCCATTTTCTGCTGGTCTTTGTTGATTTACTTCAGAAACAAGATGTGTTGATGACATAAGATAAAATTATAACAAAAGGTTTGAATCTCAATTCTTAGTAAATGAAATATTCTCATCCATTGTCTTTTGACCAATAAAGGAAGAAGCGTTAATCTCTGGATCGGAAAGTCGAATTAAATCAAGATCTGGCCTATCAAAAATAGAGATGCCTTTTATTGACTTTCTTGACAGTAAAGATTGTTTGAGGGTTTGATATTTATTAGGCTCCATATAAAAATCTACGTCTCCAATATAAGGGGTGTTCTTATCGGGTCTACGGATGTATAAATATGTGTACGTTGTTGTTGGTGTTTCGTTTTTTGAGGGAATCAGTATTGGTGTGTGTAGTTTAAAATACTTCTTATTCCAATTATTATTTACTTCTGTTAATTCTTCCCTTATTCTGGTTAGTCTTATGAACTCATCTTCAAAATGACAAAAAACGCCGATGTTGCCAGCAACCGGTAACAGGTAACCAAGATTCTTTTTACATAGCCTATGGCACTCAAAGTGTATATATTCTATTACCTTAAATAATTGAGATTTACTCTCTATCGGACTAAATAGATGTGGCTGCATTAAAAACTATATTGATAATTTTCTATTTTTGAACCAGTCAACTAATGTTTTAGATACCTCATCTTTAAACGGTCCATCTTTGATACTATGTGGAGCGTTTTTTATAATCACATGTTTCATTTTTAATTTATCCTGGATTGCATCGATATAATTTTGAACAACTTGATGAGGAACGAGTGTGTCCTTTTCACATTCAATAATTAAGATGTTACCTATAAAATGATGAGTTGACTCAAGGGCGAGTGTTTCATCAAAATTTCTTGGTTTTGTTCTCCACTCAGACACACCTGGATTTTTTCCTCCATTTTGCACTTGAAGCAACTCAAAGCTTTCCTTTTTGTAATCCGCAGGAGCTCTTAACACGATATTTTTTAAAGGTCTTTGTTTGCTTAAAATGGGGACTAAATATCCCCCAAAACTATTACCAACTGCACATATGTTTCTTGAGTCCACCTCTGGAAGAGATGCTAAATAATCGTATGCCACAACGCAGTCTTGAAAAAATTGCTTTGGGGTATATGTATTTATATCCCCTTCACTTAAACCGTGTCCTCTCATGTCAAAAAGCATTACAATATAACCAAGCTTTATAAGATCATTGGCATATTGAAAACTTCTGCTTTTGTCGCTCGTCCTCCCATGAATAAAAAGAATTGCAGGATTTTTCTCTTTTAGTTTTTCTGGGTAAAACAAATTCCCCTTAAGGGTTAATTCGTTGTTCTGAAATTGAATGTCTTTCATATGAAAATTATATCAAATGGTGTAGATTTTGTTTTGTGAGTACATAAAAATTAAAGAAAAGATTGATAGCATGCCCCGGGCTTTTTGGAGCACTCCCTCAGGCTAAGACAATCGGGGGAGTGTTTTGCGATGATATAATATGTAATAATGGTTATTGTTATTGAATTAATTGCTCTCATCTTTTTTCTTTTCATATCGAGAAAAGATCTCAAAAAAATATTTCTTTTTAAGAGAAACTCTCTTATTACGGGAGTTGCTGTGGGTGTAATGTATTCCCTTCTAATATTTATAGGAAAACATACGTCAATTGGGGCTGGTACGATTAATCAGTTTATTAACGGAATTAAAGTACCTTTTTTTGTACTTTATATTATTTATCCATTAGTAATTGCCTTTGCAGAAGAGTTTATTTTTAGATATTTTATTGCAAGTAAGTTAGGAGTTATTCCAACCGCAGTATTATTCACTATTTTACACTGGAGACCAGATTTTCCAGTATTATTATTTTTACCTGTATTCATACTAGCACTCAATCAGTCGTGGCTATTTAATAAAACCATGTCTCTTATTCCCTTAATAATTGCACATCTTTTCGTAACCTATTCTCTTTTGCTTTTATAAATAGAGCCTTTATATTGCTATAATGCTTTATATTTAAGTATACCTCACAACTTGAAGCAGTCAGAATTTGTTTTGAAAACTATCTTCCTCTTTAAAACTGTTTAATAAAATTAAAAATCATACCCATCATTATAAGAGATATCAGATGATATCCTGTTTCGATAAAAAGGATACTTACTGGCTTTTTATCCGGTGAAAATAGATGTTTTGTAAGGCTAATTGGCATTACAAACCCAATCCATGCCCAAAGTGCCGTTTTTACAGATATAAATAGAGTGACAGATCCAGAAGCCGCATACCAAATGAAGTGAAATAATGTATAGGCTGTTATAAAAGATGAAACAAACATAGCAAAATATGTTTTTTTCATTCTCTCTTTCGCTTTTGCTAGTTTTTCAGGAGTAAATCCAACAAGCTTCTCCCAATTTTTTCCAAACAGAGGACCATACCACAAGAAGCCAACAACCATATTTGACACACTGCAAATTAATACAGCGAAAAAATTAATAGGAACAAGGAAAAAATTTCCCATATATTTTGTTGAGAAACTTATATTTCTATAAGTATAGTACTAGCCATTGTTACATTGTGCATTTGTTATTAGAAACTCTCCCCCAAACTGAGGCAATAAGAAGGTGTGTTGTATAAGTTACAATATAATAGTTTTATATGTCAGCTACGAATCATGTAATTATTATTCCTGGGTCAGGTAATGGTGTTACTCATCACGTTTGAGCAACCAATAGTTGGAAAAAATACAATCTCATCCTTCATATTTTTGATGCACGATGGAAATTTGAAGAAAATGGATTTTCAGAGAAACAAAAAAAGGGGGGCTAATATTGGTGGATTCTTTGGTCGAAATAAATTCCCGAATATCTATTGTTGGAAATTCTGCAGGCAATTGTTTTGCTTTAAATATAAAAATGTTTAAAAAACCGATTATTGACTTTATACTTCATAGAGATTAGTTAGGATTGTAATTACAATAAATCTGAGCGTAGAAATTATTCTCAATAATGATCTACTGTATAATTACGCTATCCCTATGTCCAAACTTAACGACCAAAGCCTCATACCTCTTCATGATCCCGCAGCATTCCAACGTAGATTTAAAAGCAGAAAAAGAACTATTGAAAGTTTTGAAGCACACGCAAATATTGATCGTTCAATAACAGAGAAGCTTGCTGATTTCCTAACTTCTCGGTTAGGGAGCATGGGGTTTCTTATCCTAAATGCTATTTGGTTTTCGAGTTGGATAGTAATAAATACTGGGAATATCCCAGGAATTCATATTTTTGATCCCTTCCCTTTTGGCTTGTTGACAATGATTGTTTCATTAGAGGCAATTTTCTTGGCTATTATCGTATTAATATCTCAAAATCGTGCAGCAAAGATTGATGATTTGAGAGACGAAATTGATCTATATATAAATACAATCGCTGAAGAAGAAATCACAAAATCTATTGAGTTGCTAATTTTGTTGCTTAAAAAGCATAATATTGATGTTTCGAAAGATCCTGAACTTAAACAGATGTTGGAACCAACAGATAAAGCCGATATTCAAAAGAGACTCGAACAACAAATTGGGAGTTAAATCTTATTTTTATCAAACTGAGAAACTTCAAAGAAATAATTAAATATCCAAAACTTTCGCTTCTCCTATTAATTTATGTCATCACTTTTATATGTTTTTACTTTATGGGTTCGTACCTTAGGTTGCATGACCTGTTTTCACCATTAGGGCTAATGGGTGTTTTTATTGGAGGATTTTTTTATGCTTATGGATTTACTGCGGCACCTGCAACAGCCATATTATTAACCCTTGCAAAACAACGAGATATTATTTCTTTGGGAATAATAGGCGGCTTTGGAGCATTATTGGGTGATATTGTTATATTTCAACTTATCAAAAATACTTTTGTGGATGAAATGCAAAATCTAAAACACGAACTATTAATTATCCGATTTAGCAAGTTGTTTCAGGTGTTATTTGGCTCAATCTCTGCGTATTTGGTACTATTAATAGCTGGTTTGCTGATTGCATCTCCTTTGCCAACAGAAATAGGTATAACACTATTAGCAATGACTAAAAAAATTACATTCAAAATGTTTCTTATTTTTGTATACCTACTTCATTCCATAGGAATATTTCTTGTCCTCCTATTTGGAAGATTACTATAAACAGTTAAAAATCTTAAATATCCTATTTTATTAATCTTAAATTTTCAAGTTTGCGGTCTAAACCGAACCTAATTTCCAACTTTATTCAGTAACCATTAATTTACTCTCTGCTACAATATATGTGTGAAGCGAACTAAACAGACTCTCTTATTTATCCAGCTTACCAGCATTATCGCTTCAAATCTATTAGCTCCCATTTATGCAGTTTATGTTAAAGGCATCGGCGGCGATTTAATGACTGCCGGTACAGCAATCGCAATGAACTATGCGGTTATTGGTGCTCTTGTTATAGCTTCAGGTCGCTTTGCAAACAAACATCATACGGAGAAAATTCAACTCGTTATTGGATATATGCTCTCTGCATTTGCAGCTTATTGTTATGTGATTACAAAGAATCCAACACAGCTGTTTTTCACACAAATAGTGTCAGGTATATCTATTGCAATAATATCTCCTGCTTTTTCAGGGCTTTTCTCTAAAAATATAGAAGATGGAAAACATACTGCTTCATGGGGTGATTACTGGGGCTTAACATATTGGGGTGCAGCAGTAACTGCAGTTATTGCTGGTTTTGTTTCGCAAAATTATGGATTTAATGCTGTCTTTTTCTTTATGATGGGTCTAAATGGAATGAGTGCGCTTGGTGCACTATATTTATACTTCTTGCCAAGTAAGAAAAAATGAGAGCGCTCCTAAGATGCTCCCTAGACCAAAGATTCATATAATGAGACTAATGGACGAGTTTACTTTACTCACAAAACAGGTAAGTTTTGAGGGATTGTTCTAATCCTTTCGTATTAACTCTACTTCTCTTTCCTTTA
>JAVHSH010000008.1:0-20975 GCA_036172095.1 Patescibacteria group bacterium
TGAACCCGCAACATTCGCCTCCACAGGGCGACGCTCTAACCAGGTTGAGCTACAGTCACCAATACAACGCTCTATTATACAAGGTATTCTTCTCTTCTTAAAGATAGATTTACCATATACATTGACAACTCAGCCAAAGAACTCTACTATTGAGCATATGGGAATACTAATAAATTTACTTATTAACGGCCTTGCTGTCTACATCAGTGCTCGTGTTATCCCAGGCGTTTCAATAAATTCATTTGTTACAGCCATTATCGTTTCAGTGGTTCTTGGAGTCGTGAACACGTTTTTGAAACCAATCCTTTTCATACTCACTCTTCCAGCAACCATTCTTACTTTGGGCCTATTCACATTCGTCATCAATGCATTAATGGTTTATTTAGTTGCAACTTTTATCCCGGGATTCCACGTAAACGGCTTCTGGGCCGCCCTTATTTTTAGTCTAGTCTTATCTCTCGTTAGTTCCGTGCTTCGTGCTTTGTCAAAGTAGTACTGATTATTTAGGAAGAGTAAAACGCAGTGTATCCGCAGAATAAAACAGGCATTGGCGCGCAACATTATTTGCAATCTCCATCGATTTCCGTACATCGTGACTCAAGTTGTATTTATAGCCGAATATCGCACTGAAAATATCGCCAGATCCGACTGAATCCACTATTTCTTTGTATGAAACAGGGTCTGTTGAAACAATAAAAGAATGTTGCGCATCTAAATACATCGCCCCTTTCTCGCCCAGTGTCATAATAACCTTTGTTTCCTTCGCCCATTTCCGCGTGATATGCATCATATCATGATGGTCTTGTTCTGAAGTGATTATAAAATCAAAAAATGGAATAATTTCTTCTGCTTGATCAAAATTCCGTTCAATTACTTCATCCTCGTCGGTAAAGTCCCGATAATATCCTCTCGGCAAAAGGATTTTGAGGCACTCTTTCTTTGCCACAGCCAAGCATTTTTTTACATAATCAATACTGTAAAAAGGAGTGAGTGGAGCAACGAAAATAATATCAGAGGCCTGGATTATGGCAAGTAGTTCATCTGTGATTGAAGGAGGATGCGAATATTCTCTGTTGAATGACTTCTGGATCTTTAGATTCGCTTGTGAACTATTCTCATATATGAGTGTTTTTTCACCACCTGGATCTTTAGGATATATTGTTCTTGAATGTAAATACGGAGCAAAGTCTTTTCCATGGGGAGAAATTATGTTTACCACAACTTGAGGAATATGCTTAAAAACCCGAGTCATAAACGACGCAGGTCCCCCTGCTGAGGTATAAGTCGCCCCTTCTGACTTATTATGATCGATGCAGACATGACCAAGTATGGTGATGTTCATATGAGTATCCCCTCAATAGTACATCATTTTGATAGAATCAACCACTGTGTTTATTTCAGGTGCTTTTCAGAATTAGACAGTACTATTTTCGTATTATTAATTCACTATTTACTTTTATGAGGAATTTTGGCTATTCACCAATGTATTATCATTCATCATTCTGGCCTGAAGGCGCCATCGCTCTTATTATCAATATCCTTATCTGGGGACTTTTTATTTATCTCATCATGCATTTTGTCCGAAAAATGTCAGGTGGGCATGGAGGATGTTGTGGAATGCATGGAGGACATGACGAATCCACGGAGATTGATGATTCTATATACTTGGACATCGTCAAAAGACGATATGCAAAAGGTGAAATCAACAAGAAAGAGTATGATGAACTAAAAAAGGATTTCTCTGAAACAACAGAAAAAGAAACAGAGATTTCCAAGGAATAAACTTATCTCTTTATTGTTTTATTCATACAAAACACTTCGATCTACATGGGTCGATGTGTTTTTTGTTTATAGAATGATGTTTCTTTCTCGCTCTGGCCCAGTCGAAATAATTTTGATAGGGACATTCAGGAATGCTTCGATGAATTTCAGATATAATTGACAGTTTTTAGGCAATTTATTGAATTTAGTGATTGGCCGGATATCTTCCGTCCATCCATTGAATGTCTTATAAATCGGTTCAACTCTCGCCAGTTCAATATACCCACAACTGCTGTGGGGGATTTTTTTGCCATTTAATTTGTATCCCATGCATACTTTTATTTTTTTGAGTCCAGTAAGGATATCTGTCTTCGTTATCGCAAGACAGTTTGCGCTTGTAAGTTGACACGAAAAATTAATCGCTTCCAAATCAAGCCATCCGATACGACGGGGCCTTCCTGTTGTCGTCCCATACTCATTTCCCTGTTCACGGATAGTGTGGGCGGTTGCATCATCAAACTCAGTCGGCACTGGCCCTTCACCGACTCTTGTTGTATAGGCTTTTATGACAGCCCAAATTTTATCCAATTTATTAGTCGGAAATCCTGCTCCAGCATTGATTCCTCCGGTAATGATATTCGAACCGGTGCAGTACGGATACAGACCCCAATCCACATCCAGCATGACACCATGCGCGCCTTCGAACAAGATATTCTTCTTCTTTTTTACCGCGGTTGTAAGCGTTGGGAATGTATCTCTGATATACGGAAGGAGAATGTTCCTATATTCCTTGAATTTTGCCAGCTCTTTTTCTATCGAAATCGGGGCAACTTTAAATAGGGTAAGAATTTTGTTCTTTATCGCCGCTTGGAATCGAAACTTTTCCTCAAACGTCTCAAAATGAAGAAGTTCATATAATCTTATTCCGTTATAACTCACCTTATCTGCAAATGTTGGTCCAATGCCTCGTTTTGTCGTCCCCAACTTGTTCTTTCCCCGAGCATGCTCATATGCCTCATCTAAGGCCTTGTGGTAGGGCATTATGAGATGACATCTCGGTGATATTATCAGCTTTTTTTCAACATTCATCCCCTCGCTTTCTAATCGTTTTATTTCATCAATCAAAACATCTGGGTCGATAATGACACCGCTTCCGATGACGCCTATTGTTTTTTTATTCAAAATCCCTGACGGGATAAGATGAAAAGGGTATTTCTTTCCTTTAACGATTACTGTATGCCCTGCATTATTTCCTCCATGAAACCGGACGGTATAGTCGGCTTTTGCGGCTAAATAATCAACGATTTTCCCTTTTCCTTCGTCACCCCATTGAGAACCAAAAACGAATTGATTCATAGTATGAGATATGAATTTATAATGTTGGATCTTGTGCCAAAACTTCTGCATAGCCGATATATTGCTCAGGCGAAAGATGCTCCAGCATTGTTAATTGAAGCTCTCGGACAATTGTCTGATAGAGCTCCCTCGTCATCTTTTTTCCTCGGGTCATTTTTTTAACTTTCTCATATCCTTCCGCATCATTTTTCAATCGGAGCTGTGTTTGTATTGCCTCGGCAAGTACTTCATAGTGTTCCATCACGTGCTTTTGCGCACCTTCTGAATCCAGTTCGATTTTACCAAGTCCTTTTTGAAGACTTTTCCAAGCGAGGAGAGTATGCGCTATAGCCGTCCCAATAGTCCGCTTGACAACAGAATCGCTCAAGTCACGCTGGAGACGTGAAACGAGTAGCTTCCGCTCAAACAATTGGTAGTATGCATTTGCGATTTCGCAATTCCCTTCTGCATTTTCGAAATCTATTGGGTTAACTTTCTGAGGCATTGTTGATGAACCAACCTCCCCTTCTTTTTTCTTCAATTTCACTTCCTCAAGCATGATGTATGTCCACATATCAGCACTAAGCCCTTTGATTATGCTATTTATGTTCATGAGAATCTGAAAATAGGAAACCCAACTGTCATAGGGGAGGATTTGCGTCGTATATACGACTGGCTGTAACTTAAACGATTTTACGAACTCTCTGCTTTTTTTTACCCAATCTACTGATGGGAAAAATAATGCATGGGCATTCAGATTCCCAACAGCACCCATTAATTTCCCTTCGAATGCATGTCTTTTTAGCCGAACATATTGCTTGCGCAATCGCACATAAAAATTGATTATTTCTTTCCCAAATGTTGTTGGCACCGCGGGCTGGCCATGGGTCCGCGCAAGGAACAGCGACTTTTTATGGGTAGCGGCAAGTTTCCGTAGTGTTTGCATTAATGATTCCAATGTTGGGATCATGCACTCAAAATTATTACTGTTCAGGGCTATCCCATAGGCTAAATTACCTGTATCATCTGAGGTTATCCCCCAATGTATGAATGGAATAAGGGAGTCGAGTTTTGATTCTTTGCATTTTTTCTGCAAGAAATACTCTATTGCCTTCATATCGTGATTAACGGTTTTTTCGATGTCCTTGATCTCTAATGCATCGTGTGATGAAAAGGATTGATAAACAGTTCGGAGTTTATTAATTTGAGTTTGCGTTATTTTTTTACCAACTCCATTCTGTGATAAAAAAATTAGGTATTCTATTTCAACCTGAACTCTATGACGGATGTATGCATACTCAGAAAACATACGAGGTAAGTTGTCAATCTGCTGTCTATATCTTCCATCTATCGGGGATATGTTTTGTATGGAGAGTTCTTCTTGTTTGTTTATAATATTTTTTATTGACACAACGAACTCATTTAAACAAAGAAAGGATGTGTTGTCAAATTCAATTAGTACCAACCGGTCTAATAACGAATGACACAATCCCACCTTTTTTTACTCGATAGACCATTTCTTTCCCAATCGCATACCCTAAAAGTTCAGCCGCATAAAGGCCCTGGCTGAAATCGGCATCGTCTCCAGTCAACTGTCTTCTTGATGGTTTTTCGCGTACCATTCCCTCTGCATATCTATCCAAGCGCAGGTTTTTTTCATACCCTTTATTTGCGATAAACTCAATACTCCCATCATCCCGCAAAACGACTTTTGATAAGGACCCATCTCTGTAGGCGAATTTATTTATTACTGAATACAGCATGAGCGCTTCAGCTTTGTTTAAAACAACTTTCTCAGCTCCCGCTTCCCATTTGTATACTACTTCCCCATTTTCAACTGAGATTGTTGGTGTCATATCGATTCCACGCACATGCCTTTTGTCTTTTAACTCAGATTGAATAGGAGCTTTTTTTAATATGTCTACAGCTCGGATCGATCCTTCTTTCAACCTGTTTAAATATATTTCATTTGGATGGACAAAGAAATTAATCATATCTATATAGGCATCATTCAGCTCTAATGCAGTTGGGATAAAAGCAGCAATTTTTCGCATTTCAGGACTGTTTAAAAATGTACTGTTTTTTTGATATTTTCTAAACAAATCACTTTCAAAAAATGGCTTAATTGCTTGCGTATCTATGTGATTTTGGCTGAGGCAATCAGTTCTTTCTTTTGCCATACGGTCCATAAGCTGAGATGATATTGTTTGAATTCTTTGTATTTCAGTTAGTTCTTCTGCTTGAAAATTCGCAGCATTTGGAGGAATACTCATTGCACCTCTTACAGGGCTTAATAGATTCCTACAATCATGAAAATAAAATCTTCTTCTTTCGGAGGCGCCAACCTTTCCTTCTTCTAAATTGTCTGAGGGATGCTCTATGAGCTGTTGAAGTTGGCTGTGATATTGAATAAACGGAATATTTTTATGAATCCCCATTTTCTGCTCGCCTGGCCGAAAATGACCACCGGCTTCAACCATTGATTTTCCCTCCTTTTACCTGTAGTTTGACCGCATTGGCCTTTTTGAGCAGATCGGAGGTAAATGTGTGGGTGTATCCTTTCTTTTTCTCATATATTTCTTCTGCATAGCCGACAAGTTTCGTCAAAAGTTCGGGAAAGTCTATCCCACTTTTTTTCCATAAGTGGTGATAAAGAGTCCCAGGAAGGGTATTCACTTCGTTTGCGTATATTTTCTTTGTTAGTTTGTCGTATAAGAAATCAACACGGGCTATACCTGAACAGCCGATGAGTTTATATGTTTGAACCGCAATATCCTGAATCAGTTTTGTTTTTGGCTCATCAAGTCTCGCCGGAATTACAATACTATTCTGTGCATTCCCCAGTTGTGCTCCCCCATCCTCTAAGTATTTGTCCTCGTAGCTGAACACGTCATCCGCGAAGACCGATTCTTGAAGAAGGGACGGGATTGGTGTGTTGTTCCCAATAACTGCACAGGTCACATCCATAAGATTGCTTATGTAGACTTCCACTATTACTTTTTCATCGTAATGGAAGGCGACTTCAAGCGCGAACTCCAATTCTTTCTCGTTTTTTGCCTTTGAAATGCCTATTGATGATCCAAGCCGTGATGGTTTGACGATAACTGGAAAACTCAAACTCTTCACGATGTCGGCATATGTTTTTTTCTTGTCAGCTTTCCACTCCCCTTTCGTATATGAGAGGAAATCGGTTGTCGGGATATTTGAGGCTTTATAAAGCAGTTTTGTGATAACCTTATCCATTGTCATCGCAGATGAGGCGACGTCGCATCCGACATACGGCACATTCAAAAGTTCACACATTCCTTGGAACGTACCATCTTCTCCATTCTGTCCATGAAATGCTGGAAACGCAAGATCAATTGTGATAATTTCTCCTCGAAATCCCTTTTTTCTGAATACGAGTTTTCCGTGCGATTCCTGTAAGTCTAGATTCCATTCTGTATCCTTCTGTTTGAACGAGGTGTTTTTATCAGTAAATTGGCCCAAATGACTGAATTGTTCGCCCAAATACCATTTACCTTGCTTATCAAGATAGATTGCGTAGACGGCATAATCCAACTTTCGTAAACCCGAGATGATGAATTGTCCTGTGATAATGGAAACATCGTGCTCTGGATTACGACTACCAAAAAATACGCCAATTGTTTTTTTCATATAATAATTATATCAATTATTTGTAGTTATCCGGCCAGTCGTTTTGAAAGAGTACGACGTCATTTTGCTCAATTATTTCTGCCATCGCTGCGTGTGCTTCATGAGCAGTCTTAAACCAGATTATATGTTTTTTATCGAATCCTTGTTCCATAAGTCCTTCAGCAATGAACGGAGTCGCACTATTTTTTATGAGTACAACACGATCTGCAACCGAAGACAGTTGCTTCCCTATTTTCTTATGGACTGACTCATTCTTTTCCCCTGTTTCCACAAGCCCAGGCGTAATATATACTTTTCTTCTTCCGACATAAGTACTCAACAGATATATTGCTTCCGTCACCCCTTCTGGGTTACCGTTATAACTATCATCGATGACCAAAACGCCTCGTGTTCCCTCAATTGGTTGCAATCTGTGTGGAAGTGGACATACTTTTGATGCTCCAATCCGAATTTGCTCCTCAGTCAGTCCAAGATAGCTTGAAACTGCCGCTCCCGCCTGTAAAACTGCTTTTGCATACCTTCCGAGAAGACCGCTCTTCAGTGTTGATTCTTTTTTTATTGAGACAAGTTCGATTTTTTGAGTAGTGCAATATAAGCGATAATTCTCTCGTATTAAACTATTATCCTCATTGAGAACAAGGAGTCCTTTCTGATTCATATATTGGGCAAGCTCAAAAATTGCCGCCGTCGTGTTTTCGATAGTACCCATGCGCTCAAGATGTGCCTCATTAATACCAGTTATTATTGCTGTTTGGGGCTTTACAATGGAACATATGTCGCGAATATCCCCACTTGTATATTCCCCCATTTCAACGACAAGGACCTGGGTATCAGCATCTAATTTGTTTAAAATCAGATGGGCAATCCCCAGAGGCGTATTGACATTTTCAGGTGTCTTTAGAACATCATATTTCTCAGAAAGCATCGTTGATACAACCTCTTTCATTGTTGTTTTTCCATAACTTCCCGCAATGCCAATTACCTCCAGCTTGGGATATTGCGCTAACCTGCGCTTTGCGCTCTTGATGAGGTTGTTCTTCATGTATCTGTCGACGGGAAGCAGCAAAAAAGTAATCAAAGCAATAGGTAATGCAGACACATAGACCAGAAGAAGGAATAATGGGGAAACGAAATATGCCAATCCGATAATAGACGCGGTGGTTAAAGCTGCGATAAGTATTATTTTTTGCGTCCAGACGAGTTTTTTTCGCAATAGCTTCATAGGCATCACATTTGCCTGGATTAAACGGAGAAAGCGATTAATGTCATACTCTTCCAACTGAAGAAGGTACAGGTGGTAATAAAAATATGCGAATGGGTTAATTTTTTCCATGGATTGGTGAGATAAACTCCAGCACCGTTTCGTAAAACTCGGTCGGATTATCTAAAAAACAATAATGCCCTGCATTTTGGATTATGTGCGCCTCTGCATGAGGAATCAAATGTTGGAATACACTAACATCGTTTACCGGTGTGTACGAGTTTTCATCATCCCCACCCCATACAATAAGCGTTTTATCCTCAATCTTAGGAAGATCAAACTCTATATGTTCTCGGATAATGTTGACGAAGGTCTCCCGAAGCTCAGGAAATGCCGTGTAATCATCGCTCCCCGACAGACGCAGTAAATTTGACCGAACTCCCTTCATAAAGGGAAGGTCCATGAGTGGTTTTACTGTTTTAGCGATCCCAATTTTCGTTTGCGTCACAAATGATGTGTGTGGAAGACCGGATGAATCGATGAGGACGACTCCGGACAGTGGAATAGATTTTTTTGATGCGATGCGGACGGCGATCTTCCCCCCAAATGAATGACCCAAAAGGACAGGATTCTGTATCTCCATTTTTTTTATGAATTCAACAATACAATTGGCGAAATCTTGAAGTTGAAATGGCTTATTTGGAAGCTGTGATTTTCCAAAACCCGGCAAATCGAGAAAGTATAGCTCGTATCCCACTTCTGCAAATTTCAAGCTAGAAGAAAACCAAAGTGTACTATTTGACCCCCACCCATGAAGAAATACAAGAACCCCTTTTCTGTCACCAATAGAATCCATATGGTAATAATGAAGCAACCTTTCATTCACAATCACATCTTTTTCGAGAGGTTTTTGCATAGTTTATTGTAGCACTTCCCCAGCTTAAACCGTATCAATACTGCGAGTATCAAATTCGCGAATAAGAGATAGGTGATAAAGGCATAATTCTCAAAATTCCAGTTCGTTATGACCAAAAGAGCGATAATACTATTCGCGACTCCCAAAAAAAATACAGAGTCATTTTCAGATTCGGGTTCATGCCATGCTTTCACTGCCGTGGGAATGCAGGCAAGGATATCCGCCATTATTCCGAACATGATTGCAATATTTCCAACCCTAGTCGTCATCCATAGAATAAGTCCTATGAACGAAAGTGTCCCACAGATTATATCTAGTTTTTGGATTTTCCAGTGTGCTTTTTTGTTTACGAACGAAGCGATGAATATCAGAAGAGGAACAAACCACACGATGAACGTTGACCAGGCCTCCATCCCAACCCCTTGTTGGATCTGCGCAAAAAAAGCAAGTGCCGGTGCCAGACTCCACATAAGCCACGTAACTCTGTTTGGCTTCACAGTGCCCTTTATCGTCCCTATCAAATAGTCCACTCCCCCCAAGAACTGCAGGGCCATACCAAGATATACAAAATTTGGATTAATCATAATTAGTCAGATATATTGTACAATATCTCAATGCAGAAACTACAAATGTTTCGTTCGGTGATAATCGATGTTGTGGGGACAAATATCAATGTCCGTGAGGCTGAACGCAATCTTATCGAGCTCAAATCCCTCATAAAGACATATGGCAGTATCGACGTGGGCCATATCATCCAACATAGGACGAAGCCAGATAAGGACACATTCATTGGCTCAGGAAAAGTACAAGAGCTTATCGAGATGGTGACGAATAAAAAGATAAATATCATCATTTTGAATGCCATTGTGAAGCCGACACAGCTATTCCATCTGACGGAACAGCTATGGACAGCGAACCCTGATATCAAAGTCTGGGACCGAGTTGATTTAATTCTTCATATCTTTGAAAAACATGCCCAAACGACTGAAGCACGCCTTCAAATTGAGATTGCAAAAATGCATCACATGGGACCACGAATATATGGTTTAGGTGGTACCTATTTCTCCCGTCAGGGCGGTGGTATTGGCTCAAAAGGAGTTGGAGAGACAAATATCGAACGAATGAAACGCCATTGGCGGACATTGATCAAGAAAAAGGAAGATGAACTTGAAAAACAACTCGAACATAGAAAAGGTCAGGTCGATCATAGGAAAGAACAAGGAGTCCATCATGTTGCGCTTGTTGGATACACAAATGCTGGCAAAACAGCGCTTTTCAACGTTCTTACCGGAAGGGATAAAATCTCAAAAGATGCGCTTTTCGTCACATTAAGCTCAACTATTGGCAGGCTGAAGGGCGCTGATTATACAAAACAGATTCTCATCTCAGATACAATTGGCTTTATCCAAAATCTTCCCCCAGCACTCATCCAGACATTTAAATCAACGCTTCTTGATGTGATCCATGCTGAATTAATCCTCCATGTAATTGATATCAGCGATGAGTTAAGAAATAGAAAAATCAATGTAGTCGACGAAATCCTGTCAGAAATTGGAGCAAGCACAATCCCTCAAATTCTCCTCTTTACTAAATCCGATCTTCTTCCTGAAGACCAATGGGGAGAGTTCGAAAAAATAAAAGAAGAGTTTAAGGATAAAAAAGTCCTTTTCATATCTGCAAGCGAAGAGATAAATATTGAAAAACTCCTGAGTGAAATCGATTCTCGCATGTAATTTATCCCCTTACAAAAAGCGCACCGAGCCCTCGGAAAATTCTCTGGACTCGGTAGCGATAAGTTTTTTTGAGCTTTAATCAATGCTTCTTTTGATCTTTGCTCCCTATTGTTATTTTAGCTATTTAGTTTTTTGCTTATTCATTTATTGTCTTTTTGCTTTTGACTTGTTGCTGTAAACTGTATCTTGAACTCGTTATATTGAGTTTTAATTTTTGTTTATAGCTTGGTATTGTACTCGTGGCTCCGTATTGAGGTGGCTTTGAGCGGTTTTGTCTTCTAGCTTTTGACTTTAAACTTTCTGCTTTTAACTCTTTAGCTATTTATTATTGTATTTCTAGTTTTATTTCTTATTTAACTTATAATAATTGAACATATTTTAAATGTAGAGTATTTTTTGTAGTTTGTCAAGGGGTATTTTATCTTATAGTCTTTTTACAAAGGTTCTTCTTATTTTCAGCCTCGAAAAACTCATTCTCACCCCATTCATTAATATTTTTTTCTGATATTTCTGTTGATTGAATCCATAAGACATCAAAAAATGATTCAAGTGTTTTTGCAAGTTTGAAACTTTTTATTATCAATCCCCATGCTTCATTAGCTTGGGTACATACGCAACGGATCGTGTCCTCCAGTAGCGAAATATCGAGATTAATAGAAAGAAGCGGATTGTCAATATATCTGAAATTATGTAGTCTTACATAATCACTGTTTCGCTTGTGTTGATATGACAAGACATGTTTTGTCCAGTTATTGAGCACGATAAGCGACTTGATGGATGCGTGAGTGGTCCGCTTGCTTTGGAGCCCGCTATCCACATCCTCATTTATCAGATTCTTCCCAAGTGTATCCATTGGCATCAGGCTTTCAAACACCCGTAATGTCGAGTTTTTTTTCGCTTCAACCGTCTGGTTCATGACCTGCTTTGCGCCTTCAATTCCCGGATACATACGAAAGTTCGTACTCTCGACATGCCTGCTATACTCCCCTTTCAAAATAGGAAGAATATCAACGAGGTCTACTTCAGTTTGAGCAAGTTCCTTTCTTTGTTTGAAAACCATTTCTCGAAGGGTCGATGGATTTTTTGCTTCAATCCAGGTCTGTTGCTTTTCCAAACCCTGGCTTTGTCTGACGGTTATGAGCCCCTTGAGGGCTAGATTGAGCATAACGTCGTAGACAGTCGTTCGCGGCATTCCTATTGCTTTAGCGAGCGCATACGGGGCAATTTTCTCATGCCTAATCGCTTCTTTGTAGACCTTGACTTCATTTTCCGAAAGACCGAGTTTAGCTAGGACTAAATATGTTGTGTTCATATGTGAAAAGTAATTGTAAGTACGAAGCAATCGGCAGTATGAGTATATTTCCTTGTCCCTGCATTTTTTGGAAATATGCGAATGCTGTCGTTGCGTAGTACAGATATTAAAAACATATATATTCTACTACTGTCGGAACTGTCCGTCAACTTTGACATATCATATATCCCCCTTTATACTATCTCTCATATGCGAAGACATTCAGCAAATCAGAACAATCCGATAGTCGAAGTCCCTCCGAAGCGCTTAGCATATTGGCGCGTAGGGGGAATAAAAAAATATGTCAGACCCGCCTTTCTCCTAAGTTTGAGTGCCGCATTTATTTGGGCATGCCAAATAGTGATATTCCGCTATCAGATAACTATTGGAGAAAACCCATATACGCTCGCCTTATGGTCAACGGCGATAGAACTTCCCTATTGGATTGGTATGGTGTTCAAAAAGAAAAAGGAGACAATAAAAATGAATGGACGCATGATTGGGATTTTTGCAGTTATTGGTTTTGGAAGCGCTATTGCGATTGGTCTCATGGAAAACCTTGCTCTTGCGAATACAACAGCCACGAACTTTGCTTTCCTTATCCGCACCGTTGTTCTGTTCACGATTTTGTTTTCCGCGATATTCTTTAAGGAACCGATTACTCGCAAAAAGATAGTCATGACGGGAACGATACTAGCTGGAGCCTATTTTCTCAATGTCCAGAATGGGGCATTTTCCTTGCGGTTGGGAGATGTCTTTACGCTCATTGAGGCTGCATCGATTGCATTCTTCACAAATATTCTCATCAAAAAAATGGTGACGAAGCTTGACCCAGATTTTGCGGCAGGAGCACAGTATATCGCTGGTACATTTTTTCTTGTAATCGTTTTTATTTTCCAAAAGACACCATTTCTTTTGCACAATATCCCCCTCTTGCTTATATATTCTCTTTTGGGGATTACGTTTGCCCGCATTAGAAACAGGGCGTTCCAACATGCCACATCAACATTCGTTACGATGATTATGTCTTTTACGCCGGTATTCACGCTTATCCTTTCCTTGTTTGTCCTGGGTGAGCATCTCATTCCAGTTCAACTATTCGGCGGATTTCTTATCATCCTTACCGGCTTTATGGCGGAATTTCTGAAAATATAAATTAGAATTGATTCCACAGCAGTTGATTGTGTACCTCATGGTGATAAATGACTTCTCCTATCTTGACACGAGTCCCAAGCTCAACCGGGCTTCGGTCAGCGACCGCCTGTTTTAACTGTAGATATTTTTGCTTGAACTCTTCGCCGAGTAGCTTTGCGACCCATGTGCTTTGCCGAAACTGCGTAATCGCTGTCTGGATTGTACCTGGAAGATAACGGACGCGAGGACGCTTGTCCTCTTCTCTTTTTTCGACCGTTCCCGCGAGTCCTGTTTTTACAAGTGTGTACATGACAAGATATGGATTAGCATCAGGAGCAACACTCCGTACTTCAATTCGGGCGGATTCTTCGTTATGAAGAGGGATTCGAATCATTGAACCGCGATCAACTTCAGATACTTTTATCTCATTTGGAGCCTCATAGTGAGGATCAAGCCGACGATATGCATTGACGCTCGGGTTAAGGACGAGGCAAATATCATTCGCATTCGAAAGGATTCTGTCGATACAATTCCATGCTAATTGCGAAAGATGCCCTTGGCCTTTCTTGTCATGAAAGATGTTCCTCCCTTTTTTTGCGATGGAAAGATTGGTATGCATTCCACTTCCATTAATCCCGACGATTGGTTTTGGAAGGAAGGATGCAGTCATTCCCATATTACGGGCAATCTGCCGACAAACAAGTTTATACAGCTGTATTTGATCCGCACCAATGAGAGCGTCAGCATATGAGTAATTGAGCTCAAACTGTGCAGGAGCGACTTCTGGATGATCTTTCTCATTCTCAAATCCAAGGGCGCGCTGCGCTTCGGCACATTTATCGATAAAAACACGAAGCGTATCCGTTGGAAGTGAGTGATAATACCCACCAGATGACGAAAGTTCAAACCCTTTTCGTTCATCAAATAATTTTTCAGCATCAATACCATTAAGTAAAAATCCCTCTACCTCATTTGCCGCATAAACTGTATAGCCTTCTCTTTCGTTGAGTTCATTCAAATATGTTTTAAGCATTCCTCGACTGTCCATTTTGTATGGAGTTCCATCTCTATCGACTATCGCCCCCATGATAAGGACTTTTCCTGAACCAAAAACATCGCTCGGGAGCCACCAAAAAGCAGACCAGTCTATCGAAAGACCTAAATCGCTTTCTGCCTGACGGGAAAATCCACGGATTGACGAACCATCGAAAGTCAGATTTTCATACGAGTGAAGAAAAAACTTCTTGTCGTAATCAAGCATATGAAATCGCCCCTCTAAATCTGAAAAGCCTATCGTGACAGCCTTAATTCTTTTTTCTTTCTTTAAATAGGAAGTGTAATATGCTTCAAGAGTCTTGGCAGCAACTCTATCCTTTCGTTTTTGTTTTGCTCCTAAATTCAATTCCTCAAGTGTGTCATACGGGATTTCCAAAAAAGTCCGTAAATCTATTGAATCCATAAGATAATATAAAAATTAATAATTTTATTATTAAAATCTAATAAATTAATATAATTATGTCAAATCATAATTTTAATTTGCATTGAATATGTAAAAAATAGAGACGACTGAGTGTGTGGATTTTTATAAACAACAATTCCGTGTCGAGGACATGACAATTAAACGATACATAGTTGGCTTAGTTTGTTGTTTACAAAAGACACACATGAAGGAGTCATTAAGACAAATCGATCATATATCCTGTAAACTATTCTCATGCGCAAACTCATCCCCATCTTTCTTCTCACCTCAATAGTCTATTTTGCAATGATTTATTTCAGTGCCTCAATCACCAACTTCGATGCAAAATCATACAATGTCATCGGCGTCCTCACATTGAATAATATATCTATTTATCCCGATCCCGCTATCAGTCGCCACCCTTATCTCCCCCTCTTCCTCTATCTGGAGGCGGGAACACAGGCTTTGTCCAAAGTCGCACACATTCCGCAGTTGACGCTTCTCAAATATCTTTTTACCCTCTTCCACATCTTCAGTATTTACTCAATATATGAACTTTCAAAAAAGAAAGCGAAAGTAGCATTGCTATATGCATTGAATCCTATTTCTCTCCTCATTATCGCGTTCCACGGACAGTTTGATATTATTCCGCTATCACTTATCTTATTTTCCTTCGTACAACTCCAAAAGAAAAAATATTCGCTGATTATGATTCTTTTTGGTATAGCATTCGCGTTAAAAACGTGGCCGGCATTGTTTATCGCTCCCATACTGAAGCGTGTACCGAAAAAATTCTGGTTTTGGTTTCTAATCCCATCATTTACAGTGGTTATTGTATATATGATTCTGTTTAATACTTCGCTTTTTTCTATCGCACGCGTTCTGGCTGTCTATCAGGGAGTCGGTGGTATTTGGGGCTTTGGGAAAGTACTATCCCTGATATCGGCAAGTAAAATCGTTTTATTTGTATATAAACTTTTCTTTGTTGCTGGCATTTTATTCTATTCTTTCAAATCAAAAAAAATATCGCCTATCGAAGATATGACAATGCTCATATTACTTTTCTTTAGCTTTACCCCTGGATTTGGAATCCAATGGTTTCTCTGGATTGTTCCCTCATTTTTTCTCTCAAAAAAACCACACATTTCATTGCTCTATATACCTCTCCTGATTACTCTTATGGTTGCCTATTTGTCTTGGATCCAAGGATCAGGAATATCTCAACAAATGGCCGCACTTGTTCTTATTGTTATTTATCCACTTACACCTATATATTTTCTTATTTCAAGAGGGTTTCCTAAAAAAAACTATTTATGAAATATTCCTCAAAAGTGGTAAGAGTTTCTCTCGTCTTGATTTCTCTATTTCTTTTTTTTATTTGCTTAGAATTGGTATTACGGATGTTCTATGGAAAGTATGAATTAGCCTCTAATTGGACATCTCAAGAAGAGTTTACACCAGATTCACAACTTATATATGGGGGAGCAAAAAATAAAGACTTTGTTGATCGTACGGATGAATATACTCAGCATGTTGTAACAAATTCGTTGGGATTTAGGGACAGAGAAATTCGAAAAAAAAAGAATAATACCCATAGAATTCTTGTTGTAGGTGACTCCTTTACATTTGGGCATGGAATTTCCTCGAATGATAAAACCTACCCAAGACAACTAGAAAAATATATTCAGGACAAGACTGATACTACACTTGAAAACGTTGAAGTTTACAACCTGGGGATTCGTGGTTATTCTCCCGATCAAGAATATCGATATATCAAAAATATCATCAATTCTCTTGAACCAGATTTAGTCATCTGGACATTAAACAATCCGGGCGATATATATAATACAATACATGTTTCTGGGTGGCCAACTCCATCCCTATACGATGTCAAAGGCGACCAATTAATACCATTAGATGCACGGTTGAATTGGCTCTATTTTGGAAAATATGTAAAACTACATTCACCTCCATTTATTTATAAAAGTTATACATTCAATTTACTTGTTTATGCACTATCACAGATACAACTGTTCAGTAGAAAACCATATCTACCGATGGATAAAGCATTGGATTGGGCTATCGCAAAGCTTAGATTAGAATGTATGGATGTAAATAAACAATTCAAAAACAGATCGACACAGTTTGTTGTAGTGGTTCTTCCGTATCCTGAACAATTTCAAAAGGGACAGGTTTGGCAAACCCTCTCAAAAAAAGTAGACGTTCTGTTCATGGAATTGAGAAATAAAAAGATTGATATTATTAACGTTCAAAATGAAATGTCGAAAGATGAAATATTACATTGGAAGAGCTTCTATTTTGTTACAGACTATCATCCAAATGAGCGAGGTACTACTTTGTTTGCATCGATCGTTGGGCGTAGAATAATGAAATATCTTCCATTACACTAAGGTATGCCTAGTAAAACCCGCTATTACGTATTGCTCGTATCTGCTTTGGTTGGGGCATTTTTTCTTTCAAATATACTCATCGCAAATCTTTTTATTGGAGCCTCCCCACTTCCCGCTTGGACAGTCTTTGAATCGAAAGTGTCGATAACGCGCGACCAATTCCTTGCATCTGCCGGTAATATTCAGCAATCGATCCAACAATTTATATCTTCAAGACAATGGACGGCACCTCCACAGACGCAAATCGTGCCGACGATTGCCCTTATTTCGTACAACCAAATGGGGTTTTTCGATAACGTGCCTGCGCCAACAGCCCCCTTAGCTCCAACTACTGCCCCCATCCCGACAGCCATCCCGATTATCCCAACTGAAATCCCACCAACCGATATCCCCATTCCGACATCGATCATTATTCAACCAACCGCACCAAATTATCCAACAAACAAACCCACCATCAAACCTACAAAATCACCTCCTCCAACAAAAGTACCTACACCGACAAATGCTCCGGCCCAGATCGATTTCCCGAAAGTCGTCGGAGACCCGCTCAAGCAAACATGGTACGGGAATGGTTCTCTCGCTTGTTATACGACGGAACGTTTCATCCAAGTCTATGCAAATGGTCTAACACCAAATGCATGCTATGCAAATATTCGTGCTGTAATGGACTCAAGTATTGTCTCAACGACGCTGCTTGGACGCTCCATTCAGGTCCATAAAAAGGCTCTTCCCGCATTTGAGGCAGTCTCAAAAACACTTGATCAATATAAAATAGATAGTTCGACATATAAATTTCCAAGTAAGACATATAAAATCAAGAATGTTGGAGCATATATTTTTAGATGTAATGTAAATGCAAGTACCACTCAGGATACATGTTCAACTGGCTGTAAGCTTTCCCCACATGCTTTTGGCATTGGTGTTGATATCAATTACGAAGAAAATTGCAATGGGTGTAAAAATTTTGATATGCCGAAGGAAATCTCAGACACATTTGAAGTGTATGGATTTCGTTGGGGTGGCCATTATCCTCTCCTTGGTTCCTACATTGACCCCATGCATTTTGAGTATATGAAAGATTTGTGTGAGGGAATATAAATACTTAGTAAATAGACCTTATTTTTCATACTATATTTTATTTATACGGCTAATTTATCTCTTGACATTGTCATATATATATCTTATAGTATAACTATGAAACTAAATGAATCCACTACTTTTAAAGGAAATCCAAGAGCACATATGAACGAATGGGTGAAACATGAGTTGAAATTTTTTCCAGGCGTTCAAAAACTAGATAAGCTTCTTTTCAGACAAGCTTTGCACAGATCCCCGATGATGTTGTAATTCTCCCATATGACTCTCGCACAAACGACATAATTGAGGTGGAAAAGCCATTTGGAGATACCAACTCTGCTCGTCACTCAAATGTACGGGTAGATATGGCTAGTAGATATAATCCAGGAAGAAGCATATCCTTCACTGCGGCAACTGAAACAAAACCAGCTGAAGTGATCCAAACTGGTACGCGTAAAAATGGAATCACAGTTGCAACAAGATCAACAATCGATGTTGACAAAACAGGAGAAAAGCCAAGAGGTGTTGCTCAACTTCAGCACATTCTCCTTGCAACGGAAAATGATGACGAGATAGTACAAATTAAACTGAGAATGGATCCTGATAAAAAGCAGGTGTGGTATACCCTCTCAAAACTTGACAACACCACAAAAGAAACCGTAAATATTCATCTTGAAGAGCTTCAAAAAGATGAAGTACAAGAAAAAATCTACTATATCAGTGCTACAATAAACGGTGAAGATGTCCTCCTCCCCGTTCCTGAGTCTCTCATCCCTATGGAAAAGTTCCCTGAACAGAAAAAAACGGTATAAGTTGTTACTTTTTTGTCTATAATGAATACATGGCAGTAGAATTAGCAACTCATTTACAAGGGGTAAAACTTCAACTAACACTTGGTATGGAAGGTCAACAACAATCTAGACAAGAACGCGGGTTTATTGCATATAAACTTGGAGGAATTGGCGGGTTTGAGAATCGTGATAACCTAAGATTAAATGATTATGAATCTTTTCTAAAGCTATACGATACTCCTGAGGTATATTGGAGATCTGTGATGCGATTTGTATATCTGGGGGATGCACTTGGAGTTCAATCCCCTACTCAATATAGTGATTTTGATCAAAAAAGATCAGAATATTCACAATCTCTGCAACGTCTTGGAGAGAAGACATTTGGAAAGAAAAAATGGATTCAGTTTGTACAAGAACATGGTACAAATTTTGTTCAACCTGTCACAGAATCATCAACAACGACTTCGAAAGGTGAGGAAAACGAGGATAATTATATGAGTCCGATTATTTATGATACGGGAAGCCATCATATGTCTATAGCTATCGGCGCATTCGATGGAGTTGGAGGAGAGAAAGGTGGTCAAATGGCATCAAGTATAGCTTCGTTCGAAGGGCATGGAACACTTGAAATGTATACCGCAGGAGAACAGGAATTTTCTTCATCGATTGGTCAGTTGATCCAACGATCAAGAACTAAAATGGAAAAATGGCAATCAGAGTACCCAACAATGGGCACCACCTTTGCGATTGCAGCGCTTGACGAAAGAGATAAAACATTAAAAACAGCGCACGGTGGTGATAGCAAAGTGATGATTGTCGATGAAAAAGGTGAGGTTACGTTTCTCACCAGGGATCACAACCTTGCTCATGCAGATTTTCGCGCCAACAGATTATCACCAACTGATTATTACGAAATTACTCAGATTCTTGATACCGCCACATCAGAAGCTGATATTCCTCAACGTTTTAGAAAGTATTGGTACAATCTTACCACTAAAAAGCAGCATGATGAAGAAAAAATTCCAAACACAGGAAGACGTGTAATTACTTATGCGATTCGTGGAAACCAACATAATCAACCAATTCAACTGGGCGAAGATTATATTCAATCTCATACAATTCAGGACAATTGGGTTGCCGCTGTCGCGCTTACTGACGGCGTTACAGACAATCTAACGCCACATGAAATTTCTGTTGGGATGCGAGCTCAAGAGCTTGCAACTGGAAAAATAACTCTCAAAGAGAGTCTTGACTCCCTTACTGAATATGCCAAGCGAAAATCAAACGAGGGATCATTCCGGTCGAAGCCTGACGCAGGAATAACAGCCACTGGATTCCTATTTTAGTAGCTATTCTTTCCCCATAATCAGCTATAATATCTCATTATAAAACTCTCAATCGGTACAGATGGAATACTGCTAGATAATATAATTTCTTATTACATTAGGATTTGTAAGTCTCTTTCACGAAACCAGTCGGTCGGCCACCCACGACTCATACCACCCTCGTTAAATCCCCCCACTAATATTGAGAGTGCTGTGCCTTCCTCTAAGTTAAGTGGATCAAGTATTTCGTGACCTTGTTTAAGTCCAGTTCCAACCTGTAATATGACTAGTGGTAGCCCAATTGGATTATCTTTAAATTTTTGTCCAACAAGGCGGCCTCTGTGTATAATTTCACCCCCATCTTTGTTTCTAACAGTAAAATATTGAGAGCCATCTGTTTCTACACCAAGTTCACTAGAATATCCTTCTCTATAGTTCCTATGATCCCTAGGAGGTTCAGCAGGCATAACGTATGTGTGTACGGATCTTGTATTTATTCCCGCCACTTTTGGACCTGTAAATTCAGGCCATTGTTTTTGAGCTTTTTGAACCATCCAGTGTGCATTTAACATGCTGAAGGCAGGCTGAAGTCCTTCTACAGGGATACTATTTATTAAAATATGATGCGGTAGTATCTTTAGAACAATATTGTCTGGCCCAAAACGTGATTCCTCGATTGCTGCTGGGGTACGTACAACTACAGCCATATATATTATTTACAAAGACTTATAATATATTATTATATCATATATACTGAATTATTCAACCTATATTTATTATTTTTATTTAGGCCTATAGCTACAAGCATGCCTAATTACGTGAATATATTTTCCCTGCTCTTAATATAATGGTTCATCATGAAACTCTCAATCGGTATGGAGTGA
>JAVHSH010000009.1:0-20389 GCA_036172095.1 Patescibacteria group bacterium
CAGTAACCGTCAGGTCATACATTCCATTTTCCGCCTGTTGAATATGTATCTTCCCATCATTCTCTGCATAAGCTGTACCTGCGTGGTAAATAGTCATTGTGGCAGGGGATTGTATGAATGAAAATATCGCAGGGAAAATAGCGGTCGCTTTTCCATCGGGTATGTCAGAATCCTGTGCAGTGACATTTAGCTTTGAAAGGATTGTTTTAATCGCATCCTTTCCATAGATAATCTCCCCATGATTTGCTTTGAGTATTGGTGAAGCTTGATTGAGCGAACTTCGGAATAGGGTTGTTTCATCTCCCTCATCTTTCCATGAAGAGATCGGATGGCCATCAGTATATATATCAAACAATATATCTGATGGAGTCCGGTTACCAAGTATATAGCCTGCATTCATTTGATATGCGTTGCTTCCCAAATAGAGCTGTGGAATTTTTGGGTTTGATTGAATAGGATAGGAAGAAAGAAGTGGATTTTGCAGATTGGCTGTAATTGTCTGTCCTTGCCCATCCTTCAGGAAAGGGTAAGAAGGGATGAGGTCGGATAAGACAGGGAGCATGCGGCTCATTATCGCCTTATCGCTTTCCAGAAGTGTTTTGTTCAGATTCAGGACAAGTTTTTCTGCTAACCACATTAGTGTATTCTCTCTATCAATCTCTCCTGACATAAGCGGCTTATACGATTGAACAGTTCCAAGATGGGGGGAACCTGCAGTCACGAGTTGTTTAATCGGTTTATCTGGGTTCATATCTGCGAATGTCCGTCCCACAACTCCGCCAAGAGAATGACCGATAAGTTGGATTGGTAGATATCTTTTGGTACTCCATATTTTTTGTGTTAGGAACGAATCAAAATCTTGTGCTATCTGTGTAATTGATTTTCGCCAATCATAGGGGAAGATAAATACATCAGTATTAAGAACTCTTCCTTTATTTTGGAGTGTTTGAAGAAGAGGGGAGTACTCCGAGACTGCAGAGTTCATTTTCCATAAGTCAAAGGAAGTCTGCGTATTATGGAGCAGTGCATCTCCATTCCAAGAAGCAAACATGCCAGGTATTATGACGATTGGATAGGAAGGGATAGGTATCTGATTTATCCCAAAAAGCCCGATATCAATACTTTGATCATTTGGATACGCACCATACACCCATAGGTCGCTCCCAACAACGAGAGGTGCAGGATCCCAAATATGCAGATTAACGACATGTCTATTTGTCCACACGGTATCGCACCCATTCAGAGTATCCGCCTGTTGCACTTGAATACCAGTCGGCGATTGGAAGAAGAGATAAAAAATACCATTATATCTAACGACCTGCTCGCTCGCGCCAGGAGCGACAATCGGATTGTTTGGACATTTGCGCCATGTTTTGGCGTCGGATGAAGTCGCCAGTCCGATTCCCCAGTTTGCCACACCGCTTCCCGAATAGAACAAGTAATAAAGACCATTCTCTTTTAGTACTGAGGGGCAAGATAGATGTTCACCTTCCCAAGCGACTTGCGACTTGAGGATTTCCTTTTCCGTATTTAGCGCGAATGTTATACCGTCAGGGCTTTTCGATTCCCACAGCGATATATATCCATAGTTCGATGAAGCAAAATAGAGCGTGTATTCATTATTTTCGAATGTGACGAATGGATCGCTTGCGTTGTGTCTGCTTGTAACATTAGTATCTCTTTTATCATACCAATCAATACCGTTTGCAGACTGCATGCGATATATCCGATAACTACTACCTGTATCATCCGTATACCACAAAGAATATATGTTCTGTTCTTTCGATATGAATGGCATAGTGGCGGCGTTATGTACAGGATCTTTCCTGACTACTGGATTATTTTGATACGGATAAAACTCCTGAGCGTTAAGCGGAGATACAAAAAACAAAAGGGTTAGGAAAATGATTACGTGCATCATTCTTTTACTTTGATATTGAGAAATAAAACATGCAACGGATTATAAGCCGCATTTGCGCTATTTTTTGCTTATATATAGCTCCAAAATACTGCCTTTATGGTATGCATTTAACAAGGGAGTGAGAAGTGGTGCAAGAATCTTGTCAAACAAGATGTAGGAAAGCCATTTTTTGAATGATATTTTTTGTGTATTTCTTAATTGATCTATCTGACTATTTGTTTTTTTAGTGGCTTTCTTATTTGTGTTTATTATTTTCTTAACAATCCCCATAAAATGTTCTGAATAACTGTATGTGTTTGTTGATGTGATGTATGAATTCTTTGGCAGAAGTTGTTTTATGGATTCTTTTGAAAATATCCACACATGTTCCGGAGGGATGAGGAACGTATATTTATCTTTTTCTGCGTATAATAGATGGCTGTCTGAATTTGGCGTTTCCAGGAAAAGAGTCCCCTTGGGTTTTACCAGTCGCAAGAGTGAATTGATAAATTTCTTTGGTTCTATGATATGTTCGATTACATGGATGCATGTCACGATATCAAATTGTTTTCTATATTTTTCTAAATAAGCTTCTAACGAACCAACAAATTGGGGAACTTTATAGCATATGGCAGCTGTATGAGCCAGTTGTTTTGATGGCTCGATGCCAAACACCTTGTACCCTTGTTTTTTTGCCTCATCAAGAAAAAAGCCGTGTCCACTACCTACATCACATATTGTTTTTGCAAAAGGATATCTGGCTCGTATTCTCTTAAGAACTTGTTTGCATCGTGCGCGAATAATCGACTCATTAACGAGACCATCCGAATATCGAAATTGATTTTCATAATATTTATCCAATACTATTTTTGAAGGTATTTTTTTCATGAATATACATTTACACATGGGGCATCTTTGGAATCGATAGGCATTTTTTTTAGTGAAATATACTGTTACATCAGAGTGGCAGAGAGGGCATGTCATAGCATCTGCACAATAGCAAGAAGCGAGTGAGAACACAGCGGATTATAAGCCGCATTTTGGTATATAAAGACTATTGCGACGACCTAAAGCGATCTATTAGTGCCTTTTGTCCACCCCGGAGGTTGCCATGGCTGTTTCTTCCCAGCGGTAGATTGCAGTCAATCGCAAATAATGTTGAAAAAAGGCCTATAATATGATACTATATACATCTATGGTATTGGCATATTTTGCAGCAGGAATGGATGCTCGTGGGAATTTACCCGCGGCTACAATGGCAAGATCAATGATCAAAGCTTTTGGAGATCTGCCTCTTACAGAGGCATTTTTACCTGAATTTATAAGAGCTGGAGAACAAAGAATGCTATCTGGTTTTTTTGGCAGGGAAATTATGGTTCCACCACCTCCAGATGCGCTCTTGTTGACTTTGAGTAAAGCAACTCAAATTGGATGGATTCATGCAACACCCCATTATTTTCCCCCCATAACCCTCCATAAAGACTCAGAAATTCCCAATTGGATGCAGAGACCTGGAGATGGGGCAAAAGAGGGTGAAGGATTTTGGGAAGATGTAAAAAATGGGAGGCTAGAATCAAGCTCTCCAACGATTGGTGAAGGTTGGATGATCGTCGATGAAACACCAAAGCCTGAATATGATAATGGAACGCAAATGTATAAAAATGATCCATTTGCTGCTATCCTTGAGAAACTCAGAGAAGAAGGGCAAATAACTCAACTGGAACACATTCCAAAAGGGTCAAGGTTTGGTATTAGTCACAATGAATTACATTTGGTTAGTATGGAAATTGATAAACTACTGGGCTATCCAAAAGATATTTGGATTCGGAGCCTCTTTGCAATGGAATTTAACATTCTACATAATATTCATGATCCAAACTTTGGAAAAGATTCTGCAACAGCCGAGTGGCTCATAGATCCCTGGAAAGAAAATACAGGGAAAGCTGCGAGACTTTGTGGAGGAGCAATCGATATTACCTATTTCCCTCATAATGACGATGACCAAGATATGGATCGCCTTGGTTTTAGACCTGTTATCGTATTTTAACTCAACATATTTTATATAATGATAGTATATGAAATGCCCGGTTTGCGGCTCCCCAAATGTATATAGACATGAGTTCATTGATGATGTCCAAATCTTCCAATGTAGAAAGTGCCTTCTTGCATTTGTAGATCCAAAAACACCTCGGAAAAACACAGGCCATATCTATGAATTTTCCGATTATCAAAAAAGGGAAGAGCAGTTTCGCAAACGGTATGAAAAGACCGTGCATCTGTTGAAAAAATATGCTCCCGGGAAGAAAGTTTTAGAGGTTGGTGCAGGATTTGGTTTGTTAAGTAGTATTCTTTCAAACGAAGGATATGAAGTAGATGCGCTTGAGCCCGAAGTTATCCCTCATTATCTGAAAGATCTTCCTGTTTCGATAATCAAAAAAGCATTCAATCCTTTCGCAGAGGAACAAAAAAAGAAATATGACGCAATCATTTTGTATGATGTCCTTGAACATGTCGATGAGCCAAAAAAGACGATTCTTCTCTTCAAGAAGCTCCTTCGGAAAAATGGCATTGTCTTTATACAGACGCCAAACTATTTGAGCTCCATGGCGCGAATGGTAAAAAAATGGTCATGGTGGATGATCGAAGACCATCGATTCTTTTTCAGCAAACACTCATTTTCACTTCTATTTTCCAAGAAAATATGGAAAAATCGCTATTATACAACCTATGAAGAATGGATAGACTTCAAGAAGAATCTGGATGGGAATTTCACCAACAACAGGACCGCAAAATATCTTTTTTTTGCATGGTGGATTCCATACTACTTCCTCTTCAAGAAACTGATTTGGATTGCAGGGAAGGGTGGACTCATCGTTACCATCTATCAAAAAAGATGACATTATTTTTCATTTCTGCCATTTGCCTGTTTGTCTATTTGTTTATTTTAATAACTGTCCCCGTCCAGCTTTTTCCGGAGTTTTTCTTTTATCCATGGCTTGTTTCGAAAGGACTTGTCCAATATAGGGATTTCTTCGACCATCATGGATTCTTGACGAATTTCCTATTGGCACCTTTGGTGGGTAATGGAGCACGTGCCGTTTCGATGCTCTTCATCATTGTGCAATGCATTCAATTTGCACTCCTAGCGATTTTGATCGCGAAGCGCATAAAAAAACCATTCCTATTTTTCCTTCTTCTCGTATTTTACGGTGTTTTTCAGTTCACCATTGTTGGGCAGCAGATGTGGTTTGACCAATGGATAGCCATTTTCCTCATTGACGCCTGGTATTTTTTCGAAACGAAAAGGGAAGGGGTGGGATGGGTATTTTTCGCGTTTGCGACAATGATAAAACCAACAGCCCTTATTTTTTTCCTTCCATTTTATTTAATGACAAAGAAAAAGAAAAATATTCTTGTATTTATTGGGACTTGGCTTCTTGCACTTTTTTATTTTTATCAGAAAGAAGGGCTTGGTGCTTTATGGCAACAACTCATATCATTCAACGCGTCATATATCCAATCGACCTACAAAAAGATCATTTTTTGGATAGGCATAAAACTCCTTATAAGCATCAGTCTCGGGTATGCCTCGATACTCGCTCTCTCGCTGTTTAAAAAGAAAAAGAGCACTCCCCTTATCTACGCATGTATTTGTGGAGCCTTGCTTTTTTTCCAGGGGTTGGCAAAGGTAAATGTGACGATATCAGTTCCCTTTTTTGTCTTGCTTTTGGCTGAGCGACTTGTAGATAAAAAATATAGGAAAATAATCCTTGTGATATTCCTGGTTTTTTTTCTCATCGTGGGAAGGGATGCTGCCAAAACATTCAATGTAATCAGGAACAGGACTCCATATCTATCAAGTCTCCCGTCGAGCGAAATTGCCTCACTGAAACGACTTGCTTCTCCACTCAGGGACAAAAATATGCTCATACTCGGAAACAGAGTTGAACTCTATTATCTTTTCGACGTTCTACCTCCTGAATTTATTCCCCTTCACTTTCCGTGGATAGATGCGGTCCATCCTCACCACTATTCGTTTGCGGGAATACAAACAGTTGTGGTTCCAAAGCTACCAGGAGTGTATGAGGCGGTACCCACATCTGTCATGAAGGGATTGGAAAATTCGTTCCATCGCACAGGGCAGACAAACTCTTACACTGTTTGGCGGTATAATAACGAATAACACATGGACCTCACAACAATCATCATCACCAAGAATGCCGGCGACACCATCGCAGATACGCTTCAAAGCATGCAGGGGCTGGGGAGCCGAATAGTTGTCGTTGACGAATACTCCATCGATGATACCGTGCACATTGCGTACGAACATGGAGCGGAAGTGGTCCAAAGACAGTCGTTGGGGTACGCAGATCAGCGGAGATTCGCATTGACTCTCGTCAAAACCGAATGGGTCCTTATCCTTGATTGTGATGAAGTGCTCACCAAGCAAAACAAGTTGGAAATACATGAGGCACTTTCGTCTGGTAGACATGATGGATACAGATTGAAATTCCGTAATCACTTATTTGGAAAAAGACTAACCAAAGGGGAGCTTCATGAGAAGTTGGTTCTTTTTCGGTTAACAAAATCGACTGTCACCAACAGAACCGTCCACGAGACATATGAAGTAGAGGGTTCAATCGGTGAGTTGCCATCAGAAGTCATCCACAATTCATATAGGACTCCCCTACAAATATTGAAAAAATTCATTAAATATTCGTTTCTTGAAGCGAAGGAAATGAAGAAAAAAAATATCAAATGGGGGATACGCGAGTTGTTCTTGAATCCGCTTCATATGTTGTATGCCCGGTTCATAAAAGATGACGGGTATAAGGATGGACTTCCAAGATTGTTTTTGGATAGTGCGTTTGCGGGTATGGAGTTTCTTTCCTATGCGTTAATCCCCTTCGTAAAAACGAAGAAACGAATTGCGGTCGATTGCGGATCGTATCCAGTGGGCGGATCAGTCCGAAGTGGTATTGGGCGGCTTTTGCAGGGAATCTATTCCTATCAATCAAACAAATTGAATTATTATTGGTTTGGATTTGACAAGAAAGCAAAAAACAGATTGCCGACAGTCCTTTTTTCTCAGTTCTGGCTTCCGCTTGCGGCTATTTTCAATCGGTGTGACATATTCCTCGGGGTAAGCGGCGTCATTCCTGCTCTATTGCGAAGAACCAGAATACAGAAGATTCTTTTCTTATATGATTTCGGATTTTTGAAATCGCCGGAATTATATGTGGGTTCTGCAGTTCGGTTGAAAAAACAAACAGAAGATTCGATTTTGATTGCGGACAAAATTGTATTCCTCCACAAAGATCCATACAAGGAATTCATTTTGAGATATCCATCATTTTGCTACAAGGCGACAATCATTCCTTCTGGAGCGGATCATTTGCAGGATATTCAGGAAATACCCGTTTTTATTCAACCAAAGAAACCAATTTTTCTTTCAGTCGGTGTCGTGAAACCGGTTAAGAAAACTGAGCTGTTACTTGAAGTTGTCGGTGACGCATATACCATTATCGCGGGACCTGAAGAAGATGATTATGCAAAAAAACTTTGGTTTGATACCCGTATGAATATCCAGCGGATTCAAGGATTCAATGATGGTCAGTTGAAATGGCTCTACAAACATTCAGACGCACTGATAAATACTTCGGAAAGTGAAGGATTTTGTTATCCTGTTTTGGAAGCGTTGACACTTGGCGTTCCCGTTATCGCATTCGATCTTCCCCTTTTCCGGGAATATAAAAAATATTTTTCCTATCTAACCCTTGTTTCGGATAAGCAAATGATGAAAGACAAACTAAAAGAAGATACTTTCAAAAAGCACATTTCACCAATTCATCCGTATCGGTGGGAGACATTTGCGCTATCGTTATTTGATCTAACAGAAACAAACAGAATGCATGTTGGCTCTATCCAAAAAATCGGCATAATTGTCGTCCTATATAAGACGTCACAGGTAGAAATATCACGCTTGGGAAAAGAAATCCTAGCGATGAAATTTGACGATTGCGTTCTCTATTGGATTGACAATAGCGAGAATGGAAAAGGGTATGCAACTGGGATAAATGAAGGAATCCGACGGGGATTGGCGGATGGTTGTACACATTTCATCGCAATGAATCCAGATATATCCCTACAAAAACTTAATGCAGAAAATATAAAGGAAGCCGCAGAGAAGTTTGATGTCTGGGGATACGCAATGCAGCAGGAGAAAATGACTTATTATGGTGGCGAAATCGATAGATGGAGACTGAGTGGAGGTCTCACGACAAAGAAACCAAAAAAAAGATATTCAATTATCGATTTCGTCAGCGCATCGATTATTTGTTTCACGAAGGAAGTCATCCAGAGTATTGGTTTATGGGACGAATCCTATTTCATGTACTATGAGGATGTTGATTTTTGTATAAGAGCAAAAAAACGAGGATACCGCGTTGGGATTGATTCAGAAGCGATATACACTCACTTTGAAGTTTCACAACTGAATAAAAAAAAGGATGCTTGGATTGCAAAAAGCAGATGGAGATTCTTTTGGAAATACGCCAACAGTGAGCAAAAGATGCGAGAATTAGTACGGCTTCCAAAGACATTGTTAGGCAAATGAATATGAAAATATCTTTTATCAGGGGGGCATATCTCAATAATTTTGAAGGACAGAATTTTGATTTTAGCAATCAAAAAGATATTGACTTTCGTGGATACTCATCATTGTTCCCGATAGATGACAAAGTTCCTTTTCCTGTCATCAGACTTTTTAGCCTTGCCGATCTTCAGACAATTCCAGTCCTTGCAGATGTGGTCCGCTATGTCGCCAATAGAACATTGGGCGATTCGCAAATTCTTTTTGGATTGGAGAAATATATCTCATCTTCCGACATAGTCCATACGGCAGATCCCCATTATTATTATAGTTATCAAGCAGCTATCCTACGGAAAAAAGGAGCCATAAAAAAACTTATCTCAACATGGTGGGAAACAATCCCGTTCAATAATGAGGGAACAGCAGCAAAAAAAAGGATAAAGAAATTTACGATGGATAACACTGACTTGTTCCTCTGCTATGCGGAAAAAGCTAAGCAGTGTCTCCTTCAAGAAGGCGTACCCCAAAATAAAATCATAGTCATACCGCTTGGGGTCGATATTTCTCAATTCAAACCATTAAAAAAGAATAATGAAACAATTACGATACTTTTTGCCGGAAGGCTTGTTGAGGAAAAAGGGATATTGGACTTATATGTAGCTTTCAAGGAAATATTAAATCGAAAAATCAGAGCTCAGTTGCGAATTGTTGGGCAGGGACCGCTTGAAGACAGATTGAGGGAGTCAATCCTGAAGGATGGCCTCACAGATGTTGTGACGATAGGAAAGAAATCCTATTCGGAAATGCCATCAGTCTATCAACAGGTAGATATATTTTGTGTGCCCTCAAAGAAAACATGCTCGTGGGAAGAACAATATGGGATGGTCTTCATCGAAGCAATGGCAAGCGGATTGCCGATCGTCTCATACAATACGGGATCAATTCCAGAACTTGTCGATGCATGCGGGTTATTTGCAAAAGCAAACGACGTTAGCAATCTTTCCACTCTGATTATTCAAATAATCAGAGCAAAGGAATTGGGGGAAAAACTTGGTACAATGGGAAGAGAGAGAGCAAAAACCATTTTTGATGCGAAGAAAACAGCCCTCCGTTTGGTTGAGTTTTATAGGTCACTATGCAAATAACAGCAATAATTCTTGCAAAAAATGAGGAGTCCCGAATAAAGGAAGCGATTAAAACCGTTTCATTTTGCGACGAAATCCTTGTCATAGATGATGAGTCAACCGACAAGACCGCAGAACTTGTGCAAAATGCTGGAGCGCAATTCATCTCACACCCAAAACAAAATGGGTTCGCTGGGCAGAGAAACTGGGCAATGGAACAGGCAAAGCATGATTGGATCCTGTTTATCGATGCGGATGAAGAGATTCCTGAGGAGCTAAGGAAGGAAATAGGGCATATCGTCAAACAAAAGCAATTGGAAATCTCATCTTATTTTATTCCCCGCAGGGATTTTTTTTGGCAGCATGAAATGAAATATGGAGAAACAAAAAAAGCGAGGACGCTCGGGATATTAAGACTAATGAAGAAAGGTAGTGGCGTTTGGATGGGGTCAGTCCATGAGATATTCCTAGCCGCAGGAAAGACAGGAGCCCTTACGGGTTTTATCAACCACACATCCCACACCTCATTGGAGGATTTCATAGAAGATGTCAATGTCTATTCAACAATGCGGGCAGAAGAATTGTATAAGCAGGAGAAGCACGTTTCAATACTTGAAATAATATTCTTTCCATTTGGGAAATTTATTTATACCTATTTTATTCTTGGTGGATTTCTTGATGGTGCGGCAGGTTTCGTCTATTCCTTCGTCATGTCATTTCACTCATTCTTGGTCCGCGCAAAATTATTAGTACGTTCCCTATGACAGAGCTTTTTTTTATTGCTTCGTTACTTATCTCACTTTTATTAGGCCAGTTCGGGAGAGTGGAGCTTTTTGAAAAACAAGTGAACGGCTATCTACAAGATCCGATCGCCTTCATTTTTGTCGTATATCTTATTAGTCGCTACGGGCGCCTTCCGATACAGAATGCACTAAAGAATGGGTATGTACAGTTCCTTTCGGGGTGTGTCCTTTTTTCCTATCTTCTGACTTTCAGTGAATATTCACTGGTGAATAATGCAATTGCGTTCCTTTATACCATAAGAATTTCGTTATATATTCTACTCGGAATATATCTAAACCATCTTTATAAAAAAAAGAAGTATATCCTCAAAAAAACTCATGGTTTGATTTCAGTGTTTTCTATCCTTTTGATTATAATTTCCATCCTGCAATACATTTTCTTTTCGAACTTCTGGGGGCTCTACGCGTATGGATGGGATCCTCATATGTATCGAATGTCTGCGACATTTATCGATGTCTATGTCGCGGCAGCGCTCTATGGGATATTTGCATTATATTGGTATAGAAAAGGAAAGCTGATATTCGCTCTCATATTCGTCAGTTGTCTTGTCTTTACATTTTCCCGTTCCTCCTACCTAGCATTCTTATTGAGTGGCATCCTATTTCTTATCGGCAGCGGAAAATGGAAACAATTATTTATGATTCTTCTCATATTCATTCTCCTTGTCATCATTGTCCCAAAACCTTTTGGCGAAGGCGTCTCATTGCTGCGGACAACATCAATCAACTCAAGGATACGTGACTTCCAAATGGGAATTGATATGGCAGTGAAAAAGCCACTGTTCGGGTATGGATACAATAGGATACGATTCGGAAAGGAGTCGTTGAACTTGGTGCAGGCGGATGACAGATCCCACTCGGTCTCTTCGTTTCACAGCAGTTTTCTCATCATCATTGTTACGACAGGAATGGTTGGCTTCATTGCGTTTTTACTGTATTTTTTGAAGTTTGGCATGATACACAAATCGTTGCTTCCCATCCTTTTTTATCTCAGTATCATGTCACTTTTCGATAATGTGCTTTTGCACGTTTTTATCCTTCTCCCTCTTATGATTATCGGAAGCGATGAAGATTAGTCGTCTTTCGAGTAGGTAACCGTAAGATTCTTTTTTTCCTGATTTCCGACAATGTCCTCAGCGATTATCTCGATTTTGTTTTCCCCATCTTTTAACCTGAGGAGTGTCGTGAATTTTCCCTCGCTATCAGTAATAATCGGTTGCCCGTTTATACGAATGGACGTTTCGTTATCCGTTTTACCGGAGATTTTCAGGTCCTCCTTATTCGTTCGAGAATTATCATTCGGCTCCTGTATCTCAAGTTTTGGTTTTTCATCCTTATAAAGGACTTCATAAACTGCTGTTTTTTTTATTTCTTTCGACTGTATTGATTTTGCGATAAACGAGATTTTATTCGTCCCTTTTATTAGATTTTTTACTTCACCCTCAAATGTGTCTGAAATGGAAATCTCATCGCTCTTTTCTCCGTTGACATAGATTTCAAGAGCATCAAAATTGAGGGAAGATCCGCTGAAAACGATAGATGCGCTGTTCGTGGCTGATGCAATTGGATCGATATTAATAGAATTGAATTCTTCTTTTTGTTGTGTTGTTTGCTGTTTTGAACCCCCATTTGCGAGCTGATTTAAAAAAAGCGTAAATGATACGAGGAGCTTTATCCCTGTGCTGAAGAAGAAGATCATAAAGGCAATGAATAGAACCACTCCAATGAGCATTTTCTGCGCAAATGTTTTATTTTTATGATGTTCTAGTCGAGACATATCTGTATCTAATTATACACTTTCGACATAATTGGAGCCGGTAGTCGGAATCGGACCGACGATCTTTCGCTTACGAAGCGACTGCTCTACCAACTGAGCTATACCGGCAAAGCACTCCTATTTTATATCAATGGAGGCATAAATGGAAGCGTCCTCTGATATACTTTCCTAATATGTCTTACGTAACGTATGCGTGGATTGCCACAGTAATCTATGGTTTTGAAACGGTCATAGCAAAACTAACAGGAAAATACGCAATTAAAAATCCTTGGCTTTTTAACATGCTTTGGAATGGGCTTTTTGTGATATTTATGATCCCATTCTATTTCAATCCAGAGGTGGGCATTCCTCATAAATGGGTGAGTCTTCTCATTGCATCATTTCTTTCTGCCGTATGTTGTGCGCTGTATGTTATATCCCTTTATAGGATTGATGTATCTGTCTTATCCCCGATGTATAACGTCAGAACCGGATTCAGCGTGCTGTTTGGCGTGTTATTATTAGGCGAAACACTTACTCCATATAAGTCGATATTGATAGGTGTCATCATACTGATGGGACTGTTGGTTTCATTTGATGAGTCATTTTCATTTAAGGCATTCCTGACAAAGAACATCATCATTGCTCTTATCTTTATGGTTCTGTTGGCATTGTATGGAGTATTCCTCAAAAAGACAATCGGGGAAATAGGGTATTGGAATGCGACTGTTTGGGTGGCGGTATTGAACGCAGTCATCCTTCTTTTTACCTATCCCAAGTTCAAGAAGGACATAAAGACCTTGCGCAGGAAACAATTCCTCCCTGTGATATTCATCACATTCACAAGCGTTATTGCATATCTTGTTTCAAACAAAGCATATGAGGTCAATGTAGGGATTACGACAGTTATCATATCGATTCCATCCTCAATGATAATAGCGTTCATCATGTCGCGTATCTGGCCAACGCTGATGGAGAAACATCCGCTTCGGGTGTATGCTGTTCGTTTTTTTGCCGCAGCGATTATGTTCGCATGCGCTGTCCAGCTCAACTAATTGATTATACTGTCCCATCTTGCCAAATAGGCCTTCGATTGATATAATTCTCGGATGATACAACAAAGGCAAAATCTATTTATCTACCGGGAGACGTCCACTGTATGGTTTGATCGGAGAGCTTCTGCGGCGACATTTTATGAGATATTCGCGCCGAAAATAAAAGATGGAGCTCCCATGGATCCGCTTATTATGTCTTTTGGGGTTCTTCCTGATTTTCGGAAGGTTCAACCCGTCATTCACTCAACAAATTTAGAAGCAGAAAAAGATTATGCAGGATTATTGGTCCTAACTCCCCATTTACAGGAGTATTTTGGAGATAGGATTGTATTTTCTACGAACACGCAGGAAAAAAAACTCCTGAGACTAAGAGATCTTACTCAAGCGGATTTGGAGGCGGGAATAATGGGAATGCAACTTACAGATGGACCTTTAAGAAAATCAGACCAAGAGCAATTGGCAGATGCTGCACTTATATTCCAAGGAAGATACTTGGGAGATGGAGAGTTGATGTTAGCTGGTAAGTCTGCGCACTTCCTACTCGGTGAAGCACTTCGTGCAGAAAGCCCTCTTCTTACGGCTCTGGTCGAAAATGGTTCCCGCCAGAGAGCCATGAGGAAATAATTTTTGTGTGGGCTTTTATTTGATTTCCCGCTTAACGGATTCTGCTATGTGGACCATCAAATCATACGGAATTTTTCCAGCAATCTTTGATGCATTGGTAAGTGAATTTTTATCTGTTGGATTTGGGGAGTAAATCAAGACACGTTCACCCACTTCAGGCTCATCGAGACGAGTGATATCGACAACACTCATATTCATCGAAATACGCCCGACAAAAGGGAAGAATTGTCCTCTGATTTTGACGCATCCTTTGTTTGAAAGTCTTCTATCGACCCCCTCATAATAGCCAGCGGGGAGAAGTCCGAGAACGATATTTTTTGGCGCAGAATAGCTACATCCATAACCAACCAATGTTCCCTTTGGAATCTTCTTTATCTGGACAAGGGTTGATTGGAATTCTAGTGCGGGAATAAGAGCGATCTTATTTTTAGAAATGTCGACGTTTTCAAGTGGGTTGATTCCATAATGCGCCAATCCTACGCGGATCATATTGAATGTTTTGTCATATATTTTAAATGCGCCACTTGAAGCAGAGATATGTCTCCATCGAGGTGAGAACCCATTTTCTTCCCCAATTTCCAAACATTTTTTGAATTGGAGAATTTGTTGATTTGTGAACGTTAGCGTTAATGGATTGTCTGCGTCGGCAAAATGAGAACATAGCCCATCAACATGTATATTTTTTAGTTTTTTTATCTCTTTCAGAAACGAGGGGAGTTCCTCTATGGTTACTCCTTCTCGACTCATGCCGGTATCGACAAATATATGGATATGGCAGCCAGGTTGAAATTTGTTTAGAGTCCTCGCTAGTTCCAAATCGGATACCGTTATATGAAATGGTAATTTTTTCAGCGTAAAGTTGATGGGTGATGTATATCCCATGATGAGTACGGGCGACTTCACCTTTAGTTTGTATAGCTCATATGCTTCATACAGGCTGTCTACAATCAAAAAAGGGCAGCCCATTGAATCAAAAATGGGAGCTACCACTTTTAATCCATGTCCATATGCATTAGATTTTAGGACAGGACACACAGCCGTATGAGGATGTGATTTTTGGAGATTTGAATGATTGGTAAGGAGTGCATCCTTTGAGACAGTTGCCCAGTTCAAATATGTATATGATTTTTTTCTAAGGAATGAAAACATATTTTTGGGACTGTATTTTATCGAGTGTGAGATGCAATAAAAGCTTTTACATCTGAGGTGCTATTTTTTATTTGTATCGCGTTGTTAAGTATTACTTCCTTCAATTTGTTTGCTTTTTTCATCATAGATTCTCTACTGTCGAGAAAAAACTCTTTCATATTCTTGTTTTTGTCATACAGTATCGTGCAGGTATAATCCTCATCCCAAATACCGAAATCGAGATTCTTTCCATGCTCTTTGATATCTTTGATCATGCATAGGTATACAGATATGCCGCCGGCAAGGTCTGCCTTTATCTGTTCAAGAAGAATCTCTCTTTTAAGGTCTGAGAGTTTCTCCACGAGAATGACTCGGGAAAAATATTTCAATCGCTTTGCCGCAATCCGACCATCTTCATAATATTGGCTATGAGGATCCCAATCCTTTCCTCCGCTGAGAAATGTAGCAAAACCGCTTTCCTTAAGATTTTTGAAATGAAAGTTCCCTTCGTCGTCAAGGTATTCTGGCCTCAAATGTATTGTCGTTGGATAATTGCTTCTGATGTAGTTTGATGAATGCATATCATTGATATGCAACAAATATGTCTGATATAAAGATAGATCAAGCCGTGTCGTGCAGAGATCAAATACAAGTGGGAACTCACTCAGTTTCACGTCGCCACCCATGTGGCCCGCCTTTCGGACGAAAATAGTCGAACTTTCAAGAGTTCTTCCGAAAAGGATTTCCTGATTCCGATTTACATACGGATCCGTGTCGGAATACAACACATAGGATGTAGGAATAAGTTTTTTTAGCTTTTCAAAGTCAAAGCTCGTGCTATAAAAGGACTTATTAACCTTATCGAACTGCCAGATATCAAGAGGCGTTTCAAAAAAAGGGCTTACAAATATTGCGCAGTCCAATTGTATACCGAATGTTTGCACGACATGTAATATGAAAAGAGGTCCCAACGAATGCCCAACAAAGCAGAGTTTTTCCTTCCTATTGATTTTGTGAAGAATTTTTTTGAAGGCCTTAAGCCAATTTGACAGATTCTGATTTTTTGCATCAGCAGACGGGCCATTTTTCGTAAGTTCATCCCAGTTTTCAACCGGAAACTCAGGTGTTAACACGCTTTGTCCCAGCTGCTCGAGTTTTTTTTTCAACTCCGGAAACCAGTTTTCTTGCGGATTTCCAAAAGAGCCATGGAAAAATACGAATTGCATGATTTATTATACCAAATCAGAGCCTTAATGTAGTCCATTCGTGGAGTGAGCTCTCTAGTGAACAAAATTAGAACCTTTTACCAGGTGTCCACCAAGAAATATTATATACCAAATTTTGATCATTAAGTTGTTTTCTTTTTTAAACATAATGCTCTGAGACCATATAGACGCTGCCTTTAAGTTTTTTTTGTTAACACCAAAGGACACTCAATTATCCTCAATGCTGTATTCTGTCCCCCTATATGTTTTATTGGCGGACCAAACAAAAACTAGGGGAAATATTAAGAATGAAAAGAATTGAGCTCGGCTTTTATCAAGAATATATTTCACTTAAAATAGCCACAGACAGAATGGGATTGTCGGCACTGGAAAATGGGAAAGCAAATCCAACGCTTTTTACACTTTTAAAACTCTGTGGCGTATTTCATATTAAACTGTGGAAAGTATTGAGGAAGATAAATGTGTGAATAGGTTCCTTTCAAATTCAATGATGAGTTACTTTACTAAGTTTAAGAGGAATTTATATCACCTGTTTAGTGGACAACAACTATTGGCCTCTTTTGTTTGTCGCTAATCTCTGCTTGTTCTTTTAATTTACCAGCTGATTCCCAATCTCTTTCTTCACCTTTTCCGCCAGGCCAATTCGGAGGAGTAGCAAAATCATAATGGTATGGCAAATGACTGAATGCTTCTAAATTCGAAGGAGTAATAGGTGTAAATACTCTTCCTGTATGAGATTCATAAGGAGTTGTATAAATCATTAACCATAAAGCATCGGGATTTAAATACGTTTTTACTAATCCTCTGTTTCCGAAAGAAGTATCACGATCATCTCCCTCAACCATATCATAATCTGAGACTCTACCTGCGTTTGCTTCTTTTGACAACACTCTACCGACCATAAAAAGAAGACTAGTGTGTCTAACATCTTGTATCTTTACATTTTCCAATTTTTCATTCCCCATCGGAACTGAAAGCATTCCATCTTCAAGCGTTTCAAATTTTTCACCAAAAAACTGCGGTCTTGCTTTAACAAAATCTTGAAATTTTATATTTACTTCATCCTTTTTATTAAATGGTAAAGACAAGCAAAGATCAATCCGCTCGGGATTTTGGCGAGCCAATTCCATTAGCTCATCAATTTGTTTTTCTGTGTTAGGTCTATAATTTGTAAGAATCTTAATTTTGTGTCTTAATCCTTCATCGCGGACTCTTTTTTCATCAAGAGGAACGGTCCCTTGTAAAGCTGTCTTAACGATATCAATGGCTTGAGGATGATCAAGAATATCACCAGATGACCCAAATCTTAAAGAGTCTGGTTGTAGCATGTTAATAAATCTTTCGTCTGAAAAAAGTTTTTGCATTGACCCTAAGGAAAACATTCGAGTAGGAAAAGATGCATCTGCTAAACAAGTATCGCAATGATGTCCACAGCCATTTAAAATATCAGCCGTTCTAAGTGTTTGATCAAGTGTTTTATTCCCTAAAAAAGGACTCAATAGTTCGTATGCATCAACCAAGCCTTCTGTGGAAATTTCCTTCCTAGAAATTCTTTTTAAAGGAGGAGTGATTATTGGTACGGCAGCCCAGCCTTCAATACTGCTATCAGGCAATCCTTGTTTTTCAATAATTTTAGTTACTTCTGAGGGAGGTTCTGCAGTATTTAATGTAATCAATTTTCCTCTTATAGGTTGGTTTATATTGGGACCTTCTGCTCCTTCATTTGCCATTGTCTTTTTATATTACAATACCCAGAAATAGATTACAAGCACAACACTATGGCTAAATAGGATATATAAAGACGATATTGTTTTAAGTATTTGGAGAGAATGGTCGTTGTATGGCGTACTATTTCACTTCAAAAATTCGTAGAATAATCGGAAAAAGAATAAGGAAAATAAGAAAAATGAAAAAACTTAAGCAAGTAGAGATTGCTGTTGATGCGGGATTGAACCCAAGTTATTACGGCAAAATTGAAAGAGGAATAGTCAATCCTTCAATTGAAAAACTATATGGCGTAATTCGAGCTTTAAATATAAAATCTTCTGAAATATTTCCATTTTGAAAAAAAAGAAATAATATATTGTCCTAATTATTAGTGGACATAAAATAAACAGTGGAACAAGTTTGCCTTCTATATTCGAACGTATTGATAGCTAAAAATCCCAATTGCAAGCATATAATAAGGGGAGTAAAATAGAGGTATGAAAAACATTACAGATACAGTGCTGAAATATGACGCCATCTTTGAAGAAGCTGAAGAGGGTGGGTTTACTGTGTCTGTGCCTAGTCTTCCTGGGTGTATTTCTGAAGGAGATACCTTTGAAGAAGCAAAGATGAATATAACGGAAGCTATTACTGCTTATCTTGAAAGTATGGCTAAAGATGAAATCCCTGTAAAGAGTAACTCTGGCATATTCATTGGCTCTATCGAAGTTCCCTTTTCATCACTTACCTTTGCAAAATAAATGGGTGGATCAATTCCTGCAATAAAACCAAAAAAGCTCTTATCTGTCCTCACTAAAAAAGGATTCTACACTCATCACCAAAAAGGCAGTCATGTTGTGTTAAAACATATAGAAATGCCCGATCTGCGTGTTACTGTACCCATTCACAATAAAGATCTAAAACGTAAAACACTCCTTTCTATCCTTAAGCAAGCAAGACTCACGGTAGATGATATAAAAAAATAAAGAAAATTTTTTGTATAAAAAGGACCATAAAAAAAGCCGCCAGAGCAAGTATTATTTACTCGCTCCAGCAGCATATTTAAAATCAACCCCTTCTACATCAATGACTTTTCCCTGAAACTGGTAAATCCGGATTGAGTTACGATGATATGGTCCAGTACTTCAATACCCAGTATTTCTCCTGCCTTAGCTAATCTTTTTGTGACAGCTACATCATCAGCTGAGGGGCTTTGGTCCCCTGAGGGGTGGTTGTGAGCAATGATGACTTGTGCCGATCTCTCTCCCACTGCCCGAGTAAACACTTCCCGAGGATGAACCATCGAGGAATTAAGAATGCCAAGGGATACAAGCTCAAGAAACTTGATCTTGTTCCGGCTATCAAGATGAAATACCCAGAAGTGCTCTTTATCTTGGTCCACTGCATCCTCGGCTTTCAAGAGGTCTTTACATATCTGCCACACAGACTTTGCATCAGAAATAATGTTTGTTGTGTCCTTCAAATGAATAACCATAGAGTAAAAATTAAAAAATAATAATAAAGAGGAAATGAAGAAGATCTATCGTTACACGGAAGACTTACGCTTGAGCACGTATGCGCTCTACTACTGCATGATGTGTAGGTACTTCTGGGAAGACAGGTGTTTCCTTGTCTCTGTCTATATGTATCACTTCATCAAAGCGAGTGAAGTTTTCGTTGAGATTCTTTGATTGCACCCACTCTTTGATGAGTTGTATATCGCCAACGAGATTTAAGCAGGCATTCCCTCGACTTGTGGAAGTCTGAAAATAAGGGCCTTGTCTTGTTATCTCCCCATCGTACTTTATGGGAAGATCCCAGCCCTCGAAGATTAAAGCCGATTCATTGAATATAGGAAGGTAAAACTCCTTACGTTTCCCATGAATGCGGAAAGTGGGCTTGCCTCCCTGTTCTCCTGTAATTTGTATCTCTCTCTTGTGCGTCATTGCCATCATTGAAGAAATCTCGAAAATTGTTAGTCTCTGACCTGTTGTGTATTTCATATGTGTGATAAATAATGTTTAATACGAGTTATTCTGCAGATTGTAAATTTCTAATCTCTGCGAAATGTTCAGCTACCTCTTTTTCATATTTCTTTGCTTCTTTGAGAAGTGACTTTGAACTGGTAAGAGATGAGAGCATTATGTTAACTAGATACTGTGTTTCTTTAGACATGAGTATAAAAATAAAATAATAATGAGTGAAAAAAAGTAATGGGTGTGTTTGGGTCCCATTTCCTCTGAGAAGACAGGAAAATGATAAAGCCGTTCTGTCCTCAAGACGTGGGTTAAGGGTCAAGAAAAGGTAAGAAAGAACGCTTTATCCTTTCTGGTTGTCAAAAGTTTGGAGCGAAGCGACAAAGAGGAAATTGCTGAGCGACAAAGGATAAACAGGCCTGTTATAAAAATGCGTTGACCATTAGTGCATTTTTATACAGGCTATTTACCCACCTTTTGACAAACCTTTTCGACCCT
>JAVHSH010000010.1:0-18499 GCA_036172095.1 Patescibacteria group bacterium
TGTTTGAAATCATAGCCATATTTTTGTTTTTCTGAAAATGGAAAGTTTGGTCCCGGCTCCCCACCTGCCTTATGGAAGTCGTATGCCATGACGAGAACAGTATCGACAATCGAAGCAAGCTTTTTTATGTCATATGGACGATTTCTATAAAAAGAGTCGCCATATATGAGCAGAGAACATGTCTTATAGTCTGAATTAATTGCTGTACACATTACTTGAACGAATTTAGTTATTTTATCTTTCTTCTCTGGGTTAAGTGTAAAGGGAACTTCAATGTCCAATACTATCCCAGAGAATGAATGTGTGTTCAGTGTTGTTACTAATTGGGAGACAAGCTCCTTTTGAGCTTGTTTTTCATCCAAAAGTACTTCGGTAATCGTACTATCAAGCATCCTCAGGACCAATTTCCTCCGTTTTTCAGGAATATTTTTCACTAATCGTATGTTCTGAAGCCCCGACTCATTTTCAAGCGTGCCTTGAGTTGTTGGTTGGACCCCAAAATAGTAGTATGTATCATATTTTCCCTCTGGTGTGTCCTCAATCGAAGACCAGTATGGAACAAAAATACCGCGCGAGAGGGTGGAGACAATTGAAGTTGGTGAAATCGTTTTATTTATGGTTTGCTGCTTTTTCTGGAGAGACATTCTATTGAATAGAATAATTCCAATGAGCACGACACAAACAAAAACGCCTATCCATTTTTTCATCCTCTTATTCTAATAGATTAAACCGTCGAGCGCTGCCTCATCGACAAGGATGACACCAGGCCTTCCTTCACCTATATTATCTTGCCTTCCAGAATATCCTGTCGGGAGTTGAATAAATCCATTCTTGGATAGGTCCACTATCCAATTGAGCCGTGTCCATCCAACATAGCTATACGTGAGTGTCGCCAAATTACTCTTCCAGTCATTTGTTGCAGCACAGTCGATAATCATAATACGTCCGATAAAACGGGCCTGTGGATTCTTTGCATCATCTATACCAAATGCATATTTTATCTTCCATAAGTCTTTTGGAGTACGGGTAGCGCCAAAAGCGATAACTTTTCCCGTCTTTTTAGCTTCTGCGGGAGTCATCTGGGATTGCTTTTCCATATAATTTGCATCAATAAATGCCCGGGCCGCATCGACCGTAATCCCCTTATTATTATGGATCACATCGGCAACTACGTTATATCCGGTATTATGTTCATCTCCATAATATGTCGCCCATCCTAACCCTTTTTCGAGCGGTGTCTGATAGAGCGTATCCACTGGACAACCACTTATCGTGTTGTTATAGCAACCAATCTGCGGCGGATTTGCAACGAAGGCATTCAGTTTCACATAATTTGGTGTATTGCTTGGCGGAGAAGTCGGCATTGGCTTTGTTGTGGGAATGTTCGTTGGCTTGATGGTCGGTACGTTCGTTGGTCGAATCGTCGGTCTTACTGTTGGAGAAATATATATCGTTGGCTCAACTGTCGGTATGATCGTTGGCGGCATCCATGTTGGAAGAATATATAGTGTTGGAGGAATATCTGTCGGTTGGACACCTTCGGTTGGGACAAGGGGTTCTTCAGTTGGGATTACTGGAATATCAGTCGGCGCAACCGGTGTTTCTTGATGTCGGGAAATGAAACTGCTTGTGAACAAGGAAAAGGAAGGGAGAACAACAAGATGAAGCAGTTCATCCTTTGTTGGGATATAGGGAGATGAAACAAGAATTGCTGGAGCGAATCGTACAATACCAAATGCAATAAAGAGCGCCAGATAAATGCGAAGTTGCGAAGGAATCCTGGACATTATTTCATTGTAACAAAAATCATACATCAACCGTGATATTCCCATTGACAATTCCACCGATTTCATCAATAATGAAATTACGATGAAAATTACCGTTTATACCATAACCGAGTGTCAGTTTTCAAAACAAGAGAAGGAGTACTTATCTTCGCATGGTCTTCAGTTTGAGGAGAAGAATGTGTCAGCAAACAGAGAGTTTTTAACCGAAATGCTCATGGTTGGAAGCAATTTTGCTGGGACACCTGTCACAAAAATCGACACCGATGATGGAAAGACGGTTGTGTTGAAAGGATTCACAAAAGAAGAGTTCGATAAAGCGCTTGGCTTTGCACCAGAAGTTGTAGCTCCCGTACAAGGGCAAGTTGCGCCCGTGCCTGCCCCTGCCGTTGAGACTGCCCCTGTTGCCGCAGCAGTACAACCAGCTCCAGTTGCACCAGTAGCTGATCCAGCAATTGCATCCATTTTGAATAATCTAGAACAGCAAGTACAGCAACAGGCGCCAGCGCCTGTTGAGCAGCCCCCTGTTGCCGCAGTACCACAACAGCCTCCTGTTGTTGGACAACCAACCATCCCAGACCCGCAGTTCTAAACTGGGACTAATAAATGATTTTCTTCATTTCTTTTTTTGTGTCCGTTTTTTTATCATCCCTGCTTTCGCTTGTATTGTTCCCGCGCATACGAACTTTTCTTCACAGAAACCGTGCGTACTTCCTGCTATAATATCTTGTTGACATTATGAGGAGCGTCGATCAACGGTAGGTCTTCAGTCTCCAAAACTGAATATGAGGGTTCGATTCCCCCCGCTCCTGCCCTCTTTATTTTATCCCCACCGCGTAGATGTCTGGTGTTTTATTGAATTGAGGATTCAGATTCGCAAGGATAAGAAGCTTTTCATCACTCGTCACATCAAAGAATGACCCATCATGTGGACCGGAATACACGATTTGCCTACTTGTATCATCAAACTCGACTATGGAAATCTTATCGCCCTCATGTTTAACGAGATGGCGAGAATCGGGAAACCATACGAGCACGGTGTCTCCCTCTTGCCACATCTTTTCGGATGAATCAGATAATAAAATATTATAATTCCTATCTTCTTCTCTATCATAGACATACAGTTCATTCAATTTAATGGAGCGCTCTTCAGGAGTCTGATTTGCCGCAACAAGCCGAGGTTGTATGACATATGGAAGCGTTATCTGCTGCTTCGCTTCATACAGAATCTTGGATTTATCTGGCGCCATTGAAAGAATATGGAACGAATCAGATGCGATCTTTGCAAATTGCTTTGGAAAAATCTCAAGGAGGCGCGTCGTCTCGATCAATTTCTCTTCATTCCATGCCGTTTCAAGGGATTCTTGGGAGCTGGTCACCTCAAAAAGTTGTGTGTTTTCATCTTCAAGCGACATGAGATATGAGATTGAGTCTTCAGCCCGCTTGAACTGCATGATTCCCTGTTTGAAGTCTGGAGAAAAAATGACGGAAACATCATTCAGCTTGATATCTTCCGGAAATAACGATCTTTTTGCCAAAATCTTTAATGGCGGAAAAAGTGAGAATGTCCTCTTTGTTTGATCGAAGACATATATACCATCCTTTTCGACATCTCCATTCTCGACGAATAACAATGCCTTATCAGTTTTATCTATGGAAATCACTTTTGAAATACCGATTGTGGTGAGTGGTGTCAATGATGCATTAAGCGGAAAGAGGGTGGCATCAGCTGTAACAACCAATTCACCCTTCAAGACGACTTCCTTTTTCCATGATGTGTACCCCTCCTTCTTAACTTCAATCGTATATTTTCCGCTCGGAAGCGTCAAATGTAAATCTGTGACTCCCCGCACCAACCCATTCACGTAAACCTGTGCCGTTTGAGGAGTCGATGAGATAGCGATAATTCCAGTAGAGGTAACCTTCCCCTTTTGGACATCGACTCGGTATCCTCGAGCATATGCAATGATAGTACCGAGTATGATACAGAATGATATTAATACGATAGTGTTTCTGACGATGTGCATAGACGTTCTTCTATAATATAGTATACAATTATACAAATATGTTCTTCGGAAAGAAAGTCGGCATTGATTTAGGCACAGCAAATACCCTTATTTACATAGAAAAGAAGGGAATTGTCTTGAACGAACCCACGGTCGTAGCTTATTCGCTTGAAAACCGGGAAATTCTTGCCGTGGGAGATGATGCAAAGGAGATGCTGGGCCGGACCCCAGGCTCAATCATCGCAGCGCGCCCCATGAAAGAAGGCGTCATAGCAGACTACCACACTACCTCTTCCATGATTACATACTTCCTGAAAAAGGCGCTTCGTGGCTGGGTTCTCTGGCCAACAATAATGATTTCCATTCCTGGAGGCTCGTCACAGGTCGAAAAACGAGCAGTTGTCGCAGCCTGCAAACAGGCTGGCGCAGCGAATGTCTATCTCATCGAAGAACCGCTTGCAGCCGCGATTGGTGCAAAAATACCCATTGCTCAACCATCAGGACATATGATAGTCAATTTAGGAGGTGGGACAACTGAAATTGCAGTCATTTCCCTCGGTCAACTTGTCTCATATAAAACGGTCCGTGTGGCAGGAACGAAATTTGACGAAGCGATTCTTCAACATTTGCGCAAAAAACACAACCTCATGATTGGTGAGCGGACTGCAGAACAAGTCAAGATGAACATAGGCAATGCATTTATTGAAGAAAAGGATGTGACGAAACTACGAACAATGGAAATTAAGGGACGAGATTTCCAAACCGGTCTCCCCCATGTCCTTTTGTTATCAGAAAACGATGTCGCGGATGCCATACAAAAACCTCTTAAATTAATACTTGAAGGAATCAAGGAAGTATTATCGCAAACTCCACCAGAGCTTGCAGCAGACATAGTCGATAAAGGAATCGTACTCTCGGGAGGGAGTGCTCTTTTGACGAATATTGATCGATACATAAGCTACCATATCAATGTAGCCTCATTTGTTGTTGAGGAACCGTTGTTTTGCGTCATTCGCGGTATTGGCATGGCGATTGAAAATTTCGATAGTTTCAAAGCGGCAATAAAATAATCATGTTTGTAATGATCTTATAGCAATGAGAGCGGGTTAAGAAAAATAATCATCATGATGAAATAGATAGAAATAGCTCATGATGGTGAATGAATATAGTAAATCTGATATAATTATATATATTTTAAAGTGGTCAAGAGGTATTTAGAAAGTTATATCAATATGAAAACCTGTTCAAATAAAATGAACGATTTATATGAATTAGAGTAATTCAATTTCTAGAAATTTTAACTTATAGCATATGTCACCTCAACAATCGCGATTTACATACCTAGGACTCCCTATTGACCCCCTCACGAAAAAAGATGTCCTAGATAAAATTAAAAAGTACCTATCTGCTGACCCTTCTTTCCGCCATATCGTATCCATCAATCCGGAAAATATCGTCGTTGCCCAAAAAAATACCCAGTACAGGGAAGTGTGTAGCTGTGCGGATTTAGCTCTTACTGACGGCATAGGTGTGATATTTGGCACAAAAATCATTGGCAAAAATATACCTGAACGCATCCCGGGATCAAAACTACTGCCCGAATTATTGGATTTGGCCGGTACAATAAGCTCTCGAGTAGTCCTTATCGGCTCCCAGGCAAATTTAGCAGATAAAATAGCAAAGTGCTATTCTCGAAGCTATCCTAAGGCTAAGTATATTGGCATAAATGGGTATCGAAATAAGCTAGAACCGACTAGAGAAGAAGAAAAACGGATAGAGGGTATAGTCCGCGCTGCAAGGCCCCATTTTGTTTTCGTTGCATTTGGATCTCCGTTTCAGGAGCTCTGGATAGATACCCATAGAACTCTGTTGAAGGACAGTATCTGCATGGGAGTCGGCGGCGCATTCAATTATTTATCTGGATTGTCACAAATGCCTCCTCGTATATTAACTCGTTTTGGTTTGGAATGGCTCTATAGGTTGATAACTGAGCCATGGAGAGTAGGTCGCCAGTTCAGCAGGCTTCCCTATTTTATTGTGCTCGCTTTCAAACAATGGATCTGGTGTATAATGCATCCACAGAATGAGAAAATACCTCCTCATTGTTCTTAATTATTTCGCATACTTTTCGTATGCTCCCTCATTCCAGGAACTTCATACTTTTTTTTCAAAAATAATAACGAAAAAAAACCTTAAAAATCTTGTTGATGAAGAGATTAAACAGGGAAATATACTTCGGTTGCCAAATAATATATTTTTTGGGTTGTCACAACAGTCTGAATTGAATTTGAATTTATGCTCTGAATTACCCAGATATACTCTCCCCCAGTATAGTATATCCATACAAAATAAATCCAAATCACAAATCCAAATGAAAGGAAAATGGGCTTCTATCACTATCCAAATTTATATTTTTCTCTTAAAAATATGTCCAACAGTACTGTTTGTTGGTGTTACTGGGAAAAGTGCGATGAGGGGTTTTTGTGTAAATGATGATTTGGACCTATTTCTCATCACAAGAAATGAGTTATTATGGACAACCCGATTTTTTGTCATTCTTCTTGCAAAGATATTGGGAATCCATACGAAGACTGGTATATGTCTTAATCTGTTTTTTGATGAGTCAGATGTTGGTATTACTCAAAAAAAACGGAATTCGTACATCGCGCATGAAATTCTCCAGATGAAACCGATTGTCGATAAAATTAATACTTATCGACGATTTCTTGAAAAAAACCAGTGGATATATCAATACTTTCCAAATGCAAAAATACGTACTGGAAATCAAGTTCAAGTTCATTGGACAAGTAATCTTATGTATAAACATATTGATCATATTTTCAAGTCAATCCAATTGCCTATAATCCGAAGGAACAATACTGCGTTATCTATATCAGACACACAGTTGTGGCTCTTCAAAATAGACTTCGAAAAAAAACTCAAACGCCGGGGTTTAGTGATATAATATGAAGCCTAAAGCTCAACGCTTTTGACAATGTCGCCGGGGTGTTGAAATGGCAGACAAGCATGCTTCAGAAGCATGTGCTCGCAAGGGCGTGGGAGTTCAAGTCTCCCCTCCGGCACAGATAGCTATTAGCTATTTGCGATTAGCTAACGGCAAAAGCTAACAGCTAATTTTGGAGGGTTGCCAGAGTGGTAATGGAGCGGCTTGCTAAGCCGTGAAGGTGAATAGCCTTCCACAGGTTCAAATCCTGTACCCTCCGCCCAGATTAGCTTAGAGCTCATAGCTAATAGCTAACGGCCATTTAGGAGAGGTCGCATAGTTGGTCTAGTGCAGCAGTTTACTAAACTGCCGTCCCGATTTTCGGGACCGCGAGTTCGAATCTCGCCCTCTCCGCAAGTCAGGAGATAAGAAAGCAAAATGAGGAGTATAGCTTGTCGGAACAATATCTTTAATGAGTTCGAAAGTGTTTAATTTATTTTCTTCTATTTTAACAACTTCCGAACCTTTGTTCGTAAGAGCAACGAGTTTAGCAAGTATTGAGAATCCAATTGAGTATTCAAAAGATAGCTTCCCTTCTTTAAGAAACAGCTTTGAGTAAATAAGTTGAAGGAGAATTCTTTTCTTATCAGTCTTTTTTGTATCATAAATACTTTCCGCACGTTGGGAAATTTCATAGAACTTAACGCCTAAATCTTGAAATTTATTGTTAGCATTGTTGTGTTTTGCGATAGCTTCCTCAATACCCATTTTTTGAGCTTTATATTCCTTTGATTTTTGGTCATAAAACTCCTTTGTAATAACTTCATCAACTTTATCGTCATAGAGGTTGCTCATACGCTTATCAATAGCCTTTAATTGTTTGCCTAATTCATCAAGAGCGGTCGTATGAAATACAGATACATCATGATTGCTTTCTATAAGAGCTTTCCGTAACCATTCCATAACCCGTTTATTATTAATTTGTAGTTTCACAAGAGCCTTTTTAATTTGCCCCTCAAGTTTATCTTCCCGTACCCAAATATCATCATTACACGGCTTGTAATGGTGGCAGTGACCATACACGATACCTTTGTGTGTCTCAAAAGAAATAGTGCTTCCACAAGTCTTGCACTTGAGCAGATTTTTAAGGAGAAAGAGGTGTTTTTTAACTTTAGGAGTATTTTTAGCATGAAGACGATGTTGAACTGCATCGAATAATTCTTTAGAAATAAGAGGGGTATGATTACCTTTATATAATTGACCGTTCCACAAAAACCAGCCGTAGTAGTAGGGCTCAGTTAGTAAACAATGTAAACGAGAAGTAACAATTTTATTACCATCCCGCGACCGCAAACCCTCATCAAAAAGTAAATTAGCAAGACGCTCAACAGAATAATTGCCTTGATTATAGAGCTCAAACATACGTTTCATAAATGGAGCATATGTATTGTCGATAACATGGGTAAGATGGCTATTTGCTATCTCTGTTTTATACCCTATTTTAGGCTTTGAGGGATACCACCCTTGCTCTATCTTTTCCTTTTGTCCTTTTTTCACTTCTTCGGAAAGATTATCAATATAGTTTTTCGCAAACACGATACGAAAATCAAGATTAAGCTTTTCTTGAGAACGACTATTCTTATGAAGAATCAAACTATCCTTCACCAAGTGCAACTGACGCTCTGGGTCTTCATCAAGCCAAGCGTAAAGCGATACAGCGTCTTTCAGATTACGGGTTAATCTATCTGTTTTTTCACAAATAATTATCTTTATTTTTTGTTTATCAACATACTTCATCATCTCAATAAAAGCCTTTCTTTGATGTTTGCCGGAAGCGGACTCCGATATAGCAAATGAACGAACGACAGAAAAGCCCTTCTTTTCTGAATATTCAGACAATAACTTTTGTTGAGAAGGCAAAGAATACCCCACTTCCTCTTGTTCTTTTGAAGAAACTCTACAAAATAAAACAGATTTCATACGTGCGACTACTATACTAAAAATATTAGTAAATACAAATTAATTAATAAGCAATAACATATATCATGCATAGTTTAAGCAGTGTTACATCTACTGCTTAAACTCTTCTCCCCGCTTCGCAGGGAGAAGAATAGAGTCAGTATTCACAGCATTGATATTTGGTAGTGTGAGGTCAAATGGGACGCTATTATCATCATTTGGTATCCCAACACCAGCCTCATGTAAAGACTCCAAATTACGCCTAATATTGCTTGAATTGTATTCCTTTCTCACTATCTTTCTTAGATATGGGTCTTTTGAATAATAGTTGGTGTAGAAGTTAAATAGTCGTAGTGGCTTATCCTTCCCAAAGGCCTTTTTAAGAAGCTCCATGCCTACCTCATAGCTCATACTTCGTTTATCAATACCCCCAAGTAATATCTCCAAATGATGGTTTAATGTTTTGATATAAAAATCAGACTCCAAAATATCGTTAATGTATATTTCTGTTCTACCAAGATGTTTAAATAGTTCATTTAATTTTGCCTTTCTAAAAGTAATTTCAAACCTCAATACACCTTTGCTCAACATAAGCGTTTCATCCGCTTCACGTTCAAAGCCGTTTAATATCATCTCTTTCATTCCTTTTTTATAGAACTCCAATTCTTTGAGATAGAACTTTATATTGTACGACCTTCCACCCCAATTGACACTTTCTTTAGGATAGATATGTATGCTTTTTCTGGGATAACGCAATACAGACAGAAAATCCAAGATGCGTAGTGCTTCAAGGTGGGAAGAGAGCTTATAGGCATAGCACATATCCAACCGCTGTATCCGCCACAGCTTGTACGGAGGAAAATCCCCATAGTACGCCCTTAATGTTTTTTCTATAAGTTCCACCGTGGGAATAAGTTGTGAAGGGTAAAACATCTTCACGTTGTGGCCGTAGACTATCTTTGGCAGACTGCACTCAAGATATACGCTCGTTTCATCAAAGGCGAACACTCCAACTTTGGCGTTAAAAGGCTTAATCGTGACTGCCCCATCAAGTCTTTCCCAATCCTGCATTCCCAACAATCCATTATCTCTTCTCACTGATTGATGGCTCTTTGCTTTTAAAGCCTCATAGCAATACTTATCAATTGGTACACGAAACTTAATAGTATCTATCATTTTTCAGCTCCTTCCTCTTCAATTAGTAGCGAATAACAACTCACGAGAGAATTGCCCAGTTCAGAGGCTTCCTTAAAATCAAGGTCAAGGTTGTATTCCTCTTTCACAATTTGTTGTAACTCCCGTATGAGGGCTTCGCTTAACATACCGAAACTATATGCCCGAATAGGAAGTATGAAAAGGCAGACATCAAGCAAGAAATGAGGCTACCTTGAGAGACGTTTAGGCTTTTAGTAAGTCAGGTTTTGAAGAGGAAAATGAGATAGATACTGTTCCTCCATCTTGAGATAAATATACGCCCTTAATATGAGGCTCAATCATCTCTTTCAAATCCTGCAAAACTGAATAAACATAGTGGTCGTATCTATTTATTCTCTTTGCAATCGTGCTCACATGGAGAGGCTCACCTCTTTTCTCAAATATCATTTTGAATACGGAAAGCTTAATACTCTTCTTTGATGTGAAAGTAAGAGTTCCTCTTGTACCAAAGTAAAAGTTGCGACCATCTACTTCATCTCGCTTGAATTCAGATGGAAAAGGAACAATATCAAATTGAGGTTTATTGGTTTTTTGATATTCTCTTTGTTTTGATAGATTATTTGTTATTGCTTTAATAAATCTCTCCATTCTATAAGGAATTTTGTATTCAGCAACAGCATTCAATCTACAGATATTAAATATCTTTGCCTTGTGGTCTACATAGTCTCCCCTAAGCTTTTCCCAGTCTTTGATAATCCTTTCATAATTGCCCTCTATAGGGTCAAAGGGAGTGAAATCTACACAATATACTTTTCTTAACTTGAACTCCCAGTGATTTTGAATAAGGTAGAAAGAATTAAGGATAATACTAAAATCACTCACCACCATAGGGTCGGGCTTTACCAGTTCATGTGGCTTGTGAATATAGGGAGTAAACACTGTATCTAAAATCTCAAAAAGAAGGTTGAAATGGACTTGATAGAAGAATATGAGTTTGTGGATATCAAGTTTTGCTTCTCCTCCATAGTTCCACCCTTTCTCCATAGCTTTTTCTTTATCAAAAGGCTCTATAAAATCAAATAAGAGTCGTGTGAGAAATTGTGGGGCAAGATATGACTTTGGATAAACCATATTATGGGGCTATTGTAGCAGATGGAGCGTTAGGAAGCAAAAATAATGATTATTCGGAATATTTCAAATCATATGAAATTTTTCGATGAATATGGTATTCTTAAAAAAGTTAATAGTTTAACATTATAAGATATGGCAGAAGTAGCATTTGTTAATAATCCAAATAATACTTTACTTAAATTCGTTTCACGGCCCGATTATAAACGTTCGCCATCTCTACACGTCGACCTTGTAGCCCCTTTAATTAAAGAAAGCCAAGGTAAACAAAGGAGCGATTTGGAAATATGTATGGATTTAGCTCATAATGGAGAATTAGTTGCACATTCAACAAAAGCACTTATAGAAATTTTTAATAATGGAGGTCAAGGTCTCCCAAAACATTGGGTAGAAAACCAAGAAACAATGAGAAAGATTGTATCAATGCAGGCTACCTTAGATTTAGGAGCTCTCAATGCAATTAGGATACATGGCTCAGACCAAGGAGGTATAGCAGGAGACATAGATGGAGAAATTAGTGAGATGACTACTTTATTACTCACTCTTCAGGCCAAGGGCGGTCAAGGTATAGAGAAATAAAGTCAACTATCTGTTTATTCCTCAAATCAGTGATGTTATCATCATATCTATTTGTCCGGGATTATCAGACAAGGCATATATATTAGCCGTTCTATAATTCTCCCATCCTTCCCGCCCTTCGGCAGGCTCAGGGCAAGCTTCTGAGATTGACGAAGGAATGAGCGAGATGAGAAGTTTACCCTGAGCGAGCAGATGCGAGTCGAATGGGAATCTCACCCTCTCCGCCCTTACTGAGACAAAGTTTGCTATTTTGTTATATACTTTTGTCAATGGACTACAACAAAAAGGATTTAATTGTCCGGGAACGATATGCGGAAGAAAGAACATATCTTTCTGTTGATAGAACGTTTCTCTCCTACATCAGAACATTATTAACTTCTTTTGTCGTAAGTATTTCCTTGTTCAAGTTGTTTAGCATACCATGGTCGTATATAGGTGGGTTATTTTTTATTACATTCTCCATACTTCTCACGTTCGTTGGAATTGTAAGATCTATTCAAAGTAATAAAAAAGTGAGAGATTTATCACTTGCCCATTGAGCGCATAATTTTTTCTACTTCGCGATCATTAATTGCATGATGAGGTCCACGGTGGGATAATAGAGCTCCTGAAAATGTCTTTGGAATATGCATGAGTTCATGTATGAGCGTCTTAATTTTTTCACGTTCGGATATTTTATCAAAGCGCTTTGCAACAACCTCAATTATATAGTTTGGTTGTATACCAGCAACTTCAAAAAATAATTTTGACATACCCCAAATACGGGCGTATGCGAGCGTTTTTGCGTCGATACTGCGGATGCAATGGATTCGCCTTACATCGATGTGGGTGAATTGCAATTCTACAACTAACGCTTCAATTGTTTTTTTTATTTCAGGAGCTTTTTGATATTTCATAATGACTAGTGATTAGTGGCTAGTGATTAGCAAACAATGCTTGATTATACTGGTAATTTCCATACTTTTTTGACGACTCGTCGCTAGTCACCAACCACTAATCACTTTTATATCTTCGATTGGCTTGACATTTACCCTGCATTCTTATTATAGTAAATGTACCCTATGTTTATTAAAAAAAGCATTCTGCTTTTTGTTGCCGCAGTGACTGCGGTTTTCTTTGTTTATCCACAGCCAATACAGGCTCAATTTAAAAAGGATTTTCTCTATAAATTCCAAAGTCGCTGGTCCGACATTGTCGTTTATACGAACGGATCATCTGTCAATCGCGTTTTTGTCATCAATGAAGCTTACTCCCGTATCGAAGAATACACCGAGGGTGGTGTTCTCCAAAAGATTCATGGAGGATTTGGCACCGGCCCAACTCAATTTAGCAGGCCTCAGGGATTAGCTCTCGATTCTGTAACTAATCAACTCTTTGTACTTGATACTGGTAACAGCCGGGTTGTCCGATACGATAGTCTGTCGGGGACCGTATCTGGCCAGGATTTGGCAGGAGCAACCACATGGGGAACGTATGGATCAGGACTCTCACAATTAAACAATCCAAGCGCGATTGTGGTTTCGGAAGCGAGTGTCCTCTATATAGCCGATACTGGCAACAACCGTGTATTACGCTGCGCATCATTCGGAAGTGCATGTACTCAGGTTGGGTCGGGGCTTGGGACCTATGAGGGACGTTTCAGTGCGCCAAAAGGAATCGCTTATGATATTGGACTCAAGCTGTTGTACGTTGCGGATACCGGAAATAATAGAATCCAGATATTTGATGGCAATGCTGCAGATGCCTTTGTTTCAACATTTGGAACGTATGGTTCCGGAAGTTCAAAACAATTTGCTCTTCCCTATCGCATCGTGGTGGAAAATACATCACACAATCTTTTTGTTCTTGATTCTCTCAATAGGATACAGCGAATACGCCAATCGGATAACGTAACTGATGCAACCATCACGTTGGGCGCAACGGGGGTCGGGTTAGCAATAAAATCCACATCTCTTTTTGTCAGCACCCTCCCGACGACGTTTCAGACGTATGATGTCACTCAATTGACTGCTGGCATAGCATATACGCTTGATACCGGACATCCTGTTGATATGTCACTAGATACGTCAGGAAATATTTATATCAATAACAACTTCACATCATCTGCGAGTTATCCTGTCATCCAAAAGTTCAACTCATCCTTTGTCCAGCTTGCAGAATATAATGATGGCACTCCAGGAGGTTTTGGTATTTCTACATACGGTCCGTCCGGAATAGGAATAAACACGGGCAACGACTTATATGTCGCAGACACGGATAATAATAGAGTACAGCGATTCATTTCCGATGCATACAACAGCGACATTACCCCACTCCCAACCGTCGGACCATTCCTATTCCCTCGGGATGTGGCAACAGAAGCGACGGGAAAGTTTTATGTCGCAGACACCGGTAACGGACGCGTCCTTAAATTTAATGAAAGCGGCGCTTTCACTTGGGCTCAAACCCTACCGACCGTTGCCGCTGGCACCCCAACTCCTCCCCCGGGATCTGTTGCATCTCCTTATGGAATTACCGTGGACGTGAATAATAAGATTTATATCGCTGATTCGGGTTATTCTCGTATCTTGCGATATGACGCGAATGGCACATTTGAAGCTTCGTGGGGCGCTTTTGGGTCTGCTGATAGTAGCCTTATCCCTCAGCTAGACACTCCCCAAGGAATGGCTATCGGACCAGAACCAACAGGATATATCTATGTCGCTGATACTGGGAATAACCGTATTCAGCGATTTGACCAAAATGGAACCTTGGGAACACGTGTTGTCTGGGGTGTTTACGGAACACAGGATGGTAATTTCAATCAACCACGCAATGTCGCAGTCGATTCAGCAAGCCGTGTTTTTGTTAGTGAGGTTGGTAATAAACGAATCCAGGTATTTGGAGATGCAACCGCAAGTGCAGGGCTGACAATCACGCAAACGGGGGGAACGACAATTGCTGAAGCCCTAACCGCATCGGACGCAGCATACCTTATTGATTCATATACTGTCAAATTAAATACGCAGCCAAGCACCACAGTAAGCGTTGCAATTACCGTATCCGTTCCATCACAGGCAACGGTGACGAATCCTACTCTTATATTTACGGCAAACAATTGGAACATCCCGCAGACCGTAACTGTCGTCCCGACACACGACTTCATCTCAAACGGTACACACAGTGTCGTCCTTTCCCATAAGCCATCATCGGCAGACGTGCATTATGCGAATTCGCTCGGGACGTCATGGTCTGATGTAACTGTGACGATAAATGATGCTGTGGACACTCCTCAAGTAAACTTTTCAACACACAACGTTGTTGGAGCAGTTGAGGGCACATCCCTTTCTAATGCATATTCTGTGGTGTTAAATACAAAACCGACGGCAGATGTCGTCGTCACGCTATCACCTGATGCTTCAATGCTTGTTACCCCATCAACCATAACATTTACTCCAACAGATGGTGACTGGAATCTTGCACGATGGGTCATTATCGATCCTCCGATTCATGATTATGTTGCTCAAGGAACGCATATCGGACAGATTACACATACAGCGGCTTCCACTGACCCAAACTATAATGCTCCACTAGTTAAATTCCAAGATCTCTCTTCCAATGTTTTTGTCACGATAACGGATACAGACACTGTTGGTGTCACATTTAAAGATGCGTCAGACGTCACGGTAGCAATTCCCAATCTCTCGTTATCTGAAAGCGGGACATCTGATGTATATAAAGTGAATCTTTCATCGAAACCGACGAATGAAGTATACATTGCCATTTCCGATGCGAGCCCTTCTGCCATTGTTTCTGTCAGTCCTTCAAGTCTTCTATTTACCCCAAGTACATGGACACCATATGACTATCAAACAGTTACCGTTTCGGCTATCCATGATTTCTTGAAAAATCCAATCAATCCACGTTCGACAGTAATAAAAAATAGATTAACATCTGTGGATCCCCTTTACGATGCCCTTGTAGTTGCAAGTCCTGCTGCGACAATCACCGACACCGATGCGGGAGGACTTCTCCTTTTCAAGCCGGGTGGAGGAAATGTCGCAATCACCGAAGGGGGAGCAACTGATACCTATGCAATGCAGCTTACCAGTATTCCAGAAAATGATGTCACAGTAACCATGACGACAACCGATGGACAGGCGACGACATCAGCATACTTGTATACATTCACACATGATGATTGGAACACGCCTCAATACGCAACGATGAGCGCGGTGGATGATAGTTATGAGGAAGGAACTCATTATGGAATAATCAAGCATACGCTTACTTCCGCCGATCCGAATTTTGATGGATTGATTTCATATGAAACGGCGACAATTACAGACAATGATGCGGCAGGAATAAAGCTTACACTGCCAAATGGCGTCATCAACTTGGCAGAGGCTGGTCCTTCTGACATATATTATGTCAGTCTTAACTCACAACCTACATCAACAGTGACGCTTACGTTTGGAGCACAAAGCCAAGCTGTTGCATCACCATCTGATCTGACGTTCACGACCAGCAATTGGAATGTTGACCAACAGATAACAATCACCGCCATCCAGGATTATGTCATTGAAGGAGCTCATACGACCGTCGTTTCCTATACGGGAGCTTCTTCTGACACAAAATATCAAGGAAAAACAGCGAACTTTACCGCAAATATTGCGGATGATGATTCGGTAAGTCCTGGTATCTCTATTATCGAAACAAATGGAGGGACATCCGTCACGAAAGACGCCGTAACCGATACATATTCCCTCATCCTCACCAGTAAACCAACAGCGAATGTAAAAATAAAGATTGTTGCAGACGCACCTGATGCAACGACTTCCGCAGGTGTGTATTGGTTCACGCCAAACATCTGGAATACTCCACAAGTAGTGAACGTCAGCGCAAAAACAAATCCGGCTGGTGGGAAAACGGTCAAGTTTAGCCATTTGGTGACATCTCTTGACGGCCATTACAATGGAATCAGCGTGCCAACCGTGACAATTACCGTCAATGAAAATACCGGCTCCAGCGCAGCAGCCGCAAATAATGCCAAGCCCCCTGTATGTAGTAAGACACCTCCATACAGTGCTCCAAATCTCTTCCAGATAACGACAACACAAACAGATGCGACTTTGTATTTCACTCCGCTTAGCGATAATGTGACGTATTATTTCGTCGCCTACGGATATAAACCTGGAGATATCCGATTTGGTACCAGCTTCGAATTCGGCCCATATGACGGGGTAATCGATCATCACATCGGAATGCTTGCGCCAGCAACAACCTACTATTTCACAGTCCGTGGAGGCAATGGGTGCGCGACAGGACCATGGTCGGCATCTGTTCCAGCAACAACAGTGGGCCCAGAAAGCAGCGCTCAGGCAACTCGCACATTCTATGCGCCAATCAATGCGGTGAGTACTTCAGGAACAACAGGTTCATCAGGCGGGACAACTGGCGGCTCATCTCCAACAGGAAGCATCTGGCTAACTCGTGATCTATATCCTGGAAGCCAGGGAGCTGATGTTCGATCGCTCCAAGAATACTTGAATTCACATGGATTCACTCTTGCCAACTCAGGAGTAGGTTCTCCAGGAAATGAAACGACATATTATGGGAACCTCACCGCAGCAGCAGTTCGCCGCTTCCAAGAAGCGCATTTCAATGAGATATTGAGTCCTTTGGGATACTTCAGTGGGACAGGAGTCTGCGGACCATCTACACGAACCTATATCAATAGTCATCCATAATCTATCTCCAGATTCTGTCACTCGTACTATCCCCCTCCTTCGCTAAAGCTACGGAAGGGCAAGCCCGTCAGTGCTGTTTATCCCTCGAAGCCATATCATACACATCTTGGCGAAGTGGGACCGGGTACCCTTTACTCGTGCCACCTGTTCCTTTGGATTTATCCCTACGAAGTGTTTTATGCCATGACGAATCCAAAATGTTTTCGAGTACTCAAAACTAACGTGTTCGAGTTTTTTTGTGATGACGAAGGGCGTAAAACACGGAGTAGTAAACAGATGCCTAGCATATTAAGTCATTTTCGATTTAGAGCTTTGAAATATTCTGGTACAATATACTTTGCAGACCCTGTAGCTTAATTGGATAGAGCAAAAGCTTGCGGAGCTTTAGGTTGCGAGTTCAAGTCTCGCCGGGGTCACCCTCCGTTTAGTTTGCTACTCTCGTAGCAAAGATAAGAAGCCGCTTAAAAGTTGTCCCTAATGGCCAACAAGTTTGGAGTGTCAAAAACTCTGTATTTGTTTTGCGCGTAATATACTCTACTTCAGACGGATCGACTATCTTTGATCCGACAACATGATAGACATACCTCTCTCCCTTGAAGAAAATATTGATCTCATCCCCAACGACAAGTTTTCCCAGGAGATAGAAAATAGCATTGTAAGAGCTGACATTCCACCAATAATCCGTTGAGTGCGCGAAGAGAAATACATGCCCCCCTTCTCCAGGGAATGCTGTCCCAAGAGCCTGGGCGACACCTTTTTTTAATGCTTCAGAATATGCACGTTCGTTCGCCGTGTCAACTCCAGTGATAACCCGTGCATTTGCTCCGATTTTCGGGATAACGATGCTGAAGTTTGGATCTTCCGGCACCAACACCTGAGCTGTCTTTCCCCCCAAATCCCGAGACAGTGAACCTTTCGTATCCGATCCATTTCTGCGTTGTAGAAAAAATTGCATCTCATCTTCTTTTGTTGCGACTACAAATGTCTTGTTCGTCAATTGATTGACAAAAAATTGAACTTCCTGTTTTATTGGCACATACAATGTGCGTGCCATGAAAAAAAGCGAAGAAATAATTAAAAAATTACCGAGTGTCCGAAGAAAAAGGAGCGAAATATACTCCTTTTGTTTGGCTCGTTTAATATGGTGATGAATCGGCGTGGCGTTTTTCAAATGATGAGGCATATATCCATTGTAGCAGAAAACGTCATACACCG
>JAVHSH010000011.1:0-18086 GCA_036172095.1 Patescibacteria group bacterium
TTATTGGATCAATAGTTGGTGGATTAATTATGAATCAACTCGGCCAATCAGGAGTCAATGGATTTAATCTCTACAGCCTTGCCGTTGCGGTAATTGGGGCAATCATAGTGATATATATCGGACGAATGATTAAAAACAGATAAACGGAAATGGGGACAATTAAATTCAAGCAGCCACTTCAACAAGAGGTGGAAGATCTTAAGGAAAAAGTGGAAATTCTGGTACGGAAAGAGGAGGTTTCGTCCGTGAATATTGTTGAGGAGAAGAAAGAAGTGAATAAGAACCTTGTTGCCGAACTTGTTAAAAAGTCAAATAGGATTCTCACCTCGATATCGACACACAGATTCCCTTTTGATTTTTTTCCAAACACTATAAATGTAGAAGAAGGAAGGGTCACGGTAATCATAAGAACATATTTTATGTCATCTCAAGTACACAGTGTTGATATAAGGGATATATCAAATGTTTTTATTAATATGGCTCCGTTCTTCGCACAACTAGTTATACATTCAAAAACATTTGAGGCAAATGAGGTAAGAATACGTTTTTTGTGGAAGCACCAAGCCATCTATGCAAGAAGAATCATCGAGGGGTTAAGAATTTTTGAGGCAAAACAAATAGATACATCTATTTATAGTAAGAAGGAATTACTATTAAAACTTGAAGAGCTAAGTACGACTGAAATTGTTACGTAAAATTATCATTTAATTATTAATAAGATATGAGTATTTCATTTTCTAATTTAACCCCAGTTACTTCAATTGTATTTGGTGTTTTAATCCTTGTGTTCCCAAAGTTTCTTAATTATTTGATTGCTGGATACCTTATTCTTACAGGAATTATCGCACTTGGCATATTAAGATAACTTGAAAATAATGTTATTAAAAATTTATAAAATAATATGCTCGTTCTAATCTTATCTTTGATAGTCGGATCATTGCTTGTATATATATCAAAATATAATTTTCAACCTGTGTCTGTTAATTTGGGATTTACCGTTTTTTCAGGAATCCCTCTTTTCTATATTATCGTCGGTTCACTCGTTATAGGGCTTGTACTTTCATATGTTTTTTCATTAATTCAGTCAATTTCAACATCGTTCATACTCCATGGAAAGAATTTGGAAATTAAAAAAAACAAAGGTGAGGTTCTTGAACTGACAAAAAGAGTGCATCAACTTGAGATAAAAAATGAGAAATTAGGAAAAGATTCCGGAATTGAACCGGGCGACAGAAACGCCCTATGAAAACTATATTGGCTCAACTATGGAAAGCGCTCCATCTTCCTAAAGGCGCTCAGTTATTTGCAATGCGATTTATGCAGGATCAGTTTTTAATTGGTGTTACTGGAATCATTTTAAATGAAAAGAGAGAGATTCTTCTTTTTAAACATACATATCGAGCACATGCTTGGAGCTTACCCGGGGGATATCTTAAATCAGGAGAGCACCCTCGAGAGGCACTTGAAAGAGAAATAAAGGAAGAATCAGGCTTGGTAGTAAGCGTTGATGAGTCACTTAAAACACGTACTGATCGGGAGACAGCTCGTCTTGATCTTTGTTATACGGGGATATTAATTGGAGGAGATTTTACTCCAACTCACGAAGTATCGGAATATGGATTTTTTTCTCAAGATAAGCTTCCCCTTCTTCGAACTAATCAGGTGCTTTTGATTGATGAAGTTTTAAAATCTACAAAGTAATGGGGCTATATATATTTAACTCTTTGGTGGAAGAGGTATAAAGATACTGGTGCGTTTTTTATACTCTTCAAAATCTTTTCTTCCTTCATACTTTTTTTCAAGAAGCGGAACTCCAGATATGAACAAGATAAGTACAGTAATTGTTATTGGACCAATAATAGTTAGAAACCCTAGAGGAATTGATAAAGCAATAATAAATAGCCCCCACCACTGAGTTACTTCTCCAAAGTAATTTGGATGTCGGCTATATCGCCATAAACCAGTTTCCATGAGCTTTCCTTTATTTGTAGGATTAGAAATAAACGTTTTAAGCTCAGCGTCCCCAGTTGATTCAAAGTAAAAACCGATGATCCATACAAGTAAACCAATAAGGTCAAGTATATGTGGACTACTACTTGCCTGATTGTGAATGAAAATAACAGGTTGAATAATGAGATATAAGAATAGACCTTGAAGTAAATACACCTGAAAATAGGATCGCAAAAAAAACCATTTTCCCCATTCTTTTCGCCACGCTGCATATCTATAATCCTCGTGCTTATTTAAATTTCGCTTGTAAATATGCCATGCTAAACGTATACCCCAAATGGTAATGAGTACATTTACGAGCAATCCTCGAGGCGATATACCCGTTAAAAACAATCCTACCCAAGATATGAATATAAATCCTAATCCCCAGGCTATATCGGCAATATCATTTCGCTTTTTTACTATTGAAAGGATAAACCAACCGGACATATAAGATAATAGTGCTATAGCAAGAACAAGATAATAGTTCATTGTCCGAATTTAAGAGCTAAAAAGTAAGTAGCTACAGAAACTGCTGCAGATACAAACATTCCCCAAATCAGATCAACTATTGTGATAATGAGCGGCCAATCCTTTACTGTTGCAAGATTTGTAAGATCATATGTTGCATAGGTAACAAGACCGAAGAATAAACCTGCTAAAAGTGCATGTGTCCAGATCTTTTTATCAAGTGCGGGAGTAATAACAAAAAATACGAGACCTGCAATAAAAATAAGATAAAAAATTAAAGCCGCCCAAAGATTGGGGTTTTTTGCCATTAAATATCCAAGATGTTTTGCATAAAAATTTTTAGCTATCAAAGTGAGCCAGACTGCGTCAATTCCTAAAAAGACAGTAAATGCTATTACGTATAGTTTTATAAACATACTATTTATTTAAATAGGTAATTGTTAACTGTAATACACTTGCAAAGCTTACCCAAAGCAAATAAGGGATTTGAATATATGTTATCCATTTAGTATGAGGATAGATCGCAACCATTGACCAAATTAATGTTCCCAAGACAAGAAGAATATCAATCGCTGCTAACAAGTTATTTTTTAACCCAAACTGCAATGGAGTAAAAGCAAAATTGAAAATAAGATTTAGGATAAATGGAAGGACGACGATAAAAGGAATTTCTTTTTTCCAGCCCATCAAAAAAACCTTGCCAAATGATGTAATAATTAAGACATAAAGAACAGTCCATACAGGCCCAAAAAGCCAGCTTGGAGGTGACCAAGACGGTTTCGTAAGTTGAGCATACCAATTATATGTATTGTTCATAAATTTATTTATAACTTTAGTATATAGTAATCACCAGCCTAAAAAGATATGAGTTTGAAAAAATATCGACAAAAACAAATCAAGATCAATAATCTATACAGTCTTAATATAAAACTTACGACTATTTCTTTTCATCAAGATCAACTTTCTGATAAATTCTGAGATCAATTTCCAATGGATATGTTCGTATAGATGACCAATAAGGAAATATATCATTTTATGTGGAAGAGATAGATATCCAGCGATTTCCTTGAAACCTAATCTACTAATTATCTTTTGGACAGCAATATTCGTACTACTAATAAACAGGTTTGCATTGGAGTATTCAGAAACTATTTTTGTCAGAAGTAATTTACCATATCCTTTTCCATGATATTTACGGAGAAAAACTAATGGCCCAAGCTTCACCCAGTCGTCCACTTCATAAATACCACACACACCGACAAAACAATCATCTTCCTCTATGACGAATGCATTTGTATATCCCTGGAGTCTTGATTTCTTTACATATATCAAATCTGGATAGAGTTTTATATCTTCCATCAGTAAATTAATCTCAGTTTTAGTCAATGGTCTTCTGACAATGTTTATGCCTTGCATTCAGAAATTGTAGCAAATTTACAATTTTAAATTTGTTTTCACCACTAAAATTCTTGTTTATAGGCATATAAAAGGTTTAAATTGAGCTGATATAATTGATGGATCGTTGTTCCTCATTGTCAAAAAATCATATGAATAAATTAATTATTTCTTTCCTTTTAGTTTGCATGATGTATTTCATGCCTTCTAACGTAAGAGCACAGATCAATCAACTTCAATCCACAAAACAAGAAACGCTTGAGGCTGTAATAATAAGGATTATTGAAGAAAAAGATATTCAACCAATGAACCAACAAAATTGGCAACTATATCAAAAATTGGAACTACTTATTACGAAGGGCTCTATAAAAGGCAAAAAAATAACTATTGAAAATGGATTGTTGCTTGTCTCTAATATTCAAAAATGTAACCAAGGGGATAAGGTGATGGTTTCTTACAGTAAAGATTATAAAGGAAATGATAATTATTATATTTCAGACTACATGCGACGAGACTCTCTCATATGGTTATTCCTCATTTTTATCGCTTTAACGATTTATATAGCAAAATGGAGAGGAATATTCTCGCTCGTAGGCATGGGATTATCCTTTCTTGTAATTTTTCTCTATATTCTCCCAAATATACTTTCTGGAACAAGTCCGGTTCAAATCGCCATTATTGGTTCACTTATAATCGTTCCTCTTACTTTTTATTTTTCGCATGGATTTAATAAAAAAACAACGGTTGCAGTCATCAGTACAACTATAGCTCTTGTGATTACGGGTATGCTTGCAAATTTTTTTATAGTCATGGCAAAATTGACTGGATTTGCATCAGAGGAAGCTAGTTTCTTGCAAATTGCAAAACAGGGAACTATCGACATGAAGGGACTGCTCCTTGCCGGTATTATCATCGGGGCACTTGGAGTACTCGATGACATTACTATCTCCCAATCAGCAATCGTGTTCCAGCTGAAAGAGGCGAATTCAAAACTAAAGTTTGATGAACTGTATAAACGGGCGATGAGTATTGGTCAAGATCATATTTCATCTATGGTTAATACCCTCATCTTGGTGTATACCGGAGCTGCACTGCCACTACTTCTTTTATTTATAAATAATCCTCATCCCTTTTCAGAAATAATTAATTATGAAATGATTGCGGATGAAATAATTCGTACGTTAGTAGGTAGTATTGGGCTTATCTTATCTGTACCTATCACCACCCTTATAGCCTCACTAGTTGCAAAAGATATTAAGTAATCATAAAAAAATGAATTTAAATCAAATTTACATCCCATTCTTACTCACACTTCTTGCTGGGCTATCAACGGTTCTTGGAAGTATGATATTCCTCTCTCATAAATTCAGAAAAAAAGAATATATTGGCTTTTTCCTTGGTATATCAGCAGGAGTTATGATTTATCTATCCTTTATTGAATTGCTTCCCTATTCAATTAAGAATTTGGGATTTTTGAATGCAAATATATTCTTCTTTATTGGAATTATCTTCATGGCACTTTTGGATTTTTTCATACCTCATAATTATCTTGAGGAAAAAATGTGCCGAACAGAAAATGTTGTTGATAGAAAGTTACTCTCAACGGGATTTATGGTTACACTTGGCTTAATTATTCATAATATCCCAGAAGGTGTCGCTGTTTTTTTAAGTTCTCTTACTGATATAAAACTTGGAATACTACTCGCTATGGCAATAACGATACACAATATTCCTGAAGGCATTGCAGTTGCAGCACCTATTTATCATGCAACTTTAAGTAAGGGCAAAGCAATTAAATATGCTTTTATTTCAGGTATGGCTGAGCCAATAGGCGCAATAATTGCCTATTTTCTCCTTAAACCGTATTTAAACCAGAGCATCCTTTCTTACATATTTGCTCTCGTAGCAGGAATTATGATTTATATTAGTTTTGATGAACTTCTTCCTGCTTGCTTTAGAGATGATCAAGGACACAGGGCAATTTTAGGAATAGTGGTTGGGATGATGGCTGTATCAATAAGCCTTGTCTTACTTTAATCGAGCAACCATTTTAAGAGAGGTTCTTGGTTATATGGATTTCTTCTTTGATATACTATCTCCTTATATGTATGGCACAATAGTCAATTCACTTGCAATCATCGCTGGAAGTATTGTTGGTTTTTTATTCCAACACAGATTTCCAAAAAAAATTCAGCAAATTGTATTTCAAGGTCTTGGGTTATCTGCTTTTTTAATCGGTATGCAAATGGCCCTAAAGGTTCAATATATTTTACCCCTCATATTCAGTCTTATTATTGGTGGAATAGTCGGTGAAAGTATCAATTTAGATATGAAGATGGAACATTTTGGCAACTGGTTAAAAAGTACTATCAAATCAAAAGATGCACGGTTTACTGATGGATTTGTGGCGGCTTCAATTTTGTTCTGCGTTGGAGCAATGGCAATATTAGGACCTATGGATGAAGGAATTCGAGGAGACAGAACAATATTGTTGACGAAGTCCATTTTAGATGGCTTTGCTTCAATTGCTCTTGCGGCAAGCATGGGGATTGGTGTTGCATTTTCCGCCATTCCCATTTTAATTTATCAGGGTGGAATAGCAATCCTTGCTGGATTTAGCCAAAATTTCTTTACATCAAGTATGATTCAACAACTCACAGCAGTTGGAGGAATACTTATTGTGGGAATCAGTATGAATATCCTTGAGATAAAAAAAATAAATGTAACCAATCTGCTTCCAGCAATTATCCTCAGTGTTATATTTAGTCTGCTATTTAAGTAGTATTCTTTAGTCTTTCAATTTCTTTCTTCAGTTCGACCATTTTAAGCTCTCTGTCAATCATTATCTTATTGGAATTCTCAAGTTCTTTAATTTTTAACTTATATTCCTCACTCATCTGCTTTTTTTCATTAATATCGATAATTGAGCCGACCATGCGCATTGGTTTCCCATCCTTATCATATTTTGATGTTCCTCCACATAAATACCATTTATAGGTACCATTTTCTGTTAATAATCGATATTCCATTGAGTATGATTCCTTATTTTTGAAACTCTGATCTAGCACTGAGAATGTTCTCTCTAGATCATCAGGATGAATCATTTTCTTGAATTCTTCAATTGATGTGAGCATCACCTTTGCCTCAAATCCTAAGAGTGAGCGAAATTTTTTTGAGAACATAATTTTATTATGTATGATATCCCAATCCCAAATCCCAGCGCTTACCCCCTCAACAGCAAGTTGATATGTCTCATGAGATTCTTCCAATTCACGCTTAAGTTGACCTTCTTGTTCCACTGCTTCTTCCAAGCTTTGTATTTTAGACTCTAAATCGGATCTAAAATTCAAGATTTCCCAAAAAACTTTAGGTTTATCTCTACCCTCCTCTGTATACCCCTCCCTATTCAGATAAAAGCCTATTATTGGCGTCATTATAAGTGCAAGTATCAATCGTATAATTAAATTGGATTGAAGTACAGAAATATACATCTGTTGTGAACCAAAAACGCCTGTGACAAAAATAAAACTATCTAGAAGAAGTGTGCTGAGTATCACCAAAAATATACGTATGAACGAAGGTACTTTTATTTTTCCCAACAACTCCCACGATATAGGTATAAAAAAAATATCAATAATAATTGCAGTTATAGAAAAGAAATAGTATTTTATATGGTCAAATGATAAAACTACCCATCTAGAAGTATCGGTTTGTAAACTTAGAAAAAAAACTATTCCGATATAAAAGAATGATGTGAATAATACTGTGAGGAGAGCAAGACGCGTTGCTCGAGGACCTTCAAATAGATATAGAAATAAGATTCCCAACATTAAACTCGTAAAGAACGAAAACGAAGATATCAGTAAATACCATTGATTCAAAATAACAGCAAAATTAAGATCACTTAAATTGTGTGTTAATAATGTAAGTATGGCTATATAAGCATAAAGTGGAATAAGGGTAAAGCGATTCTTTTTTCTATGCAGAAATATAACAATCGACCAAAGAATTAGTGTTTGGAGACAAAGATATACGAAAGGTGTAAACATATAATCATCGTATCATAAAGTATGTACCGATTACTGGCTGTTATACTTATAGCTAAATATGACTCTTATCCCTATTCTACTCGCACTCCTCGCATTCGTCGGATGGGGTCTGGGCGACACAATAAGTATTGCTTTATTTCGTAAAAATGACCCAGCTGTTATCACCTTTTTCAGCGGCCTTTTACGTTTCTGTATTTGGCTATTACTTGCCCCCCTATTTTTGAATGAACTAGACTCCATCACATTGATCCCATTATTATTTAATCTTCTTGCCGGACTTGGATCTGGACTTGGTTACTATTTTTATGGAAAAGCTGCACAGCGAACCAATCCCGCACTTGTAGCTGCAATTGGAGGTGGATGGGGCGGCTCTGCCCTCATCTATTCCCTTCTCTTCTTTAATGAGACGCTTTCTGTTCCTCAGTGGATCTCAATTTGCATGATTTTTTTCGGATTATTTTTAGTCACCTTCAATCTCAGTTGGTTCAAAAAAATGGATAGAAAAAATAATATGGGATTTCTTTATGCTTTTCTTTCCTTTTTAGCATGGGGAGTATGCGGAGCTTTCCTTAAAATTCCAGCTATCAGTTACGGATGGTATTGGACTTCTGTCATTATGCTTATTCCTTATATACTTGTCCTTTTCCTTACGATGAAAAAACAAGGGAATATTTCACCACTTAAGATAAAGAATATAAAACTATTTTTTGTTATTGTTATCGCAACCATTCTGGCCGACCTAGGATACAATAGCAGCTTTCATTTCGGCGGAAATATCGCAGTTGTTGGAACAATTGCCGGTTCATATGCCACGCTTTCTACCATACTCTCCTTCTTCATATATAAGGAGCCCCTATCGAGAAAGCAGTTTATTGGTATATGTATTGCGCTTATCGGCATCATTCTTACCTCATTTTTTTCCTCTATTTAATTAGGATTAAATTATCTTGAGGAGAGGACTTTTTGTGTAGGGTGTATTTAGCAGAGAAGTTATCTGTATCCCTTTGGTATTTCACATCAGGATACAGACAACATTCTTTGTTTGATTGTTAAATTATCTGTCTCGTCTAAAAGAATTGCTTCTTTCTTCACGAGGTCGAGCTACGTTAACTACCAATGTTCTTCCGTCAACTTCTTTATCATTCATATCGAGTGCTTTCTTTGCGTCTTCTGCGTTCTTGAAAGTCACAAATCCAAATCCCTTTGATCTTTGTGTTTCGCGGTCCATGATGACCACTGCTTCAGTTATTTCTCCAAATTGAGAAAATAAATCTCTTAATGTATCGTTGTTGATTGCCCAAGGTAATCCTGCTACGAATAGTTTGTTTTGATCCATATTGTAAGTCACCCCCTTTTATGTTTTATGTTAAATGTGTTTTCACGAATGGAGTAGATTGTGCAGTCTCTGAGCTCTATTAGGAAATTAATACTATGAGTATACAGTACTGCAAGTGAATATGCAAAGACATATGTATATATGGCGCAATGTTGCATATTGCCTATTTAGGACTATACTTAACGTCAGCAAATGAAACTATCAACAAAAAAAGAACATTGCTTAATGTATGTGTGTAATTTCTGTAAGACTGAGATTAAAGCGTCAAAAAAAACAGAGATATATTACAGAAGTAATTGGATTGATGGATGCAACAACTGCTTCGCACTTTCGATAAATCCGGAAACTTCCAAGGAGTTCCAGGCAAAAGATTACTAGAACCAGCATACCCCCCACATCAATAAGGTATAATTGTGCATATTAAAAGATATAGTTACTCCCACAATCGTTTTCTTAAGTACATACCCACCTCGTGAATGTGGAATAGCGACTTTTTCCCAAGATTTACTTCATTATTGTCAACAGTTTCTCGGCTCTTCAGTTACCTGTAAGGTTGCGGCTTTCAATCTCACCTCTTTGGATACTCATAATTATCCTCCGGAAGTCGAATGGCAAATCGATCAGAATAATAAAAAGGCCCATTACAATCTCGCGAAAGCGATTAATCACAATACTCATATCTCAGGAGTGATAATACAGCATGAATATGGCATCTTCGGTGGAAAAGAAGGGATTAATATCTTGAATTTTATGCAGAGTTGCAAAAAACCAATGTTGGTTACTTTACATACGATTCTTCCCTCTCCAACAAATGAGATGAAGGAAGTTACAGCGAAGATTATCGACCTCGCTGCGACAATCGTCGTTCTTACCGCAAAATCCAAGGAGTTACTCGAAAAAATATATCCTACCTCTATCGGGAAAGTGTTTATTATCCCACATGGGATTCACCCGGTTCCATTTTCGCTTTCCCAAGAATCAAAGAAGAAACTTGAACTAAAGAAATACACTGTTTTGAGCACATTTGGTCTTCTCAGTCGTGGAAAAGGAATTGAGTATGTCATCAGATCGCTTCCGAAAGTCATAAAAAAAATCCCTTCAATACTCTATCTTGTTCTCGGACAGACCCATCCTGTCGTTGTTAGAAACGAAGGTGAAAAATATCGTATCAAATTATTGCAGTTGATTACGAAATTGGGACTTGAAAAGCATGTAAAATTTTACGATCAATACTTAAGCCTTCCAGAGCTCTTTGAGTTTTTACGGGCAACTGATGTCTATATTTCTACATCTACTAATCCTAATCAAGCTGTAAGTGGTACGCTATCGTATGCACTTGGTGCAGGAAGAGCGGTTATAAGTACTCAATTTGCTCAAGCGAAGGAAATTGTCACAGAAGAAACGGGAAGACTTGTGCCAATCAAGGATTCTGAGGCAATCACAGATGCGATATTGGATTTGCTCAGCAATCCAGAACGTCTTAAGCAGATGCATCTGAAAGCGTATGAAAGTACACGCTATATGCTTTGGAGTAATGTCGCTGAAAAATATATCAGTCTTCTTTGTAGGACTATAATCCCAGAAATCAACATTACCCATCTTCGCACAATGACAGATGATTTCGGACTCTTCCAATTTGCCTCTCTGAATATACCAAATCGCCATTTCGGTTATACGTTGGATGATAATGCTCGCGCCATCATCACCTGCAGCTGGCTTGCAAGACAAGCATATACAAAAGAATTGGAAAATCTCATTGATATATATCTTTCCTTCATCCAAACATGCCAAAATGAGGATGGATCTTTCATAAATTATATTGATCATGATAAGAAACTACCGACCGATCAGAACAATAAGGAAGATTTAGAAGATACGCAGGCACGCGCTCTTTGGGCGTTGAGCGAAATAATGAGCAATATGGTTCTTTCCTCAAAAATACGAGTGCTGGCAAAATCACTGTTTTTACTTAAGTACGAACATATGCCAAAATTCACCCATTTACGGGCAATGGCCTATGTTATTAAATCGTTCGTCCTGGTTTATGGCATCCTACCAGAATACCGTAACAGATTAAACGCTCACATTCGAATGTATGCGGACATATTAATGACTGCACTCATAACAAACACGGAAATGACCTGGCATTGGTTCGAAAGTCATTTGTCATATAATAATGGCTTGTTATCTGAAAGCTTGCTTATAGCTGGCCAACATTTGGATGACATTGCATATAAGGACAAAGCCCTATCCTCTCTTCAATTCCTTATAAAAAATACATTCACGAAGGATACATATATCCCTATTGGGCAATCAAATTGGTATAAGAAAAATAGCATTAGAAGCGAATTTGATCAGCAACCAGAAGATCCTGCTTCAATGGTATCAGCACTTGTTTGCGCTTACAAATATACTCGAAATGACGAATATAAAAGACTTGCGGAACTCTGTTTCAACTGGTTCCTCGGAAAGAATAGTCTAAATATTTCTCTGTATGATAAAAACACTGGGGGGTGTTATGATGGGTTACGCCCGGATAGTGTGAATTTAAATCAAGGAGCTGAATCTCTCATTTCATATCTCATGTCGAATTTATTAATCAGAGAACTCAACTAAATGAAAATTTTGCAAATAAAAAATATTTTTCCTAACGTTACTGTTGCTCGGTATAATCTTGCAGTTTGGCAAAAAGAACAAGGTACTTCTCTCTACTTTATTGGAAGAGAAGTTGCTCAAGCAGGTACTATCGGAGAACCGGATACAGGAATATTAAAACTTTTTGAGGTTGGGATAAATGGAGAGATAATTCAGGAAAAAGTAATTTGGAAACCGCTTTATGATGGCATAAATTTAGAAGATCCGCGTGCTTTAGAACTTCCCAACGAAAATCTGATAATTGGTGTCACTGCAGTGTTGAGAGATAAATTGGGACGTCCTGTTCCTTTTCCGGCAATTGTAAAAATAGATTCAGTAAACTCATGGAACAAGGAGTTGCCCCCATTCCTTATTATCGACACGTTTGGCCCCGGAAAAAATCTGACTCCCATTGATAATGTCACCTATCTCTTTCGTCCTGAAACAAAACAATATCACCATAAGATTCTCGTATTTTCCCTCCATTCACAGATCCCTGAAAAACTCTGTGATATTGAATTCCCTTCGGATATCCCTTGGGCATCATGGAAAATAGGGACAACTATGCCGCCTATATGGCTGTCTCCTGCTGAAGCTTTACTCATCATCCATGGTATGTCTATGGAAATTGTAAATGGAAAAGAAAAATATACATATAGTATTGGTCGTGCAAAACTTACCCGCATACAAAATATATTCACAATCCAGGTTGCGCCTGAACCGATATTGACCCCAGATAATTTCATTAATAATGATGGACACCCAATGGTACAAGAGCTTCATCCGGAGTTGCGGCGAGTGGTATATTCCTGTGGTGGAATAATTAAAAAAAATACAAAAGACACCCTATCACTATATGTGAATGTAGGAGATAGAAGCACATTTGAAGTCGATTTCTCGCTTCAAGAACTCAAGAAGGATCTTTTTTATTGAAATAATTGCCGCAATTCCTGAACATCACCTGTTTTGGGCAATACTGCGCCGGTTTGCTTGAACATACTCACTGTCGCCCAGATACTTATCAATCCTAAAATAACCGTAAGGGCAAGGGATATCATACCCGCGTGAATATCTTCTTTGGTTCCATTCGCAAAAAATAGATATTTGAAAAAATAATACAAACCAATTGGTGGCAATAGTGCGCTCTGGACATATGCCTTCATATACCCTTCTTTCCTTTTTATATCTCTTTCTTTTTCGTCAATTTCAAGGAGTGCCTGAAATGCTTCAAGATTTTTCTGTGGGACAACGGGAGGGATTTGTGTATCTATCATCATGTTTATTATAGTCTATGGTGTTGTTATAATTGTCAGATGTCATCTTCGCTTATCGGAACTCTCGCATTGTTTACCGCCGCTCTTTTATATGGTTCACAAAATATTGCAACGCGCATTGCGGGGATTTCGTTTGGACCGTTTCTGAGCACTTCGCTTCGTGCACTCGTCGTCGTTTTGATTCTTTTCTGGTTCGTAAAATGGAAGCGGGTCGAAAAAAAACATTGGAAATGGTTTTTTCTTCGCGCTTTGGGAAATGTGATTGCGACAACCGGTATTTTTATAGCAGTTAATAAAATGTCCGTTGGAGCGGCATTATTTTCATTTTATGCAGGATTAATATTGTCGGGTGGAATTTTTGGAGTTCTTTTTTATAAAGAAAAAGTTACGACTGTCAAGATTATTTCGCTTATTTTGACGGCAATTGGTCTTTTGTTCATTTATAGTTATCAATCGACATTAATATTCAATTGGTACTTTATCGTCGCGATTATCGGTGGAGTCGGGGGATCTCTGTGGAGCGTTTTTTCCCGTCCCATCTCAAAAGCGTATTCACTTCCTCAACTAGTCGTCCTTGATAGTCTGATGGTTGTTGTTATGGCCGCTTTGTTATCACTATTACTTCATGAGTCTTGGCAATCAATACACTTTGATGTGAGGTTTGCGGGTGTTTTATATCTAGGCCTCACCCAAGTGTTCACGGGACAGCTTGTTGCTCGTGGATTCAAGTCGGTTGACGCACAGGTTGGCAGCATGATACTGCTGAATGATTCCGTTGTCGGAATGATATTAGCTTTTATCATATTTCATGAAGCGGCCCCCCTTATGGTTATCATTGGTGGTTCTTGTGTTTTCCTGTCAACAATTATCCCAGCAGTTTTGGAACATAAAAAATAATCATATTATGGCAAATCAAATCAATCCTGATATCGTCTTTGCTGCAATCGGGAACCCTTCAGTTTCGATACTAGACGTTCGCACTCCTACTGAATATTCTAAGGGAGCGATTAAAGGAAGTGTAAATGTACCAGTAGACGAGATAGCGGAAAAAATAGGAACATTTGTATCCGATAAAAATCGGGTGATTTACTTGTATTGTTTAAGCGGCTCAAGAAGCCAAATGGCGACGGATATTCTTGCAGGTCTTGGCTATACACATGCTTTCAGCATGACAAATGGACTTCTTATGTGGCGATTCAATAAATATGAGCTTGTTTAAGAAAGATTTTATTTTTTCTTCTTTGCGGCGACCTTCACGCGTGCAGCTTTCGCCTTTTTTGAGCTATCTTGTCTTTTCTTAAGGCGACGCTCACTTTCCCTCTTTAATGCTGCAGTTCTTTCTTGCTGTTTTCTGTTTATTTTTTCCACCTCTATCTGGCATTCCTTGTTTGGGCAGGCGGTTTCGGTATTGATGATGACGGAGCTATCAATCTTCTCTTTCCATGTCCGGATAACGATACGTTCAGTACCACAACGAGAACAGTAATTGCCTACAGCTTTTTTCATAAAACAGTGCGTTAATTATACCATATATCTCAGGTATAATAAAGCTCAATGATAATTGCTGTCGGCTCAACAAATCCCACAAAAATATCCCCTGTTGAGCAGGTTTTTAAGACTCATTTCCCGAAGGCGGTGATAAAGGGTGTTTCTGTTCTTTCTGGCGTATCAGAACAGCCTATGTCGATTGATGAAATGTATCTTGGAGCCCTTAATCGAGCTCAAACTGCATTAAAAAACGTAAAGAATGCAGAATATGGTGTTGGAATTGAAGGCGGATTGCACAAACATATTTTTGGCTGGTTTGAACATTCCATTGTCGTCATAGTCAATACGGATAACGATATCGGGGTTGGTGCATCGGGTGGATTGGTGTTGCCAGAAATCATCATGGACTCAATCCATAAAGGCAAGAATCTAGAAGAGGCAATTGATACCCATTTTAAAACGAATAAAATCGGAGAAGGAATTGGGATGTTTGGTATTTTTACAAAAGGGGTTGTCACCCGGTCAGAAGGTGTTAAACATGGTGTGGCATTTGCACTTGCACGGTTTCTCCATGAAGATGTCTACAAAAAGAAAGTGGCCTAATCATTTATTGTATTTTTTGTACATTTCCAGGAAATAGTACATCGTCCGTTTTAAGAAATACATGACGTGTTTAATCTGATTATATGACTCTCCATACCCAAAGTTTTTTATAGGACGAAATATATCCATCTGTCCCGCATTATGAACAATGACGATTTTTTCCCCGCTCAATTTGTAGAATGCACCTTTTCTCAAGCGGAATCCCGCATAGGAAGTGCTCATCATAAAGTTGTATTTGGAATCGATGAATTTCACCGAGTCCCGATAAAGATGATAATTAACGACAATCTGATCAGGACCAAATTCTTCCTTATCTCGAATGAGATGGAACATTTCGTCGCATAGTTCGATGAACTTGTCCGCCGGCGCAAATATAACACCCGCATTAATGACCGGTTTGTTTCGTATTACGCGCCATATCTCCCGCTTGACTTCCCTTTCGAAATGATTAAAGACAAACCATTTGTAGAAAAGGATCCGTTTCCCGAGAGGTGCAACGCGGAAGCAGTCCATATGAGTAGAGAAAACCGGCGTCAAATCGCCTTGAAAAATCACATCTCCTGAATCGATAAAGAGGACTTGGTCATGGGGATTTTTTTTTAGATAAGTAGCGGCATCAAAAAAACGTTTATTGACTATATGGTATTGTTTCGTCCCCGGGAGAACGATGGCGCCCATTTCTTTGAGTTTTTTTACTTGTCCCGATGTCAATCCATAGTCAAAAATAATAACGTCAATATTCTGGAGGTCGTTTGTATCCTGAAGAGAAGTAAGCCAATGATCGGCAACGAAATCGCCAACTTTTGCATTTGATGCAGTAATGATGGCGTTTTTCATTTTTTTCATTATACTGTAATTTGGTGTTGTTTTAATGATATCTCCGATTTACTCGGAGAAAATATCTGGTAAAATTACATATCTATTAAATACTATTACTTGATATAACAGCCTAAATAATATGAAAGCGCTTTTTGGAATGTCTCTTGCGGCCCTTGGTGTGGTTTATGGGGATATTGGAACTTCACCGCTGTATGCTGTCAATGAAATTTTCTTTGGTCGTGCACAACATGAAATTGGACGTAGTGACATATTAGGGATAACTAGTATCATATTTTGGGTCATTACTCTTATAGTTACAATCAAATACATCTCTATTGTATTAAATGCAGATAGCGATGGTGAGGGTGGTGTCTTTTCTCTTTACAGTTTAATTCAAAAAAGTAAGGTAAACAATAGATTTACACAGCTCCTGATTACTTTATTTATCATCGCATCAGGACTCCTTTTGGGAGATGGCATAATCACTCCGGCTATCAGCGTTGTTTCTGCCGTTGAAGGTCTGAAGGTTGCCACATCAGCATTGGATGCATATATAGTCCCAATTACTATTGTTATTTTAACTGGTCTCTTTTTCATACAATCATCAGGTACTCATAAAATCGGAAAAGTGTTCGGACCAATTATTGGTATTTGGTTTTTTTCTATTGGAATAATTGGTTTTAATTCAGTATTCAATAATCCTTCTATCCTTCAGGCGTTTAATCCTCTATATGCTATTCGATTCTTTTTTGAACATAATATTAAGACAATCTTTACTGTTCTTGGTTCTGTCATGCTTGTTATTACTGGTGGCGAAGCGATGTACGCCGATATGGGTCATTTTGGCAAGAAACCAATTCGGATAAGTTGGTTTTCGCTCGTTTATCCTACCCTTCTTCTCAATTATTTTGGACAAGGAGCATATATGCTTTCTGGAAAAGAAGTACTATCAAATAATATTTTTTACAGTATGGTACCCAAATTTTTTCTTTTGCCTATGGTAATTCTTGCTACTTTTGCTACAATTATTGCTTCTCAGGCTCTTATTTCTGGTGCATTTTCTCTTATTGCCCAAGCTGTTTCATTAGGTCTACTTCCTTACTTAAAGATTATCCATACCCATGAAAAACATCATGGCCAAATTTATATCCCTGCGATTAACTGGTTTTTATATATAGGATGTGTGATATTGGTATTGATTTTTCAATCAAGCAGTAAGCTTGCATCTATATATGGCTTAGCAGTGAGTGGTGATATGGTGATTACGTCTCTTGCTATGATTGCCGTATCATCTTATATCTGGAAATGGAATATTAATAAATCGTTTATCGTTTTTATTCCTTTTTTACTTATAGATTCCTTCTTCTTAGCGGCTAATTCACTTAAGCTTTTTGAAGGTGGATATATCCCATTGGGAATAAGTCTCCTTGTTCTTGTTGTTATCCAATCTTGGCAATGGGGCCGGTCGTTCATAACGCGTGAATATGAATCACACAAAAAAAACAAAGTAAGTGAACTCGTCGAAATGAAGCGCAACAAAGTATATCCCGAAATCCCCAAATCATATATTTTTATGACACCCCGAAAAAAAACATTAGAAGATTATATGCCTGCATTAATGAATATATTCATTGAAAGATATGGTGCACTTCCAAAACATATCATTTTCCTTACGGTACAAATTGAAAAAAAACCATATGTTGAAAAGACGAACAGATACTCGATAACAAATTTTGGTGATGTCGGATGGGAGAAAGATACATTTGCATCAGTTGCTGTACGATTTGGATTCATGGAAGATCCAAATGTTGAAGCCGTACTACAAAACTTAGCCAACAATAATGAGATACTTATCGATACCGATAAACATAAATGGCTTATTGAAGTAATGCACGAACGAGTGTATGCAAATGATGTGCATGGTTTTTTCAATAGGTTGAGGGCTGGTATATTTATGTTCATTTCTCAATTTGCAGATACAGCTGACCACTATTTCAAGCTTGGAGACAACGAGCCTCTTGCGATAGA
>JAVHSH010000012.1:0-82098 GCA_036172095.1 Patescibacteria group bacterium
TGTTTATAGATTGTTTATAGGGAGCTGTGGAAAAGCTAAAAGTATAAGAATTACCTAGTAAGACTCCATATTGGTCTTTAACACCCGGTCCTACTGTTATGGTATACGTTTTTGATCTCCCTAGATACGTATTGATTGAAAGTGAATTTTGCGAACCATAACTTGAAAAATATAATGATGGTTTTGTGTCTGGTTGAGGATCAATGGATACATTATCCTCAAAAGATGTCTCATCCATAGGAGTTTTAAATAAGACTTCTATTCTATATTCCTCAGAAATATCTTTATCTTTATTTTTAGGAGTTGAGCTGATTACCGCTGGTTTGGCAGCAACTCCAAAACCCCATGAGTAATCAGTTTCCATCCCATTTACGCCCTCCGTACTTTGCACTCCTTGAGAAATGACAACAGTGTAATATTCCTCTCTTTTCAGTGATTGATAGGGGTAAAATTTTACTATATTTTTTGATACTGCAACGCTACCTGAAATCTTATTTTTATTCTTGTCGTAGAGAATTAATTTATTATTAATCGACTCGGCATTAATATCTTGGTTAAACGTCACGGAGATCGGCGCTGTGGGGGACACATATCTATCATCTCTTTTAGGACTCGTATCATCAATGCGTGGGCGCTCACTTGAAAATTCCCAACTATACGATTCTTTCAATATTCCCTCATCTTGCGAACGTAAACCAGATGGAACTGTCACTTTATATGTTGTAGATTTTTTGAATCTCTCCGAAGGTCTAAACTGATATGCCGTTGTCCCAAGCCATCTTCCTTCACCCTCAATCTTAGGATTAATAGTAAACGCTGGTTGTTTAATCCCACTATTTGTAGCCGTAGTGAGAGCGATCATTGGACGGTCAAAAACGACTGTAACAGAGGTTAAATCTTCAAGCGCCTCGTTTTGAGGAGAAGCAAGGACAACTTTTGGATTACCAATCGTTTCAAAAGTAATAGCCTTCTTTTCAAGAAGTGGTACCATATAATTTGATAAAACCATTCCTCGAAAATCTACTTTATAACCACTTGCCCTACCAAGTCTTTTTTGAGGCGTAAATATAAGTTTTTGATCACCCTCCCAACTTAAATTACCCTGAATATGTGGCGTAATAGTAAAACTCTTTTCAGCAAACGATTTTATAACTCCCTTGTCAAAAATGATTTCAATTTTGGAATCGAGAGGAGCCTCGGCACTTTGATTTCCTGGAAAGCTTGTGGCTATTTTAGGGGGTAAAAAAAGGTAACCAAATTTGAAAATAAATAAAAGTACAATAAGAATAAACAGTGGTTTTCTCATTATCACCCAACGTTCTTTCTTTGAAGCAAGCTTAAATTTATTAGTCTGTTTATGGATATATCCAATTGCTTTATTATAATTTTGCTTGATATACAGTTGCAAAATAGGTAGTTTGGTTCGTAAGAATAAAATAGATCTTTTTATCCAATCAATTTGCAAAAAACGCACCATAATACAATTTAATCAAAGTCGCTGCTAATGTTCAATCAGAGAATTATTGAAGGTTGTCATCCTTGAATCCTACAACAGAAAAATGTATTTTCTCACTATTAATTTTTTCATCATTTTTAGTAACTCCATAAGCTATTACAGTATGTTTACCCTTAATTGGCTTCCACGATAACCTATAGGGAAAGTTTACTGATTCTTTTAGGAGCTTTCCATCTAAATACCAAATTACTTTATTAATATTTTGAGAAACATTTATCTCAAATACGACGCTTTCGTTATTTACGATAAGTGGCGCTGTTTCAAAAATAGTTCTTTCTTTAGGATAAGTTATCTCTAAATAGGACCCTCCTAATAATTGTTGTGCCCCATTACAAAGAGGTGATGACTGTCGGGGAATTATTTCTTGGTTATCTTGTACCGCCCACGTATAAACTTCGGGGGGGTAATCAACAAAAATCTTATCTTCAACAAAGTTCTTGGGGCAAGAATCATTTGCTGTCAATCCGTTTCTTTTGTCAATATGCACTATTTTATGGAGTTTTGACACCTCTTTTGGCTCCGTATCTACAATAAAAAGTTCTTTCATTTTCTCAGGGCAGAGCCCGTCTGGTAGTTTTCCTGATAGTGCACACACCTCTACTTCTTTTATTCGTTCAGGGCGAATAAACTGCTCCGTTGGTTTACCTTTCAAAAATTCTTCAAAAAATTGATTCCAAATTGGCGCCGCTCCTACCACTCCTGTAATTTCGCGCATTGGATGATTATCATTGTTGCCAACCCAAACTCCGACTGTATAACCTGGAGTATAGCCAACGGTCCAATTATCATGCCAGTCGGTGGTTGTTCCTGTTTTTACAGCTGCCTGATGAGAAATAACGAGAGGATTTTTCTCGCTAAATCCTGGAATACGAGCCTTTGGGTCAGATAAGATATCAGAAATAAGATAAGCTATCTGTTCACCATTTTTCCCTAAAACCTGCGTTTTCTGTTTTTCCTTATGCTCATATAAAATTGCACCATTATCAGTGGTAATTTTTTGTATCGCATACGGCGCCTTATATTCTCCGCCTCTTGCAAAACTTGCAAACACGTTGGTGAGTTCAAGAAGCTTAACTTCTCCACCTCCCAAGGTGAGTGATAAGTCATATCTATCTTCTTGAGTAAAAGTAGTTATTCCTAAATCTCTTGCGACTTTCAAAAAGTTATTGATTCCTATTTGCTTCAACATCTCTACTGCTGGTAAATTAAGTGAGGAAGCAAGAGCCCCCCTAACCAATACTAAGCCATTATATCTTCCATCATAATTATGAGGAGTAAATCCTTCACCTTTTTTGGTTTTATAAATCTTCTTTACATCATAGATTAATGTCGCTGGAGTATAGCCCTGCATAAATGCTGCAGCATAAGTAACCGGTTTTAACGCAGAACCAGGCTGCCTTAAAGCAGTCGTCATATTAACTTGCCCAGCATGAGTGTCATCAAAATAATCAATTCCTCCAAGCATATTGATAATTTCCCCCGTTTTATTATTAAGAAGTACAAGAGCAGCATTACTTAAATCATGTTGTATCTTCAATTTATTAATCCATATTTTTGCGATATATTCACTTAAACTAAATGTGGGATAATCAAGTGTAGTATAGATATTAAGCCCTTGATTATTATCAATCTCAAGCGTATTTAACTCCTGTAAAACGTATTGAACAAAGTGAGGCGCCTTAATGTTTATTATTTCTTTTATAATGGCTAGTTTTTCCTGTTTTGTTTCTTTAGCTATTTCTTTTGAAATATACCCATGTTTCACCATTAAATCCAACACTCGAGCTTGTTCTTTTTTTGCTTCATTAGAGTCATTTCTATCAGGTGAAGAAAGTAATCCAACAAGATAGGCACACTCAGCAAGTGAAAGTTGGCCAACATCCTTATTAAAATAGGTGGAAGACGCTGCTTGTACTCCATATGCTAAATTACCAAAGTATATTTGATTGAAATACATAGTTAAAATATCTTTTTTTGAATATGAAACCGTAATTCGTAGAGCTATTAAAATTTCTCTTATTTTTCTGATGATACTTCTAGAGGGTATCTTTTGAGGGGAAATGATAGCAACTCTGGCTAACTGCTGCGTAATGGTACTTGCCCCACTTATTACCTTTCCTGCTTTCAGATTAATAAAAGCTGATCTTGTAATGGCTTTAAAATCTATTCCAGGATTAGCCCAAAATGTACTGTCTTCAGAAGCCACGACTGCATTTATTAGATGCTTTGGGAGATTATTGTATGTAATTGGTATTTTTTTTCCAACTTTGCCAGCAGATTCATAAAGGAGAGTATTATTTCTATCCCATACTTTTATTGTTCCTGCGTGATTGAAGTTTAGCTGAGTCCAAAAAATAAGAAAAATAGTAAAACTTAGTATTATTACTATTGAAGTCGATTTTTTATTCATTCTTTTTAAGAAGTACATATGCAGTCAAAGTATAGCAATAAAGAAATCATCTGAAGTTGGTAATTAAGCCACATTGATTCCTGATCAAAATTTGGTATATAATACTTCTGAGTGGACAGCTGGTAAAAGGTTCTAATTTTGTTCACTAGTGAGCTCATTAGAGTCGCTTGACATAGTCCCTCAAACCTATGAAATTACTTTCCTTAAACGTTGCTCTTTTTGAAGCAAACAACAAACTTCTTTCTCCCTTTTTACATGAGCAAAATGCCGATTTTGTCTGCCTACAGGAAATAACGAGGGGACTGGAAGATAATGTCATTGAGGATTATGTATCTAAAGATGTCGTGGACCAAGCTACACAAAATCTGAAATACTTTTTCTTTGGGCCAAATTCCGTCATGGGGGACTTCGAGCAAAAAAACTTTCACGGGAAAGAAATCTACACCTTCAAATTCGGCGGATTGATGGAATTCGGCAACTACACGAAATCTCAATACAAAATTGTCTTCGCACAAAATATTTTTGTCCAAAATCATTTTACATTCACCCCAGATCATTCCAAATGGCCTGAGGAAGATTATCGCGCTGTCCTTGTGACAGACCATGTCATTCAAGGAAAAAAACTACGGATATTGAATTACCATGGAGTCTGGACACGTAATAAAATGGGGACGGAAAAATCGATTGCGGCAAATAAGATCATCAATGATCTTGCTATGAAGGCGGAGGGCGAAGTGATTATTTGCGGGGACTTCAATCTGTTCCCTCATACGCCATCTATGGAAATCCTTGAAAAAAATTTCGTCAGTCTAGTGGATACGTTTAATATAAAAACCACCCGTCCAAAAGAAAATGAGCTGAGCAATCTTGAGCGGAATGTCGTTGATTATATATTGGTAAGCAAAGGGATTGAGGCGAAGGATTTCAAGGTCATGGACTTAAATGTCTCCGATCATCTCCCGTTAGTTCTTGAGTTTGAGTTTAAGGAATAGTTTCTTTATCGGCCGGAGATATTTCTTGTAATTGTCGACTATCGCCATCTCGCAGTGACGACATAACACGTCACCATATTTTTCATCCTTTAGTTTCTTTTCGATAAGTTTGAACGCATCTCCGGTATAGAGCGAATCATAACTGCCTTGTAGCAAATTCCCAAGCTTATATTCAAGGGAGTTATCCATACAACAGAGATAAACATCTCCATTAGGCAGAAGCATTGAATGTTTCAGGCCATATTCGCTGTTGCAAGTGATAGGGCCAGTATTATGTATTTTTCTTGTCCCTTTCAAATTACCAGCCTTAGAAAGTATCTGTGGGGTAACACACATCTCACCAAACTCTTCAACCAAATCTTTATGAAGCGTACCCATTGTCATATAGCTACAATTTTGTAGGTGAGATTTCTTTATTTTGAGGAGGATTGCTTTATGATTCTTAGTCACTGGTATACGAGCATTGTTATCCGCATCTGGAAGATGGACGACAAACTTGTCAAAGGGGATTTTCTTTATTTTATCGATATCACTTATGTCCATTCCTACAGCTGTTGTGTATATCCGAAGCCCTTTGAATCCTTTTTTGTGTATATAGAGAAGCATTTTTGTCATATCCTTACTTAGCCAAGGTTCCGACATACCGGAGAAAGTGATACGCACATCACTTGGAAGCTTGTCGACACACTTTTTGAATATATCAAAATTCAAAATTACATTTTTTCCTTTTTCTGTATGATATGCGTTCATGAATTCCTTTTGTGGACACCACGAACACATATTTTTGCAGCCTATGCGGGTAGTGATTTCTAGGTTTCTCATATTTATCGCAATTTATTTTGTGTAAGTATTGTATCAAATGCCTTTGTATCGGATGGGTAGGTGAGCATCTTTAGTACTTCTTCTTCTGTGGTGAACTTGGCATCCATCATCTCCCAATCATGATTTTTTGGGTCCCCAGAAACATATTCCATCAGATAATAGAAGACCGTTTTTTCAACTTGTATGTCATTCCAGATATATGTATAGACTGATTTTATTGGTATAGGATTTATGATGCGGGCCTTTACTCCACCTTCCTCTTCAACTTCGCGAAGGGCCGCTTCCTCCATCTTTTCATTCTCATTCGTGTCGCCAATTAATCCCTTTGGAAATACCCACCCTTTATGTTGTGAGTGCTGAGTGATAAGCCATAAAAACGAGTTTCCATTTTTTTTATAAACGATGCCACCGGCGCTCGTTTCATTTTTTCTTTTCATAATATTGTCCGCCCATTTCATATTTGAAAATGGGCTTGCGAACGGGGCCGAAGATGAATTGATAGAGAAGCGCTGTTATGGATTTGTATAGACTTACAATAAGTCCTTCTTTTTCAAAACGACGTGTCGAAACGAAAAGCAGTGGCGTTTGGTATACATCCATTTCTGCTCCTTTTTTGTGAGCTCTCTTGACCAAGTCGTAATCTTCCCCAAAGAATATCGATTGATCAAACCCTTCTATCCTTTCAAACACAGTCCGCAACATCAAGATGCAGGGACCGTTTGCAGCCGGACTGATGTGCTGAATCAGATGTACTATCCTATTCATGATTCCGAAAAGGAATCTCCCTTTCCATGATGGGGGTGATGGCCTATTCCATACGGTTGCCATGTGCGGCTTATTTACCTGTATGTGTTTCATCATCTGTTTGAAGAAGTGTTTTTCGACATATACATCAGCGTCAAAAAATACAAGCCATTGACCGGAGGCATACTTCGCCCCATTGTTCCGGGCCGTACTCACATTCTGCATCTTCTCTTCGATATGGATAAGATTAGGAAAGTCTTTCTTGAAGCTTTCGACAACTTTCGAAGTATCGTCTGTTGAATCGCTATTGCTGACAATGACTTCAAAATCACGACAGGACTGCTCAACAAGGCTATACAGAAGTCTTTTTATGTTCTTTTCCTCATTGTGGGCGGGAATGATTACCGAAAAATAGGGAGCCATATAGTTCATTATACAAAGATATCAGTGTCCGTATAGAGCATCGTGAGTCTATCGACTCCCAGCCCCACTCCTGCATACTCATTGTCTTTCATAATGTCAATCGAGTCAAGGAATTCATCATCCATCGGTAATTTTGTTTTTGCCTGCTCGACTTCAAATACGGTCCGTATTTCTTTTTCGTTTGTTTTTTCCGTATTTCCATTGGCGATTTCAATCCCATTCATATAGAGCTCGAATCGCTCTGCAAGAAAAGGTTTGCCCTTTTGGGGTTTACAAAGGGGGGAAATACGAGTAGGAAAATCAACAAGAAAAAAGGGTACTTTCGCGAATGAAATTTCTATCTCATTTACGAACAGTTGGTCATACAATTCTTCCCACGTTGCTTTGTCGGTCTTATATCCTTTTGCTCCTGCAATTTTCAATATTTTTTTTTCATTTGTTAGCAATTCTTCAAGCGTAATCCCACATTTTTCCTTAAACAATGTATTAAGAGAAATTCTCGGAAATGAATCTTCTGGAATACTGATTATTTTTTTCATCTGACTATTTATATTTCTCAGCAATGATTCCAGTTCTTCCATTATTCTTGTATAAGAAGAGTCTTTTCTATACCACTCTAGCATGATAAATTCATGATTGTGAAGACTCCCCAATCTTTCGTAATTGCGGAATGATTTTGATATTGCAAAACAATTACCAATTCCCTGTGCCAACATTTTTTTTATTCCTCGTTCTGGGGACATCGAAAGATAAAACGTTTCATTTGTTGTTTTTTGAATGGTTATAAATGGCTGCAGGTTTGGTTCAAGAGGAAGAGCTGAATTTAAAAGTGGAGGAATAACCTCATGAAAATCCTTTGAATAGAAAAATTGCCGGATACTCTTGATTATTTTCTCTCGAATAAAATATTTTTCCATTTGTATTTATTATTAGTATTTATTATTAGTCTTGCCCATTTCTTCTATTATTTCCCCTATCCCGCACATAAACTCCGTCTGGCTACATCCGAGGCATGGGCCGCCTATTCTTTTTTCAAGGTTCGCAAATAATACCTCTATTTCATCACTCATCATTCCGATGGGACGATATCCCTCACAGCACCCATAAACAATACCACTTGATGCAAGCGCAATCTGGTAGCAACCAAGTTCTTTTGGAGGAAAGACAGTCCTGCTTTTCATGATTTCGATAAGCTCATCCTTCGATATATAATCAAAGCCTTCCACCACACCTTCGATATTTGAAACTGGATGATGAGTGAGATATGCCGCCGGTTTGCGCGGATGATACGTCACATCAATTTCTCCCAACTCCATTAGGAGGAACTTCTCAAATTTGTCTATATCCTTATAATTCTGTTTCGTGACAATACTGAATATCTCTGTATGAAATCCAAGCGAGCGCGCTTTCTTTAGGAAGGAAAAACTTTTTATGAAATTTCCTGCCCCTCTATTTGAATCGTGATATTCCTCAAGTCCGTCGATTGAAACAATGAGATTGTTTAAATTGGGATGCTTCAACTCAGGTAGTTTGTCGATTGTCCCATTGGTGATTGTCTGTACAAAGATACCACCTTCTGTAAGAGTATTGACTAAATGAGTGAAATAGGGAAGCGCAAATACTTCTCCTCCGCAAAATGTGATTATCTTTATCTCACAAACTTTTTGATAACGTTTAACGAAATCCGTTATCTCTTTTTCTGAAAGGATAGGGTCTGTTTTTTTTGTATAACATATCTTGCATTTCAAATTGCACTTTTCAAGTGGATTGATATAAAGATGATGAAGAACACGAGTTAAATGTACATTATTTTCTTTTTTCATAGAGATAGTAAGAAATTCCAATAACAAACATGGCAAATATCATACCCCGATTGGTCAAGATATAAATCAATCTGTTCATTAGAAAAATATGTGGACGCATAAGTAGTGCTTTTTTACTCGTCGTATAGATGCTAACAATACTTGATTGTGACATATCTACATAAATCTGATCATCTATTTTTCCATTTACCAATTCCAACTCAATACTATATCGTTTGTTCTTTGAGTCTGATATGGTTGTTATTCCAAATGGAAATCGAGGGCTTCCTTCAATTTCAAATGCACTTCTTTTTGATTCAAATATGACCTTCTTTTTATCTTCATCTAATAATCGAAAAAAAAGAACGGAAGGATTCTTCACTTTATTCCGTGTTTCATTTGCACTTTTTGCATATCTTAAATTGATATGTATAGCACTTAAATTATCATAATGCGCTATGATGGGAACTCTAAGTTTAGAGTTTAGTAACGATCTTTCAAATTGAAGTCCCATTATTGGCATTGATGTTGTATGTCTTTGAAGTAAGAAACTCAAACTGTACCCACCAGAATACATGCACCCAAACGCTACAATGAGTATCAAAGCATAATGCAAAGCATTTATTTTTAACGGCGCCTTCGTGAGATTATCGCTTACTTCTTTATTTTTACTTTTACTTCTAAAGTATATGGACTCTATGCATATAAACAGTATCCTTGAAATAAGAGTTGCGCCACAAAGTACTAGTATTGGGTATAGTATTGAATAAAATGGAAGAAAAGACAATAGTCCCACCCAATGGTTTGTCTGAATGTGAATTAGATACATTGAATAACTTAATGCACCAAAAAAAACCAACATTTTTGAACTAAAGATTTTATTTGGTAGAGAAGTTGGAACTGAACTTACAAGTGCAAGTATTGCAATCACAAAACTTGAAACCAGGTAATACAAATTCATAAAATGAATGCTTTGACCATCTCTTATGGCCCAGTCTCCCCATTGAATTACCACAAATGAAAGGATGGAAATTGTGCCAAAAAATGGATTTAGTCCCCATTTCGAAATTCTGTTCCATATGCTTCCTTGCGCTTGATAAATCGACCCAGCCAACACTCCTGCCACAAATCCAGAAGCACGCGCAACATCTATTGAATAAAGCGAACCTATTCCCATAAATGCAGTGCTTAAATCAAAAAGAATCTTTAAGATTGAAATGGCTATTAGAAATGAAACAACCTTTCCCCATTTTTTTCCGATAAAAATGAGGGGAATGACAATGATTGGATATAAAAGATAAAAATATATTTCGGGTGCCAAACTCCAAAATACTCCGCTTATTCTAGGCACACCTTCAACAAATGGTGTAGTGAGTGTTATGTTCGACATCAAAATCAAAATATGCTTGTAGAACTCCGGAAGATGTATTGTGCCATACTGGATAAAACGAGGAGTGATAAATATATTAAGAAATAGAAATAATACTTGAACTATTACATATGAATAAAAAAGTATCGTTCCAAATAGAGAGGCTAATTTTACTTTTTCGATCAGATACCATATGAGTGCGGGTATTATTGCCAACAAAATAAGTTGGAATATTTCAGACTGCCAATAGATATTTTTTGAATAAATTTCTGAAATAAAAACGACAACGAGGATATATACAGGGATGATTCTCGCGTATCTTTTTTTTATGAACGAAATTGGATGTATGATTCGTGGATATAAATATGCCATTAAAAAACCACTCAACACAAACAAAATTTGTACAGAATTAGGCCCTACGGCGAATGTTTTATACAGCAGAGTGAGTAACGGTATATGAATAACAGAATCCAAACTAAATCCACTATGTGAAAAGAGTACAGAAAGTGCAGCCAATCCTCTTAGCCCATCAAGCGACGCTAATCTTTTTTTCATATGAAGTTCATTTTATTCCAACTCTCCCTTCAGCCAGTCGTAATAATCCTTATTAATATATTCTGTTGGAATCGCCATGATACATGGACACTTATAGGTGTGAAGAGCATAGACTTCTTTTTCCAACGCGGGCAGTAATTCTTTTTTTGTCTTCGCGAGCAAAACTGATTCCTCAGCACTTTCAAAAGTACCAGATTTTGGTGGCCAAAAATAGGTCGAGTTCATTTGAGGAAAGACGTTGATACAGGCACATAAGCGCTTGGTCAAGAGCTGTTTGCCAATTGAGTTAGCTTGTTCTGCCGACTTACAGGGAATATACACCATCACAATATCTGTCATAGCATATTTTACCACTCAAAGAATATATAATGGAGATATATGGAAAAAAAAGTCACCTGTATCGTTCCATTCCTCAATGAGAAAGGTCGGATTGGTGGGGTACTTACTGAGCTCCTGAAAGTCCCATCAATCTCCCAAATACTCTGTGTTGATGGCGCTTCAACAGATGGAGGAAGTGAATATGTCAGAAAAGAGTTCCCGATGGTTGAGGTGATATCGTTACCTGAAAACATAGGCAAAACAGGGACCGTAAAAGCAGGAATGGAAAAAGCGATTGGCGATTATGTCCTTTTATTTGATGCAGATCTTTCAGGTGTAATTCCTGCAGAAGTTGATGAAGTTTTGCAGTCAGTATTCAATGATATCTCAATTGACATGATAATTTTCAATAGGACAACCCCACGACTCATCACAAAATTGAATAGATTCGATCTTATTTATTCTGGCGAACGCGTGATAAAAAAGTCGGATCTAGAAATTGCAATCCAGGGCGCGACGAAATTCCAACTTGAAATCGCACTGAACACATATATGATGAAAAATAACAAAAAAATATTTTATTATTCGGCATCCCACACAAATCTTGCCAAATCAAAAAAATTAGGATTGGTTGAGGGGATAAAAGAAGATTTAAGAATGTTCTGGCAAGTATGTTCGTTTGACCCTTGGAACTATTTTGCACAGACACTTTTTTTCTGCAGAAATAAATTACCCATTAATCGCTAAGGGAGAGGATATGTTTTAGTGCGATGGACATGCCGTTATGTTCTGTATCTGGGACAACCATATCAGCAATTTCCTTCAACTCTTTTGGAGCATTACCCATCGCAATTTTATATCCACATGCGGTGAAGAGGGGATAGTCATTATATCCATCGCCTATCGCTACCATTTCAGAAGGATGAATCCCCACTATTTTTCCGTACTCGAGAACAGCGGTATGTTTTGTTGATGCCTCAGATGTCACATCAAGACCGAAATATTTTTTGACTGAAAACTTGTGAACCTCTATGTCCTTACAGGAGTCTTTCAAATGCTTGACATACGAATCAATCTCATTCTCAGTCAGCATATTTGCCGATCCTTGGATGAGTATTTTCAAAATACCGGAGGGGATTGAGTCAGGAGAAAATTTTTTTATCTCAATATCTTTTGTGTACGCAGAGTTCCTGGTTTTATCTATCATATATGCGTGATCTTTTGTCTCAACACCGAAGACATGCCCAGTTGCATGGATAAAATCAACGACGACCTTCGTCGATTCTTCCGATATTGGTCGATACCACGGAGTTGCACCAGTCTTCCAATCGATTATCATCCCGCCACCATTTACAATGTGAAAGGGTGACAAATTCAACTCAGAGATAATCCGTGCTATTTCTCCAAAATACGCCTTCCCAGTTGCTAAAGAAAACTGTATTCCTTTATCCATAATCTGTTTGACAAGCTCAGGGATACCCTCATCGTATACTCCCTTGTCGTAATCAAGAAGTGTCCCGTCGACATCAGACAGAATAGCTTTTATTTTCATATCAATATGACTTACAAACGTGTATGGCTTAATTGTAGTATATTTATCAAAAAATCGTTATGAATACCTCGTTTGATTTTATTTACATTTATATTTACAATCAGAGTATATGCTAATACAGAATGAACTACCGTGGAAAGAAGAATATAGTGTGCATGTGAGACAAATAGATGAACAGCATAAAGGTCTACTGAAATTTATAAACGAACTGATTATCGAGATTAATGGAGTGCCTGACAAAGAAAAAGTGTTAGGGATTATCAATCACATCGTGAGATATAAGAAAGAACATTTTGCCATAGAAGAGGGGTATTTCAAACAATTTGGCTTTGAAGGAGTAGAAGAGCATATCTTAGCTCACCGACAGTTTGAGATGAGACTACAATCCATTCAGGAAAAAATTGGAGATGACACAATAGGGTTTGCTTTTGCCTTAATAGATTTTTTGGAAGACTGGCTCATTGATCATATGCTCCATATGGATCATAAATATATCCAATGCTTTACCGAGCATGGACTGACCTAAGGATTCTTATTTTTCCAAATCCAATCTTTCGTGGATTTTTATCTGTGCGACAAAGTCAGGGATATGTGAAACAAGGACCAACGCTCCTTTGAATTCGCTTAGAGCTTGTGCAATGACAGGCAGATGTCGGAAATTGATATGGTTTGTTGGTTCGTCTAATATTAATAGTCCAGGCTCCATAAGGACAAGGCGTGCAAAAGAGAGAAGACCTTTTTGACCTTCGGATAAACTGCGAATTCGAGAACCCATCAACTCACCGGTTATCAGAAATCCTGCGGCAACTGAACGCAATTTATGCTCAGTTAGTTCCGCTCCCGACTCAAGAAGTGCGTGCGAAAGGGAATCCCAGACGGTGTCATCATAATTCAATGTACTAAAATCTTGGCTGTAGTAACCAACCCGAACTCCGGGAGTAATGATAGCTCCAGTAGCAGTCCCTTTTGCGATAGATTCTATGAGAGTGCTTTTGCCGATTCCATTTGGACCTATGATAAGTATATGTCTATCTTTCAATAAAAATACCCGAGCGCTTTTTTTTACTTCTTCATGATTCTTTATGATTGAATATGAATTGATTTTGAGGACCTCGCCGACCACTCCTTGTTGGACTGGAATCATGAAATGTCGTATTGTTTTATCTTCTTTGCGTACCTCCACTTTTTCACTTTCCAATTTTTCCACTTTTTCCCGCATCTTTTTCGCGACATTCCTCATCTTTCCCCCTTTATTTGCGAAGAAATTCGCCTTTTCCTTATTGGCTTGGATGCCTCGTTCCATCTGTGCATTCAATCTATTTTGTTGTTCGATGCGTGCTTCGATATCGGCAACCACATCATGATAATTTCCTGCATATTGCTCAACTTTTTTTGTATGACTATCAAGATAAAGGACTCCCTGAGTGAATGAGTTTAAAAAATCCGCATCGTGCGAAATGACGATGACACTGTTTTCATACATCATGAGAAACGTCATCAAGTGATCAATTCCTGCCTTATCTAGGTTATTCGTTGGCTCATCAAGGAGAAGCAGGTCTGGATCTTGGATAAGTGCGGATGCAAGGAGAAGACGTGCCTGTTGTCCGCCGGAAAATGATTTGACGATTTTGTCGTTTGGGGCATGTAGATTGACAACATTCAAGGCGGAAGCCATCCTGCGTTTGACGACATGAGGCTCTTGACCACACCATTTCGTGAAATACTGCTCTATGGTAAGTTTTTTATCTTCTGGATCTATTACTTGATGGGCTGTTGCAACAGTCAATCTCTTATCTACAGAGATTTGTCCCCCAGTTGGTTTCAGCGTCCCTGTCAGAAGCTTGAATAAAGTGCTTTTACCAGCGCCATTTTGGCCCATCAAAGCCACTTTCATACCTTTCCGCACAGAAAAACCCACCTCATCGAGGATCTTTTTTTCGTCATCGAACATGAATGTCACCTTGTCGAACCTGATTATTGTTTCCATAGAAAAATGCGAGTCTTATTGTACATTATATAGGTCATTAAAGAAAGCCGAGAAGTCAGGAAAGATATTTCTCCGTTCCGCTTTTGATGATATACTCTAACAGCATTTCCAAGTTCACCGTAGCCCCACAGACAACCCTATCACCTCCTCCATAATAGAGGTAAATATCCTCACCTTTTTTTACGAATCCGCACGGGAAGACTACATTATCAACGACACCCTCTCTCTCAAATTGCGCCTCAGGTTCAAGTATTGGATAGAGGGTACGTCCAAGTACTTTCGTGGGGTCCTCTAAATCAAGAAGCATCGCTCCTATCCGATAATTCCTATCGATTTTGCTGATGCCATGATAAAAGATGAGCCACCCTTTTTCCGTCCGCAAAGGAGGAGTATTTATCCCGACCTTAGCAGCATCCCAGTATCCGGATCGGGGAGTGATACTGCTTTTGATTCCTAGGTATTTTTTCTCCTTAAAGTCAATATCTTTCACATTATCTATGACTATGTCCGGTTCAATACGGTGAAAAAAGAAAAAGGAATCATGAATCGTCTCGGGAAAAAGCGCTCCATCCTTATCAGCAGTACCGGGCGGTGATATTATTATCGGCATTTTCCATTTTTCCCACTGACGGGAAAGAAATTGAGCTACCTCAATGGAAGAGAAGGCTAGACGAGGAAGTGAGCCATCATATGCTGTATAACAGAGATAGAGAGTTGAGCCAATCAGAGTAAGTCGTGCATCCTCAACCCCATATGAAGAATCCCTTCCTATCGGTTTTTCAAACTCTGTCCTAAAAGGATAAATCGGTTCAGGCAATCTTTCGTCAATATAAAGCCCATCATAGCTAATTGCTAAACCAAAATTAGAAACGTTTTGTTTTGAGATAGCGCGATACATGATGTAAACTTTACCTTCTAACTCGATCGCCGCAGGATTGCACACTGACAAGTTCTCCCAGCTATGCTTTTCTATTGGTTCCAATAAAGGATTATTTGGAAATTTCTTGCATTTCAGAGTCGATGCAGAGTTCAACTCGATTTTTTTCATCAGATCAGGCATTTTTATGCTTGCCATAGCACATGCAGTATCTGCTGCTCCGTAGTAGACTTTCAAGACATCGTCCTCAATGATTCCTCCTTCGGGAAACACGATATCCTGCATTTGACCCTCTCGTTCATAGGGAGCTTCTGGTTTAAGAAGTGGTTCTTCAATCCTTCCGATGATTTTTTTAGGGTCATCCAAGTCCAACAACACGCCCTCTATCCTAAACTCTTTTTTTACATTATTACTTAAATAATGCTTAATATATGAGTAGATAACTAACCACCCTTTATCCAATTTAATCGGTTGGGATCCTGCTTCTACTTGGTCGCTGTTTACTCTTCTTAGCCGGACTTTATGGTCCTCGAAATTTTCATACCATTTTTTCCAGAAATCCATATTCCACAGAGTCTCAATTTTCTCAAACTGCGCAATCGCTGTATGGGATGGAGGATTATCTGTATTTACTGTCAGTAATACCGTATATAATCCATTGATTTTTTCGGGGAACAGCGACATTGCCTTTGCGTTAAATGGCGTAACGAGATGTTTTTCTTTGATTGTTTCCAAATCATCAGAAATCGCAACCGCGACCCTGATGCCCATGGGGCTTGTTGGATAATTTGCGATGGCAGTATAGAAAACATAATATTTGCCATCGATAAAGGTCACTCGCGGATCTTCGCAGCCATATTTTTCCCAATGAAACTCCGGTTTGATAAATTGCACTCTGTTTACAAAATCCACGCCATTTTCGCTCTCTGCTTTTCCGATTGTAGAGAGTCGAAGTTTCCTTTGGGAAATTGTCATCTCGCTCCCCATAGCCCTGTATAACAGAGCATATTTTCCTTCCTTTTTTATGACTGAACCATTGAATACTGCAAAGTTCTCCCATTCATGTTTCACATTAGGTAGTAATATCGGATTATGGGAATATCTATTGAGCATAATTATCGAGGGTATTGGATTTCCCTTATGATAACAGGAGTGAGGTGAATTGGTTTATTAGACTTCAATTCAGTCAGGAACGTTTCCAGAGGGGCCTCTGCAACACAAACGACGGTATCCGCCCCTCCATAATATACGAGTAACTTATTTTTCATGATAACAGCGCCGCATGGGTAAGCGATACCTGGTTTGAAGCCTCTATTTTCATAGTCTTCCGTTGGCTGTAAGATTGGTTCATCACACCGATACAATACTTTCGCCGGATCTTTTAGATCAAGTAACATTGCTCCGATATGATATTTGCTTGCATCTCTGTCATCCACACCGTAATAAATAAGAAGCCAACCATCTTTCGTTTTCAGAGGAGGAGCGCCCGCTCCGATCTTGCGGCTATCCCATTTATCTTTTCTGACAGGAATCCTATATTGATTCTTCAGATAGGAATCTTTTCCTTCGAAACCAAGATCATCAACATAATCGATCAATATGTCCGGAAATACACGGTGGAAAAAAACATATTTCCCATTGATTTTTTCCGGGAGTAAACATCCGCTTTTATCTATAATCCCAGGACGGGAAAGTAGGACGGGTTTTGTCCAATTCCAACGTTGATTAAGAAAATCATCAAGCAGGATGGACGAAAGCGCTAAACGAATGGATGACCATCCGTTGAAAGCAACGTACGTAATATAAACTCTATCTCCCAGCAGTGTCACGCGTGGGTCCTCGCATCCGCCATATCCTCCTCCCGACATCAAGTCAGGATTCACACTTCCTGTTTTGTTGTTTTCAAACTCCATCTCAGGTTGATATATTGGATATGGCAATCTTGTATCAATATTTATCCCGTCATTACTTGATGCATATCCGACTGACGAAATATAATCGAACCCTTGAGCGCGATAGAGAATGTGTACCTTGTCACCTGCGTATACCGCCGCGGGATTGAATGTGTTAAAAGCCTCCCATTCATTTTCCGGATTAGGCATGATGATTGGATTGTCTAAGTGTTTTCGCAACTTCAGTTTTCCTTTTTGTATTGACTGTGGATCGAACTTAAAACCAGATAAAACTACGCCCATCAGCATCTTCCCATTTACTAACCAATATGCAATTATCTGTTCATGGTGCAGTACCGCTCCCAATGGTTCTGCATTCGTGCTGGGCCACACATCTTTATGTCTCCAGATGGGTTCCGATGTTTTCCAAAGCAGTTCTTCTGGATTTTGTTTGTCGAAAAGTGCAGTGAATGCAGAGTAGTACGTAACTCCTGCTTCCACTGTCTTTTGGTAATAGAGAAGCAGAAAACCTTGCTTACGTTCAAATACCGCCCCGACTTCAAGTGGATAAGAGGTAATTACAAGTGGCCTTTCTCTTTTCTGCCATACGCCATCAACAGTATGCGCACAATTGATACTTCTATCTCCAAAATAGAGGTACTTTGAATCTTTGTGGAATTTTCCGGGGACAAGCTGCGCATTGGGAAACTCATTGGGTTTCTGAGTCATCTTATACGCTTTTTTTGAATCGACAAATGTGAAGCCATCCTCACTTTCAGTTGAATTGACTGTTCCTCTCTTATTTTTATCCCGATAGAACAAGATTATTTTTTTATTCCTTTTTTCGACCCCAAAAAAGACAGCCTCAGAGCTGTCCTTCCTATCGACGAAATAATTCTCAAGCGTCAGCTTGATTGTATCAAGAGTCATCATAACAAGAGGGGAGTTGCCACCCATTATTCAATATAAATCCAATCTAAGAAAATATCAACATGCATTGGTGAAAAATCTACCAATAGCGAGAGTTTTTATCAGACGAGTTTGTGTACTTTTTTTCTGAAATCACGGAAGCTTTTATAATTCACTTCCCATGCGTTACCTTCAGGCAATGGGATCTTCCCATATCCAAATGGGACATCAATTGCAAAACGTACCGTTGCTGCGACGCCCGATAATTTCGGTCTCAAACCACCCCATATTTTTATTGCTTTTTTTATTGGGACCGTAAAATGTTGCGCCCAGTAAACAGGATCATTTTGATACAGATAGTATGGGCGAATACCATTGACAGCCATCTTGACAAAGAGATCATGAAGCGTTTTCTCTGAATCATTCACACCTTTCAAAAAAACTGTTTGACTACATACTGTTGCCATCGCTATTTTACGGAAGTTATATAGTACGCTCAGCGTCTTTTCTGTGAGCTCATATGGATGGTTTATGTGCACCATCAAATATGGATTCTTTATTTTTGCCAACAACTCATAATGCCATGGTTGGATAGAGATTGGATTGTGTACGGGTAACCTCGTACCGATGCGGATGATATCAAGATGTCCTTCTTTTTGCAGAGCAACCAATTCATCTATTATCTTTGTTAGATACGGTCGTGGCGTTGTTAATGGGTCCCCACCTGAAACGATTATCTCATTTATTTCTTTATGCTGCTTCAAAAACGCGATTACCTTCCGTATCTCATCATCACTCAAATATGGATTTTGAGCTATCGCCGCTTTTGTATGTGCTTTTACGTATGCCGGTATTCCCACTTCCCGACCTCTTGTACAAAATCGGCAGTAGGACGCACAAAAACGAGTCACGGTCCAAAGGACACGTCCATAATGGAGAACATTCCCTTTTTTATCCAGTTTACCTTTGTATTTGTATACGACACCAGGAGCTACTTCATTATGGTCCTCAATGAGAGGGTCTTCAGATTTCAGTTTGTAGAATTTTTTCTCAAGTGCAGGTCGTGATATAAACTGTTTTCCAATTGGTCCATTTTCTCCTCCTGTTTCCTTGATCAGATTGACTAAATATAGGGAGACTACTTCGGGCAATCCTCCATGAGGAAGCATTACTTTTGTACCTCGAGGAGTCAGTTTTTTTTGGGTCGTATCCATATATATAGATAATTTATATCTGTAATAAATTAATATCTTTTATGAGGAATTGTCAATGCCTATTTATAGGAACATTCGCGTTTCAACGACCCTTTAATTTATGTTTATTTCTTTTTGTATTTTTTAAGCCCATATATATCATAAACAGGAATATGAGCTTCATGACATAATCGCCATTTGGATTGAATAGCATTTTTGTCAACGCGGTTTTTTGGCCAACCAATACATGGACAACGGTCCCAAGCGGCACCGTCAACCAAAGCCATTGAGTTCTTGAAATTGAAATATGGAATTTTGATAGGAGCTTAGTAAGAAGGGGAGCTAAGAAATAAATGCCTATATAGGAAACGACTAAATCGAATATCGCAAGCCCACCGATTCTGAATTGTCTTAAGTACGTGATTGTATCCATACAATAGTATAACGAAGTCATGCATCGGAGGGAAATGCAGAATTAAATGATCAGTTCCTTAATTTTTTTTGCTGTATCTTTAAAATTTGTATAATGGACGGTTATAATTCCCGCTTTATTTGCTGCATCAATATTTTCGATTTGATCGTCTATGAATAAAATTTCAAACGGTTTCCTTTTGAGTTTTTGTGCTATATGCAAATACGCTTCCGCTTTTTTTTTATTCAATCCCAACTCTCCCGCGGCATAGATGTGTTCAAAGATGGGATTGATTACTTCTCGGACTTCTAGTCTATTTTGAATCGTTCCCGTTGTAAAAATATTGACAGAGTACAGATGTCTCAAATCCTTGTATAGATTCAAAATATCATTATTGAATTCAAAGTAGTCAAAGAAAATATAGTTACTATTCTTTTCCAATAATTCCTTATGAAGACCGTTTAGGGTGCCTGTATAGTTTTTATCTTTTGGATTGAAGATGACCCGCGAAAAATCAGAAAGGATTGTGGTTACCATATTACAGCTTCATTATATAAAATTGTGTTTTTTCATAAACGCCCTGCCTGAACCTGATTTGAGATATTGCTCAAAAAGAAAAGCAGTATATTTATTGGAAAATGCGAAATATGAAATGAGACTAACAGGAAGGAGGGGTTTGGTTGATGGTACATACCCTTTATTATGTCTTTCAATTCTTTCTTTAAGATTATCGGTACAACCAGTATATGGTTTACCATTTATACATTTAAGAATGTATACATAATACATTTTCTGACTTTATTAAAATTCAGAATATGTGTCAACAGATTATAAACTACAAAAGTAATAAGATAGAGTGAATGAGCAAGATAAATCTCTTCTTTATGGTTCATTTTTAAACGAACTTTCTCGGACTAATCTCTCCTTCGCGACCTACTAAGCGGACTTTGTCCGCCGTAGCTCGCTTCGGCGAGCGAAGGCGGAGAGGGCGAGATTCGAACTCGCGATAGGCTTGCACCTATACTAGTTTTCAAGACTAGCGCACTAGGCCACTATGCGACCCCTCCAATTTAGCTATTAGCTATTAGCCAATAGCTATTAGATAACTAATCAATTTTTCAATTTACTTATCAATCCATGTAACAATTTTGATACTTCATCCGTTCGCTCAATCGACCTTTCAATGTTCACTTTATGTAAGTGATTAGCTATCTTGAGTATAGCAACTACTTCAAAAAGCGATTTCTTTGAAATGTTCAAAAATCGTTTGAACTCCTTATCATTTTCTGCTCCACTTCCTTCTGTAATGTTTAAACATATTGACAAAGCAGATCTTCTGAGCTGATCAATAATATTCCTTTCTTCACTTATTGGAAGATTCCGACATACATCGTATATTGTATCAAGCAAAATAACTGATTTTTGCCAGACAACCAACTTTTCAAACTTGTACATATTCTAAAACTAAAAGCTAACAGCCATTAGCTAATAGCTTTCTGAGGCGCGTGCCAGAATCGGACTGGCGCAATAGAAGTTTTGCAGACTCCCGCGTTTCCACTTCGCCAACGCGCCTGATGTTCAGATGTATATTTTACTTCACCTGGGGATAAATTCCAAATGGGAAAGTTGAAAAAAGGTTGCTATACGGTATACTATGTTCGAAATGAGAGCAAAAGAAATGAATACCAATTATCTGTCTATTGGTGGGTTTCTTTTACGCATCGACTTCATTAAACACACAGATCCTGAAATAATAGGTATAAATAACATAAAGGACCAAATTAAGCTCCTCTTTAGCTCTTTTATTGTAGCACCAAAGGAAAACAAGATCGATTTCAAAATTGAACTAGTTCCTCAAAATGTTGTCTATGAACAGCCGAATAAACGAGACGCTTACTTGTATTTTTTTAAGGAAAGAGGCCTATCGATAACCTCATTTGCGCATATCAGTATCGGTCAGTTTGTTTTCTTGGTTTTATATGCCATTCAGAAGCTATTGATTAAGAATGGCGGCTTCTTTTTTCATGGCTCGGCGATTTCCAACAATGGTGAAGCGATGATATTCACCGGCAGACCGGGAGCTGGTAAATCGACAGCTTCACTTCTTCTTGGCAAAACATACCCAATACTTGCTGATGATTCTATGATAATCCGCAAACAAGACAACCAATTCTATCTTTATCAAGTTCCTGCGATTGAAAAAAATAAGAAAATATCAAGAAGCCCAAATAAATACAAAATCTCTAAAATCTTTTTTTTGAAAAAATCCCTCATAGGCTCTACTTCGATACTTTCAGGAAGCAGCAAACTGTACTTGGATTTTTTTAAGGAGGTCTGGTCTCAGCAACAGGATCTAGTTTCCCAAAAAAAAATAATAATAGACACTGTTAACATATTGGTAAAACAAGAATCAATCATTCTTCTTAAATTCCCCAAAAAGGCAACCGTCCTTAATAAGCTGGTGAATCAACATGCACAAGCAGGTCCAAGACAGTAACATTGCGGTTGGCTATGATAGGGACCAGGGAGGCAATCTGAACACTGGACTGGCGCAGAAGCAAGAAAATCCCACTTCGAATTATTTGACAGAAACAGCGTATTGAATGAAATTTTTTTTGCCATAATCCGAGGAGTCAGATAGGTAAATTTTTTCATGTTATTTTGTGACGATGTCCATCGTCTCAGATTTACCCCCATTAATAATGTCGGTTTTCCAAATAATTTCAACTTTCTGGTTTACTTTAAGCTCTTTTGTCGACATTTTCCTTGAGATGTCTTTTACTGCATAAATATGAATTGAGTCGGTATTTTCAGGTATCATGAGGCTCGTTATCTTTTTTCCCTTTTCATCAGAGATATCAATTGAAACTGTGCCATCTTCGTTTTTCAGAGCCGATATAACCCCTTCTTGCTTTAGTTCAACTATTAATTGCTGAGAAGGATTTGTTCCATAATGGTTAATATACTTGAATCCAGCAGCTTCTGTGAGCATCTCAAACACCTTTGTGGCATCACTAGAAAATCGCCCATTAAATGGATCCTTTGACACAAAAGACGCTAGGGCTTGAGTGCATTTTGTTGATATCTTTTTTTCTGAAAGTTGATTGAGAATATATAACTCGCCAGCTACGACAACAATCAGAGCTACTATAAACCCAAAAAATATCGCAGATTTGTGTTGTGACATATATATTAGTATACCTATTATCATAAAGTAATCCAATAATCTGTAAAAATACTATCTCATATCCGGATTTTGTATACTTACTCTATGCCACAAAAAATATCTGACTCATTCGTGAAGCCAAATGATTCCGTTTTGATGCAAATCGCAACGGAGATACCAAGAGAACAAATTCTAACTGTTGATACAAAAAAAACGGTGGAAGCGCTACTTCATGTCGCACTTGGAGAACAGATGGACCAAACAAAACCCATCCTTGTCGGTCTTGCTGCCCCACAGGTAGGTATCTCGAAGAGAGTTATTCTTGTCGATGTCAAAGCTGATGGGAAAGGAGTGAAGGGGGATTTGCGTGTTTACATAAATCCTGTTATCATTTCTTTTTCAAAAGAGAATAATGAGTGGTATGAGGGATGTTTTTCAACAGGTGGTGTCTGCGGAATCGTGTCCAGACCAACATCGGTCACTGTTCAAGCATATACGGTTGAAGGGAAACTGATTGTTGAAATCTATCACGGGTATACCGCACGTATTTTCCAGCATGAAATAGATCATTTGAACGGGAGGGAATTTGTGAGTCATATCTCTGATGATTCAAAATTGCATTGGGTAGAAGACGAAGAGTTCGTAGAATATAGAAATAATGGGAAGTGGCGTACATGGACAAAATTATGTCCAAGGGATCGTTGGTTACAAATAAAAGGAACAAAGTAAATATGGATATACCTGTGTATATTAGTACATCTGAAAAACTGAATGGTATTCGCTGTGTTAAAGCTACACGCGATATCAAAGAAGGAGAGCTCATTGAATCGTGTCCGATCATAATGATCCCATTTGGAGAGCTTGAACACTTTGATAAGACAGTCCTAACCTATTACAACTATGACTGGGATGAAAAGAATGATGCTATCGTTCTTGGATATTGCGGACTGACGAATCATTCACCATCAGCGAATGCACGATATGACTGTAATCTAAAAACAAAATGTATGGACTATTATGCTGTTAAAGATATAAAGAAGGATGAGGAAGTATTCATAAACTACAATGGGAAACCGAATGACGAATCATCCATTGAGACATACTACACAAACTATAAGTATTAGGTTTAATCAAAATTGTTCCTGATTACCGGCACGATAGGATGTCCAAATCTACCAAGTTCTGCTAGTAATTTATATTTTTGATTTGTGCCGATATCATTCCCGATATATTCCACTGGAATAGGGGATACCGGTATTTTTTGAGTCACATCTTGACTGAAACATAATGTATCCTTTCCTATTGGTTCTATTTTCCAATCGACTAATGGTGGGGCGGAATATATAAAAGTTTGGTAACGAGTGCTTCTTTCCCTTCGGGGAGGCTCCACTTTCTTCATTTTGTTATCATCAGCGTAATAATATCCACCCTTTTCAACCATGGCTCTCATTGCCCGTGCTTTGGCAAGAGCAATTTCAAATGCGATACGTCCAGATGTCAATAATTTTATCCCTATCGGCTTTGATTGGTCTTCAAGAAAAGCGGTGAGCTTAGCCATACCGATATCACTCTTCATGATACGGAATGCATCATTTTGTAAACCATCCAAAATACCCATGATTTCGTTTGGTGCAAAAGCACAGAGGTGCCCCTCAATACCGGAACCGGCAGTTGCAAAATTAGGATTACTTTTTCTTCCAACAGTCCATCTTGAAAAGGGAGTTATTATACTTTTATCTTCGATTGCAGGAATAATCAAATCTTCAAGTAATGGGACATACATACTGAAGGGAGCTCCTTTTGTAGAATCAAACTGTAACCAGTGATATGATGATTGATTTTCAAGTCTTCGTGATACTTCCGTTACCCCATATGAGCCTCATTCTAGAATAAGGAGTGAAAAGGGGCAATACATCACAGAGCTGCATCTTATTTTTTTCTTTCTGCATCGATGAGCTGACGAAGATATACAGATTTCGGCAGTTTTTTCTTTTTTGAAATATCATCAAGAAACTTGCTCATTCCAGTCGTGATAAAAAAAGTAAAGCGGTGTTCACTTGTTCCCTTGACATAGTTCAGGAAGTCCTCGATTATCCCAGCGACATTATTCACTCCGTACTGTTCGCAAATCAACTTCTCATCATTATATCCTGAGAGGAGAGTCGGGGCCTCATTCGTATAGAGGACAAGCACCGGTTTGTTCAAATTAAGAGCAAGGGAAATTTCAAATCCGACACTGATTGAAGGAAATGAAGTCTCAACTATCATACACTGCGAATCCATTATCCATTTTTTCAGCTTTTTATGAAACTGTTCCCGTTTTTGTTCGCTTTGGAGGTTTATATTTTTTTCTGATTCGCTATTGATGATGTGGTCTGAAGTTATCGTATGTCCGGATTTTCTTACAACATCGATGATGTACTGATAATTTTCCAAGTATTTCTTTTTTCCGACTATCGATGCGGTGAAATAGACGTTCATAGCTGTATAAACAGTATACCATTTGCATTTGCATAAAAATATATTATTATTAATGTATGAGATTGCTTATTCTATCTTCCTGCTGTTGCTGTACGTGCTAAGGAGATTTTTTCTCTAGATAACCTTCATCACTTTATAAATAAATTCCAGAAAATAAAATGAAAAATACAGAACTAAAATCAAATCCAGCAGAACGATATATCCTTTCCCCATCAGTCCAAAAATACATATCGCAAATGAACAATGGTTTCTCATCCATAACCAGCGGCTTAAATAAACTTCGCTCCACACTGGCGACTGATATCGACTGTCTTTGTTGACTCTCTATCACGACTCCATGGATGGACCTATACAGCACAGCAGGAATTGGATGGAGTCGAACAGTTGAAAAGGATACTACTCTCGTATCCCGTACCTCCATTCATGAAAGAAACCCCTATAGGGTCTCTTATTTATATTCTAGGGAACGAGACGAAGGAGGAATTACACGAAAAATTAGATATATACATATTACAGATTAAAAAGCATTCCTGTGCACACGTTGATCGAAAATATATTGATCAGATAGGAAATATCCCCCTTATCAATTTATACGATCCTCTCATCAATAATCGCTATAAATCGTTACACGCTCTTGATATTTCCTATAATCCCGCGCTCAGTATAAAAGATATTATGGCGAAGGAAATGGTTGACGATGCAATCAAAGAAGGGCTGATACAACCAGGTATAACAACCATTGTTGAGGCAACCTCTGGAAATACCGGGGCTGGGATCGCGCTCATGGGAGCAGTTTATGGCAATAATACTGTTCTTGTTGTACCAAACAAAGTAAGCAAGGAAAAAATCGACAGGCTTCTTAAATTTGGTGCTCATGTTATCGTCGCTCCGACAAAAGTTGCGTCAAACGACATATATAGCTATTATTCAATCCGTGATTACCTCGGGACCAAAAAAAATGTATGGGTCCCACAGCAGTATGATAATCTTTCGAATACAAAGGCACATTATCTTCATACCGGTCCACGAATTTGGGAAGAAACGAAAGGAGAGGTGACGACCGTAATAATCCCGACGGGCACGAGCGGAACAGTTTCCGGTATTGGTCGTTATTTGAAAGAAAAAAACAAAAAAATAAAGATAATTGGCGTCGATACAATAGGAAGTATTCTCTATCTATTGAAGATGGGATATGACTTGAAGGATATACAACATCTGTCTCATTCATATGATATTCAGGGGTTTGGAGAAGACATATTCCCAAAAAATCTTGACCTTTCGGTAATCGACGAATATATACGGGTAAGCGATATGTCAGGGCTTACGATGACACGCTTGTTGCCTGCACTCGGGGTTTTCCAAGGGCAATCTTCTGGAGCAAGTTATGTTGCGTTGCTTGAGTCAATCGATAAAGGCCTTATTACAAAAAAGGACATTGTTGTTCTTATGTTTCCAGATTCAGCTATTCCTTATAGAAATGATGTTTTCAATGATGAATGGATGTTAGATAAAAAGTTTCTTATTAATTATTAATTTATATTTTTAACTCATATGAACGGTTTTTCAACAAAAGTTTTACATACTTCATATATTCCGAATAAAGAATCAGGTGATATTATTCCACCGATTCATATATCAACGACGTTCAAGTTCGGAAATGAGGGGAAATTTGACTATTCTCGTTCTGGTAATCCTACCCGCTCCATACTTGAAAGTACTCTTGCAGCGCTGGATGAGATGAAGTTCGGACTTGCATTTAGTTCCGGGTCAGCGGTACTTGCGACAGTGGTCGCCTCCCTCGCTCAGAATGAAGAAATTCTATTTTCCTCAGATGCGTATGGAGGAACATACAGATATATTGTAAATGTTTCCGGAAAACAGGGAATCAAATATCATTTAACCGACCTAACTGATATAAAAAAAGTGAGAGATATTCTAACAAATAAGCGAATCAAATATATATGGCTTGAGACCCCAACTAACCCACTTATGAAGGTGGCCGATATCGAAGAGCTTTCAAAAGAAGCTCATAAGTATGAAGCAATCTTAATAGTCGATAATACCTTTGCATCGCCCATTATTCAGCAACCCGCAAAATGGGGCGCTGATATCGTTGTCTACTCAACAACCAAATATATTAATGGTCACAGCGACGTAGTTGGAGGAGCATTACTCATAAGTGATGAGAAGCTCTACATAAAATTAAAATTTCTGCAAAATGCAATTGGCGCAATTCTTTCGCCGTTCGATTCATGGTTGACACTGCGCGGTCTGAGGACTCTTGAACTGCGGATGGAAAGGCATATAAAAAATGCAGAAGCAATTGCAAAATATTTATCAAAGCATAAAAAAGTTGCGCGGGTATATTACCCTGGTTTGGCAACTGGGGAGGACAAAAAAATAGTACAGAAACAAATGAAAAATGGGGGAGGAATGCTTTCGATAGAGATAAATGAAAAATATAATGTCAATAAGTTTCTATCTTCTTTACAATACTTCCCACTCGCAGAGAGCCTTGGTGGCGTTGAATCGCTTATTGATCACCCGGCGAGTATGACACATGCATCCATCCCAAAGGATGAACGGGAAAAGATTGGATTGAACGATGGTCTGTTACGGATATCTGTCGGAATCGAAAATGTAGAGGATTTACTTAAGGACTTGGAACAAGCACTTGAAGCAAGTTAAACTTAGATTAGATAAGAGGAACAGGTGGCACGAGTAAAGGGTACCCGGTCCCACTTCGCCCTTCGGGCTTCGAGGGATAAAACAGCACTTAGACGGGCTTGCCCTTCCGTAGCTTTAGCGAAGGAGGGGGAAATTACGAGTGACAGAATCTGGAGAGCGACTCATTTATTTCTTTTTCTGCAAATAGAAAAAGATTATTATCATCACGAATGCCGAAAAGAGGAATGGGGAGTTTATCCCAAGTGCCCCAAATAACCATCCTCCAAGGACAGGTCCCACAATTCGACCCAGACTACCCGCGGACTGCAGAAACCCGAGCGTTTCACCATATTCTTCTTTTGGGACCCGCTCACTTGCCAGAGCCTGAATTGATGGATTTGCCATACTATTTCCAAACACGATAAAAGCTTGAGTGACCATAAGAAACCATGGATTGGGAACAAAAGGCATCAATATAAATCCTATAACGAAGAAGAACGTTGAGTAATTGAGAAGAAATCTTTCCTTGAATCGTTTGACAAGAAATGGAAGCAGTTTGAGTTGTGCTATTACAGCTAACACACCAACAAATGCAAAAACATATCCATTCTGTTCAGGACCGAAATTAAATCTCCTTTGAGTCCACAATGCAAATGTACCCTGCATCATGGAGAATGCTGAGTTCATCATGAAAAAAACGATAATCAAATATTGGATATTTGAAGCGCTAGCAACCTTCCAAAATTCCTGGAACGTGACCTGTGCTTTTGGCTCATGAGCCCTTTCTTTGCTTGATACCGTTTCTGGGAGGGTAAATAATGTAAGAGCCACAGTAATAAGGGAAACAACCATTGCAAAATACCCCGGATAACTATAACTATATTTTGCCAAAAACCCTCCGATTGCTGGACCAAATATGAATCCAAGTCCGAATGCAGCTCCGATAATACCCATTCCTTTTGCTCTGTTTTCCTTTGTGGTGACGTCAGCAATGTATGCTTGTGCGATTGATATATTACCTCCAGTTATCCCATCGGTAATCCTAGCTAAAAATAGGAGTGGAAGATTGTGGGCAAGACCAAGTATCAAATATCCCATTGCACTTCCGACCTGGGAGATTGCAAGTAGTTTTTTTCTTCCGTACCTATCTGAAAGCCTCCCCAGGATGGGACCACTAATAAGTTGGAAAAATGAATATGTTGCACCCAATATCCCAATCGTAAACGGCGTCGCTTGGTACTTCTCGGCAATATACGGAAGAAGAGGTAAAACTATCCCAAAGCCAAGCAGATCAACAAATACAATCAAAAAAATCGTGAATAATGCCCTGTTATTTTTCATATATATATGATACGGTAACCGAAGCATTTATGCAACTACATTATTTATTCATCTGCTCGATGACGTGTATCATGGAGTCGGGCGTAAATAGACCCGGCCGTATGCGGGACAGGTAGAAGAGATTGTTCTTCGACTGAATCTCGCCTGACATGACAGAAACAGCTCCAGTGTATCCAGCTTTTTTCACTGTCTCTATATTATCATTGTTGAATGCCCCGTATGGATAAGCGAATGTTTTAACTTTGATCCCGAATCGCTCCTCGAACTTTTTCTTGCTTTCGACAATCTGCTTATCCGCATATTCTTTCGGCGCAATCTTCAGATAAATATGATCTAAGGTGTGGGATCCTATTTCAACCAAGTCACTGTCGACAATTTCACGGATTTGTTGGTCAGTCAGGAACCCTTTTTTTCCGATGTAATTATAAATGACATACAAGGTTGCGCGCATATGGTATTTTTTTAGAAGAGGAAATACATCTGTATAAAAATCTTGGTAGCCATCATCAAATGAGAGGATGGCACTTTGGGTTGAATAATGGATTGTCCCATCAAGGATGTCTGAGACATCCTTCACATAATAGGTTTCGTAATGGGCTTTTTTGAGTGCTTTCAGTTGATCTTCGAAGAGGGCGGGAGTTACATCAAGCCTTTTCCGTATAAGATCCCCTGCGTCCTTAACATACTCAACATAATGATACATGATGATTGGGATTTTTATGCCTTTTTCACCTGCATTTTTTGCCAAACCTCCCGGGGTTTCAAAAACGCTCTTTTCATAGTAGGGAGCGACGATATTGTCGAGAGCATTAAGTTGCTTTTGTAGGTTCGACGTCTTTACCTTCTCTATGGAAAAGAAAACGGATACAATACAAAAGCAAACAACGCTAGCAATAAATAAAAGTTTGTATTTTTTTACTCTGGCTTTCATATGCTTTTATTTGTCCCAACCATTTGGGTGTGCCTTATACCAAGTGACAAGTGAGTTTACGCTATCTTCGACTGTCCGTTTTGGTGTCCAATTGAGAATTTTCTTTGCTTTCGTTATGTCTGCTATCTTTTTTGCATCATCGCCTTCGCGAGGAGCGGATTTCCCAAGAGGAAATTCAACGCCGGTCACTTCCTTTACCTTACTAATAATTTCCAGTACGGAGTTTCCAGTCCCTGTCCCTAAATTGATTGTTTCATTCGGATTATCGGACAAAATATATGCTAGAGCGTTCATATGAGCTTCGTTTAAATCAGCCACATTTACATAGTCTCTTATTGGTGTTTTGTCTGGCGTATCGACTTCCGGGCAGGTAAGCGCAAATGGTTCGATACCGAGGGCACCACGCACTGCATTTTGCATAAGCAGGCTCGACGGTTTTTTTGAATCACCAATAAATCCGTCATCAGCAGCACCACAGACATTGAAGTATCTTAAAATAACATATCTTAACCCTTTTAACCGCGCATACCACTGAATTTCCTCCTCAACCATCATCTTTGAAACACCATACGGTTGCGAGGGGTTGAGGGGATGTTTTTCATCTATCGGCATATACTGTGCTTCACCGTAAACCGCACATGTTGAAGAGAAAACTATTCGTTTTACATCGCTTTCCACCATTGCGTTCAAAAGTGCATTAGTCCCACCAACATTATTGTCGAAATATTTATACGGATTCTTCATAGACTCATCAACCAGACAGGACGCAGCATAATGAACAATAGCTTGAATGCCTGATTCTTTTGCAAATACATTTTTGATAGTCTTAAGGTCTTCCTCGTAGATGGTAAGTAATGCGGGATATTTCTCCTTCAACACCGCAAGTGGACTATGATACCCAGTCGTAAAGTTGTCCACAGCCACGACTGAATATCCCTTTTGAAGAAATAGATATGTCGCAACCGACCCAATATACCCCCCAGCACCAGTAACCATTATTTTTGTGTTCATATTATCTAATTGTAGCATTTATCACTTTAATCGTGGCTCAAATTTAAAATTTAAAATTTGAAATTTTAAATGCTCTATTTTTTTCTTCTGATCAAATGAAGAGGGTGCCATTGAAGCCTTCTTTCTGCTAAAAATATTCCAGCAAATACAAAGATTGTGCCGACAAAAAAAGGAGGCGTTGGATATTCGCGGAGAAGGGGAATGGCAATAATTACCGCTATAACTGGATCTATATAAGTGAATATGCCAACTTCCTGTGCATCCAACTTAGAAATGCCATACATGAATAGACCGTATGCCAGCGCTGATGAAAAGAAGACACCAAATATAATCCCAGTCCAGCCAGCTCCATTCAATTGAAAAAACGACCAGCTGCGCATCTCCAAGCTCATGAAAGGGATGAAGAAAACTGAGCCAGCTAAAAAACTTATACACGTTACAATACGCCAGTCTACATATTTGAGGACCTGTTTATATATTAATGTATGTGCAAGGACTCCGATAGTTGCAATAACAAGAAAAAGATTCCCCTCCATGGCGGACGCTTTTTGGATTATTGTCGTTGCATTGTTGACGAAAAATGGGGAAATGATGATGATGAGGACCCCGATAAATGAAACGATTATTCCCTTCAGTACACGCTTATGGGGCTTTTCTTTCATGAATAGAGTTGCGAGTATGAATAGGAATATGGGCTGAGATGATGCGATAACTGGGGCATTGAAACAAGCAGTTCTTTGCATTGCGAGAAAAAAGAACGTAATATTGATGGTGATTGAAAAAAATGCTCCCAAAAGTATTTTTACTAATTGATTTTTTGTAACAGAATAATTTTTAGCCAAGACAAATGGAAAGAAAAGAAGAGATGCAAAAAAAAATCGGATGAATGCAAGCGTAAATGGGGGGATGTTGGTGAGAGCGAACTTGAAAAGTGGAGCGGCAGCTCCCCAAATGATATTGGTAATTATGAGTGCAATCACCGGATTCATATATTCTCTCAGTGTAACAGAATTATGAAAGAGGGGTATTGTTCCTATTCTTGTTGAAATATACTATCAGCTCTCCAATCAAGCCAGTCATGCCTATCTGAATTCCTACAATGATAAGCACAATTCCTAATTGCAATATCGGTCTTCGATAGAGGAGAACTCGAAAAAAGATTCGTTCTATCGCCAGATAAAAAGAAATTAAAAAACCAATAAAAAATAGGATGCTGCCAATGGGGCCGAAAAAATGTAGTGGTCTGTCAGCAAATAAAAAGACAAAGTATGCGGTTGTCATATCCAAAATTCCTATGAACAATTTCATAGGTCCAAATTTTGAAATTCCGTTCACTCTTTTTCTGTTATGCACCACCACCTCTTTCACAGAATACCCTCTGTAGTATACCGAGAGAGGAAAAAAACGAAAATTGTTCCCATACAGAGGATATTCGTCAAGTAGCTCCTTTTTGAACATTTTAAACCCGCAGTTGATGTCGGTAAATGGTGAATGGAACAACCTGTGAAGAACAACGTTCGCAAAAAAAGAATAGAGTCTAATAAGGGGCGAATCAATGCGTTTTGCCCGGATTCCATTTACCAAATCTGCTCCGGACTTTATTTCATGCATAAATTTCGGTAAATCCGCAGGATCATCTTGTAAATCTCCATCCATAAAAACAAAAATGTCACCTTGAGCATTTTTTATCCCCGTCCTCAACGCCTCACCTTTGCCCATCCGTTTTTTATGGACCAATAAACGAACATATCCAGCTTTCAGCTTTGAGCATTCAACTTTATGTTCTGAACCATCGTCTACAAGAACCACTTCAAATTCCAGATTCTCTTTTTTCATTACATCATCAATCTCATTAAGGAGTTCTGGTATATTTTTTTCTTCATTAAAATAAGGGATGATGATGGAAATCATATTTTTTTATAAACTTCAAAGCTTTGGTTTTTATAAACCCTAACAAATCTTGTATCTTTCAATAATTTTCCATATACCGGTTTCAATGTGGTGCTATCAGAAGAATTATAAACCTCATCTACCGAAAGAACAACGTAATCAGCTAAATCATATCGCGCAGAAAAATTATACAAATATCTTCTCGATGCAAAAACGGGGGCCATGTGACCAGTTATCATCACCTTTATTGAGTCATTTTCCAGTTTTTTTTGCCATATGAAAGCATCTGTACTTTCTTTCGCAGGCCAAAATATAGGATGAATCTCACGACGCACAGAATAGGGCATCGGAGACAATGTGAATGAAAAATATGCGGTACATACGATAAAAAGTGCAACAATGAACCATGAGTATTTCTTTCCATTCTTGATAAAGGTAACGAGTCTCTTGAACCCATAAATACCAGATATATAGACAAATGGAGTGATGATTGCAGTGTAATGGAAATATATATTCCTCATTGCGCCACTTTTTGAAAGGAGGTTTATCGCCAATTCAGGCGTTACTATGAGGAGTTGAATAGGTGCGAGCAGGGAAATGAAACCAAGAGGGCCAAGGATGGTATATAGATATTCATATGTATCTTTCCTAAAGATATATTGAAAAACGAGATTTGGTTTTGTTATAAGTCCGACAAATACAGATGTCGTTGAATCACCAAAGTCGCCGAAATATTCAAGTGCGAAGTGCAATCCACTTCGGAAATGCGGAATAATAAATTTCATGGAAACAAAAAACCATGCAATCCCCACTATGAAAGATGTCAATCCAAAAAGTAGGATATGCTTCCTTTCTTTTTTGTTCTGAAAATAGATCTGCGTAAGGGCATATAAACCAAAGAAGGAAATGGTGAGGCCAACCTGTTCTTTCGCAAGGAGTGAAAGAGAGATGAATACGAAACACCATCTATATTTCCGTTTCAGAAAAAAGTAAAAGAGGCAAAGAAGAAATGGTGTAGCAAGAACAGCTGCATGAAAGTCAAAATGATTTGTTAGCTGAAGAGGTGGATAGAACAGGTAGGAAAATGCAAAAAAAAGGGAAATGAGTTTTTTATTTGGATGAGTATTGAATACATGTCGGCCGATGGCATAAATGACAATCGCCCCAAGTCCGAGCAAAACCGATTGAAGAACGAGAAGAGTTTCCGGACCGGAATAGATAAAATATAAGGGTGCAATCAAGGCTAAAAGTGGATCATTGTGTACTGCCATCCTTTTTACTTGGTCAAACCCATGCGGATTTGTCATTTCAAGAAACCGTGAAAAATCCCAGGTCTTCAAGGAGATGAATGTGTTATATACCGTTTGATGCATAATTCCTAAATCGAAATATGATGCATACAGTGTCCGATATCTCAATATCGTAAACCATGAAAAATATGCGATGTAGGAGAACACCAAAATACCTAAGAGTATTTCAGACCAATATTTAAAGATGAATTCAGTGATACGTTTTCCCATAACTGCACAGCAGGCAGTGTATATGCGTTTGCTTAATCCTTGCTGAAGTTTCATTTGTTACCAGAGTGGAATTTTTGATGAATTTCACGGAGTTGGGGATTGGTGACGTGGGTATATATCTGAGTTGTCGCGACATTTTTATGTCCAAGCATTTCCTGAACACTTCTCAAATCTGCTCCATGTTGGAGTAGGTCAGTCGCAAAACTATGTCGTAATGCATGAGGACTGAAATGTTTGATGATTCCTGCAATCTTGCGATATTTATCAACGAGTCGTTCTACTGAGCGGACCGATAATCGCATTTTCTCCGGTGTGAGTCCTTCTTCTGGTTTGGGACCAGAATAGCGGATAAAAAGAGGGGAATAGGGGTCGGATCGTTTTTCAAGATATTCCCCCAGCCGTTTTTTTGCGTGGTCAGATAGAAAAACGACACGAACTTTCCGTCCTTTTCCCAAAACGCTGAACTCACCCCTTTCGATATTTATGTCTTCCTTATTGAGTGACGTCAATTCCGACACACGAAGCCCTGTTGAAAACAATACTTCAAGAATAGCTCGGTCCCGCAAACCCGCTTCCTCAGTCGTGTCGACACTGTCAAAAATCCTTTGCAGCTCTTCAGGCAGAAGGAACTTTATCTCACGTTCTTTCTGTTTGCCAAGTTCGATCATTTCAGGAGCCATGACATCAAGTTTCTGTTTGAGAAGATATTTCAAAAAAGAGCGGAGAGCTATGAGGAAATATCCTTGCGATTGTCTCGATAGATATCCTTTATGGGGATTTTTGTAGGTATGGGAAAGATAAAGACGGAAGTTGCGGATTGTTTCGTCATATATTTCCTCAACCAATGTTGTATTTTTTGATTGCACCATCCACGCCTCAAAAAAATAGAGATAATACCCATACATCTTCACTGTTTTCGGGGAAAGTTGTTTATCGATTTCGCAGTACTCCAGAAAACGAAGTATTGCTTCTTTTAATAGCATGTACGAATTATACCGTATAAATTAAACGACGTCTGCCGTTGTTGTTCTTTGAACTATATTTTTCCGACAAGTTCAACGCCAGGTCGAAGCGTCTTCGCTCCCGGTTTCCAGCTGGCTGGGCAAACCTCACCTTTGTGCTCGCGAACATATTGTGCAGCTTGGAGTTTCCTGAAAATCTCATCGCTATTGCGGCCGATACTATTGTCATGGATATCCATAGCTTTTAAGATGCCGTCTGGGTCAATAATAAATGTGCCTCGAAGCGACAACCCATCCATTTCGAGATAGGTCCCGAATGCACGCGATACATTTCCTGTTGGATCTGCACCCATTGGATAGGTGATTGATTTAATAACTGGTGAGTTATCGTGCCAAGCTTTATGGACAAATACCGTGTCCGTACTGAAACTTATTATTTCTGTATTTATCTTCTTGAACTCTTCATATTTTGATGCGGCTTCTCCCAATTCTGTTGGGCAAACAAATGTAAAATCCGCCGGATAGAACATGAGAATAAGCCATTTTCCGCGATAGTCGGATAATTGTGCTTTTTTGAACTGTTCGTTCTGGAAATATTCAAATTGAGAATTTGGGATCTGTTGTCCGATAGTAACCATAAAAAATGATACTTAAATAGTAATAGTTTTATTATACAGGAATTATTTTTTTTCTGAAAGTATCAGGTAGGAGCCGATGAAAATACTTGCAGCGCTGATAAGGAATGTCGTACTTAACTGTTCGCCCAAAAATGGAATTGCCAAAAGGGCAGTCGAAAGGGGAGAAAGATAGGCGGTTGATGCAGCAAGGAATGCCGACACGTGTTTAATACTCCACTGATATAAAAAGAAAAATAATATTGAATTAATTGTCGCAAGCGTAACAAGACTTCCCATGACGGACAAACTGCTATGAGAAAAAAGAATTATTGTCCCAGTGATAGAGGTCTTTGTCAGCAATAGGCTGACCATACTTATTACTAATGCGATGACAAAGTTTGATACGAGAAAAAACGAGGGTTCTATTATTTTGCTAACTTTTTTTGTATAAACTGCGTAGACTGCCCATGAAATGACTGCACAAAGGATAATAACATTCCCATGGAACGTGCCAATCGATTTGATGAGAGCGCCTCCTTCAACCGATCTCAATACGAGCAACGATGAGCCTCCAAAACAAATAACCATGCTTATAATCCGACGGACAGACACCTTTTCTCTGAACAGGAAATAGCTAAGTAACGACACGATGACAGGAGCAAGAAGATAGAACAGTTGAGATACGATTGTGGTCGTATACTGAACACCGACGACGAAGAAGAAAACATTACTGGTAAATAATAGCCCTGAAGGGATTACATATTTTATCTTCTTAAGAGAAAACGTTTTTATTTGGGAGATGAGAAGAGGAATTATTGTCAAAGTCGCCATCGCAAATCTGAGGAAAAGGATTTGATATGAATTAAATTCCTTCAAAGCGACTTTCATAAAAAAAGGAGCCACTCCTCCGAGGAACCCAACGACAACCAAAGCGAGTAGCGCTTTTACCCTTGTGGAAAGATGCATATCAGTGAATTATAATGAATATATATGAAAATCTCATCCATTCACGCGCAAGAAATACTTGACAGTCGCGGCAACCCAACTATTGAGTGTGTTACAACTTTGGAAGACGGAACGACAGGGTGGGCAGCTGTCCCGTCTGGTGCCTCAACTGGAAAGTACGAAGCGGTTGAACTGCGAGATGGGGATAAAAAAAGATATCTTGGACAAGGGGTCCTGAAAGCTGTTGAGAACACCAATACGAAAATACTGTCAGAGGTGAAGGGAATGGATGCCGCTGCGCAAGAATCGCTCGACAAAAAAATGATCGAATTGGATGGAACAGAAAATAAAGCAAATCTTGGCGCAAACGCCATTCTTTCCGTTTCCTTAAGCGCAGCTAGAGCAGAAGCAACAAGCGAAAAAAAGCCGCTCTATACGTATCTTTCGAAATTTAATCCAGACTTCAAGGGAACGTATATTATACCTATCCCTGAAATGAATGTCATGAATGGAGGTAAGCATGCAAACTGGGCGACTGATATCCAAGAATATATGCTGTTCCCTATCGGGGCATCAACAGTTGTTGAAGCTGTCCGCATGAATACGGAAATCTACCAAAACCTAAAGAAAATAGTCAAATCAAAGGGATATGCTATCTCTGTCGGAGACGAGGGTGGATTCGCTCCCGCTGTCAAAAGCAATGAGGAGCCATTCCAGCTGATGAGTGAAGCAATCGTAAAAGCTGGATATGTATTAGGTAAGGATGTGTGCTTTGGTATCGACCCAGCAGCTTCTGAGTTTTTCAAAGATGGCAAGTATGCTCTCAACAAGGAAGGAAAAACGGTAACGAGTGATGAACTGGCCGATTTTTTTAGAAATCTTGCAACAAAATATCCTATTATTTCTATGGAGGATATCTTTGCTGAAGATGATTGGGATGGCTTTCGTTCATTTACAAAAATAGGGAATGGGAAGATTCAGGTTGTTGGCGATGACTTATATGTCACAAATACCAAACGACTTGAACGAGGGATTAAGGAAAGCACAACAAACTCAATCCTCATCAAATTGAACCAGATCGGAACAATCACGGAAACAGTTGAGGCGATATTGGCTGCGCGTGCAGTCGGGATGACTTCTGTCGTTTCGCATCGTTCAGGAGAAACGGAAGATGCATTCATTGCGGATTTTGTTGTTGCTATGGGAACTGGACAGATAAAAACAGGTGCACCAGCAAGAAGTGAGCGACTCGCTAAATACAACCGGCTAATGAGAATTGAGCGCGAGCTGGGTGGAAAAGCGGTCTATGCGACATTCCCATTCAGGAAGTGATTTGTCCTAAGATTGATTCGAGATATAGGATTTTTTTTGAAGCAATCGCTGAAGGTCGCGAATGAATCTGTTCAGGCTTTTCCGCGACATATTGCAAATGGCTTTTTATTTTTCTTAATGCAGAAAGGACCATGTCCTTCACTTGAGTTTTCGTTTCTTTCGTCAAATAAAGGCCTAGCTTTCCACTTGTCCTTATGAAATCATCCTTCAATAATTCCAATGCCTCTGCAAATGGGAACGCAGGGACTCCTTCACCTTTTCCAATGGGAATAGAAATGTCAGCAAAGGGAATTACGACTACAGGCAATCCTGCGACGGCATTCAACCCAAGCGGGGATTCCTTTTCTTTCACTTCTCCTTTTGAACCAATAGTAACATCGATGAGAAGAAGGGGGACATTCTCAGGACCGTCATCCTCAAAAATCAATACATCGCCACCTTTTTGATAATGCGAATGTTTGAAGTCTCTAACACTCCGATCGAATGCTGTGGGACTTAACCGAAGGTCGATATGTTGATTGTTTCCAAAGATTGGCAATGACAATCGTACAACCTCCGCTGCAACTATTTCTGAGAATACTGCCCGACCCCATTCAATATCCTTTTCAGGATATACTTTCCCTAGCATTCCATTCTCCAGAAAACGGGTCAAATTTTTTGCACGTGCAGTCGCGATTGAGCCTTCAGAAATTGCATGAACAACTCTGTCTGCGGCATTTCGATATACGAATGGAGATAGAACGAGACTTTTATATGTACTCGCAATTTCTGAAATTCTCTGAGCCCGTTCTCTGAGTTCCTGTGAGTGATTTCTCTCTTCTTTTCTTGGCATGATTCAATAATCATACAACACGATTCTCAAAAAAAACCCGCCCGTTAATTGGGGCGGATTTTTTTATTTTTCTTCACGCTTACTTCTGAGCAAAGAAAGAGTTCCATAAATTCGTCCATTTTGATCGGACCGAAAGTCTGAATGTATCCATCTTTGTTTGGATAGACTGAACGAGCGACTGCTTAGCTGCTTGCTGGCCAGTTGCAAAAGTTTTTACGTTTGCTCTATTTTGGTCTGCAAGGTCTTTTCTCATCTGATTTATTGTTGGCATGAGAGTAAGTTTTTCCTCTGGCGTTTTACCCTCCAAAAGTTTACCAATCTCTTCTTTTGTTGCTACGCGAGCAGCTTTATTTCCCGCCTTCATTTTTTCAAGGTCCACTTTTCTCTGTTCTTTAAGTTTATCTTTCTCATCCTTATTCTCTTCTAACTTGTTTTTTCTTTCCTCTCTGTTTTCTTCTCGCAGATCTTTTGCTTCTTCCCTAAATTTTTTTATTGTTGGACCAACTCCTGTTGTTTGAGTAACTGACGGTGTTGTTTCAGGCAATTCTGTTTCAGTCCCTTCGGCACGAACACCTGTAACTGTTATTGCTAATGCGATGACTACTAAAAGCACGAGTGATTTTTTTTTCATATGAATATAATTAAATATTAATAACGCCTACTGTTGATAAATTATACACCTTTCAGTAATTAGACTTTAAAATCAATTGATTCCAAAAAATGCCAATAAAGCCCTATCGTTATTCACTCGTGCAAGCGCCTCGGCTTGCAATTTCGTTGCGCTGCTCTGGATTTCAATCATAGTCTGGATTGATAATCCTTTTTTTGCATCTGTTACTGTACCTGTGTTCAAACCGTTAGGTTGATATATCCCGTTTGCAATTCCGAAATATTCTTCAAGCGAATTGGCTTGCGTTGGTTTAGTAATGTCGCTTAGAAGTGCATTTGCAATGGAGACATACGTTTTTATTGCTGGATATTCCTCAGAATACTGCCCGAATATTTCCATGATATCCCGTATCGAATCGGCGTAGTTTTTCTTCATCCAAGGCGCTTTGCCCTCATACCCATTTTTGTTGTATTCGAGATCGTGGGCATAGCTTGACTGAGTTTCGCCCATTGCCGAAATTGAATTCATAAGCTCACCAAATCGTCCCTGTAAATATGTCAACACCTGCGTCTCATCTCCCTTAGTTTTTTCCATGGCATCAAGCGCAACGACGTTCATTATCTGATTCATATAAGACCAGCCCAACACCAAGCGTAAATCAGGATTCATCGGAGCATCAATCGATTCCATTGTTATTCCATCCATTCGAATCCGTATCCTATCGTGTTGCGAGTGAGCGGGGTAGCGAGGAAGTGAGTGAATCGTACCTTCTTCAAGCGCAAGCACTGCCTCATGAACATATTGCTCAGCTGACTGCGGCAACTGACCCCCATGGGCAGTTGATAACAGGCGGCGCATGATTGAACGGACATCTTTTGCACCTGTATCTGCGCCATAACAATACTGCGTGTTATACATCATGAACGAAAGTATCTTCGCCATTTCTGTGTTTCGTAGTTCTGCCATCGCATATGCTGTGCGGGTATCGGCATATTTACCAATCATCGGTACGCCATTGTGGATATGAAGTGCGTTTATTGGCCAATTCAATACACCGCTTTCTTGCAGATAGGTGAGGACATCCGGAATGCCAATTTTTGCATACATATCAATTGCCTCCTGGGGAATTTCTCCTCCATGCAGGACTGTATCAGCGAGGACGCGAGGCGCAAATGCCTGAAGATAGGGGACTGGGGTATTTATATTATCCAAAGCATTTCCACCTTCTGGTACAGAACTATGGACGACAATATTGCCTTCGAGCTCTGCTTGCTCATGCGCTTCAAGAACAGCGAGAGAAACTTGCTGTGCAAGTTCGACAGGAGAATGCGGATACTCCCCGTTTGACAGTTTTCCCGTTGCTGTTTCAAGAGTCGTCGCCATGAGTTCCGCATGAGGATTGAGTAATGGATTTGTGTATGCGGGCGCCAGCTGTACTGTCCCTTTTTTATAGACAGCCCCTTCTATTTCTCCTCCCTGAGTCAACTCTGACGGAATTATTCCCAGTCTTAATTGTCTCAACAATTCTGAATCAACTCTCAATGACTCTTCTCTTGAAGGAACGTCCAAGTGCATTTTGATGGGGACCAAATCAGCTTTCGTATACCCACCATCCGGATGACCCCACGGTTTTGCTGGGTCCTTGGTGAATCTGTGGTACGGATGCTTAAGAGCATAGGGAACATCATTAATAACCAGTATTCCCCCCATAGGGTTTCGACCAATAATTCCTTCGCCGGCCAACTTCGCTGCAGACATTTCTTCGACTTTTTTTCCTACCATTTTTTTGATTTAATTTTTATTAATGAAACTAAAAACCCGCCTTTTCGGCGGGTGTATTTGCATATAAATACCTCCCGCTAAAAGAGTGTAAAGTAAAAGCAAAATTGTTGTATCGTTCTTATGTTCATATCCTAAAAACTAAAAGACCCCGCTTGTGGCGGGGAGATTTTTCTTTTTCTTTTATAAAAAATCAGCCCGCATATCGGGTAAAAAAGAAAAAGAAATTATTTTTTAATACAACAGACGTTTTCATATTCCAAGAAACATTATACCACAAGGGCGCGTTTCATTCTGAGTAAAACAAACCCCATCCATAATGCAAAGATAAGGTTAAAAATGAATGGAAACGATTGGTGGGATAAATCTAAGATAAATAAAAAGAGGATTGGCCAAGTGACTCCATGCATACCAAGTCGATACAATGTCTTGTAGCCAAGCTTTGCTCCAATGATTTTAGACATAATCCATGTCAGAATGGTGAGAAATACAAGTCCAAACAATGTCGATGAAGTCCAGAATAATCCACCAAAAAATGGCAATAATATAAGTCCAACGATCACAGCTATTTCGATATAGGAAGGAAGCTTCACAAGGAGAGGATTGAGACTATTGATGACTTTCATATAATTGGTGTGATCGATGTAGAGACTTTTCTTCATATCGCTAAAGAAATACATTTTTGTCGTGATACTGTCTCCTTGCTGTTTGTCAGGATAAACAACTACGTCTCGTGTTGCTAATACAAGAGTGTTATATTGCTTGTATTCTGTCGGTGACGCTAACGTATCGATGACCGCCAAATGCTTTCCCCCCATGTCACCAAACTTCGCTGGGAAGTTGATGTAATATGGTTCAACGACATTTGTATACAATCTGCCATTGGAAATCCTTAGTTCGAGTTCTTTTGGATATAACGCGGTTAGCTCAGTCTTTGCCATCTGGATATATCCTGGAATCTTATTGCGAATTTTTCCGTAATCCAAGCCAAGCTGGACTGATCGCACGAGGGAAAGACAAATGAGAAGGAATAAAAGATATTTAAATGAAAACCAATAAGAAGTTTTGATTATATCTTTGTAATAGTTGAGATCGAGAAGTGATTTTTGGAATGAATACCAAAATGTATTGATTTTTTTCATGTCCTAATTATAGCAAAAGATATATGTCAATATTTCCCCAGCAATTCGGAGCAATATGTCAGGCACGTGACATTTATGCCATTACAGCTTTGGGGTGGGTGGAGAAAACGAAGCATAAGGCGTCACTGCCGACATATGCGAGAATTGCAAGAATGCGGAATACACCCTCGTTTTATCTCCTATGTGACGTATATGACTGAGTCTTGAGCGGCGCTGCAAGTCCCTGGACAAACGTAAGCGCTTTTCCAGTCTTGTTGGCACGACCGGTTCTTCCGATACGATGGATATAATCCTCGTATGATTCTGGGACATCATAGTTGATGACATGGGACACATTTGGAATGTCAAGACCACGGGCTGCAACGTCTGTTGCGATCATGATATTAACGACATCTTCCTTGAACATGCGAAGTGCACGTTGTCGGGCGGATTGTTCCTTGTCTCCATGAATGGAGGCAACCTTGAATCCTTTGGCATACAAATCCTGGGTAATTTTTTCAACACCACGTTTTGTACGACCGAATACCAATACTTTCGTAAAATCCTCCTGTCTAAGCAGGGAAGTGAGCTTTTCGATCTTAAGAGCTGTTGGCTCAACCGTAACTACTTCCTGCGTTATATGACTGGTGGTTTCCGACGTCTTGACCGAAATCAGTACAGGATTTTTCACGAATGAATTGATCAGTGTATTGATTGATGGAGACAGAGTCGCTGAGAAAAAGAGTGATTGTCGTTCTGCTGGCAGAAATGAAATGATCTCTTTAATATCATTGATAAATCCCATGTCTAGCATCTGATCCGCTTCATCAAGAATGACCATTCTGAATCGTTCGAGGCGAAGTGCTTTTCGTGAAATAAGGTCCTTCAATCTTCCTGGTGTCCCTACGACAACATGAGGATTGCGTTGCAGTTCTCTAATCTGCGTATACATAGATGACTTTCCAATACAGAAAGCACTATAGATAGGCATACCACTTGAAAACAAACGGAGTTCATCCTGAATCTGGAGAGCAAGCTCTCGAGTTGGGGCGACGATAAGGGCTTTATATGTCCTGTCGCTCATGATCCGTTCGATAAGTGGGATAAGAAACGCTGCTGTTTTACCTGTACCTGTATTTGCGATACCGATTACATCTTTTCCATCGCGTATAGCGGGTATTCCTTGCACCTGTATAGGTGTGAGGTTTTTGTACCCATGACGACTAATCGTCTGTTGCAATTGCTGCGGTAGGTTAAGGCTGTCAAACTGTACATCCGGAATGACTGGTACTGGTAAAAGAGCAGCGGCTGGTTTTACACTGGCTCGTCTTATATATTCATGTACTGCTGTGTCGCTTATTCGTTTTCGTCCTCCACCTCCACCAAATCGGCGAGGTCCACCTGCTCCACGAAATCCTCCAGAGCGAAAACCTCCACTACGGGATGGTCCTGTTCCAAAACGACTTTTAGCTGGTTGGTAGGTTGTACGAGCACGATTATTAAACATACGAAACAATACTGAAATGATAAAGCAAGAAGCGTAAGAGCTGCCAAAAAGCTCTTCTTGAAATTTAAGTAAGAAGAACTCAGAGACTACTTATGTAAGTAGACTAAACTTACGATCCTAAGGTAAGAGTATACTACAGGATATTTGATTTGTCAAGGGCATTTTGGGAATATTGTATAATGATTCTCTATGTTTAAGGCCACCGATACCCGTATGGAGCGCAATGTGACGCTCTATTATTGGATGACGATCAGCACGAATCTCTGGTTTGGAGCAAGTAGCTGGCTCTATGTCTGGAGGCGCTTTATGTCGTTCGGACAGCTTGGGTGGGTGGATGGCATCGGATTCGGCTTTTCGCTTCTTCTTGATATCCCGACAGGTGCATTGGCTGATATATTCGGGAAGCGCATCACGCTCATTTTGAGCAATATCTGTGCCGGAATCGGTATCATAATAATCGCATTTGCGAATAGTCTACCAGCGATCTTTATCGGAAATATGATATTGCAACTGGGATGGGCGCTATTTTCGGGCGCATCGGACGCCATCACATATGACAGCCTTCTCATCGAAAAAAAGGAACACCTCTTCCCACAGATCCTTGCGAGAGCAAACCAATACATGTCGTATGCCGCATCCGTAGGCTATTTCTTCGGAGGACTACTATATACAATATATTGGCGACTTCCTCACATCGTCTGGGCACTCTCATATATACCGGCCATCATATTTTCATTTTTACTCACAGAACCGCATATAAATACGAATCATTTTTCTGCTAAGGAATATGTAAAAAAAATCAGTTTAGGAATCCAAGAATTACTCCTTCCTCAGTTAAGAAGATATATTCTTCTCATATTTGTCCTCCTTGGCGTTTATTTCCTCTATACATGGGGCTTTGTGAGACCAGCAATTGCAACATACTTTGGATTTTATTCGAAAGAACAATCAATCATTCTTCCTATCCTTACGCTATCGTGTGCATTTCTTATTCAATATCTCCCCGCAGTTCGGAAGCGGATTTCAAACTTTAGAGGACTCACGCTGCTTGCACTCATTATGGCTTTCGGATTTTTCCTTTCCGCTTTTCCTATTGGCTATTGGGGGATTATTCCAATGTTTCTTATTGCTTTTGCTGGTAAGTTTGCCTCGCCATGGGTATCAATTATCGTCAACAAAGAAATATCATCAGAATATCGGGCAACAACATTGTCAACGATTTCACTTTTAAGTAAAATTCCATATGTCTTGGTCGCTGTCCTTATTGGCCAGGCAGCCGAAAAAAATATGTTATCGCAGTTTAATATGGGAGTGGCAGTAACTATTTTTATAGCAACAATGATAAGTACAGGAATTCTCTTTCAGACGCGTAAAAGAAAAGATTAACGCCAATCAATCCCAGCAAGACCATGAGACCTTAGATATTCATTACATTTGCTGAAGTGATGATTACCGTGAAATAAGTGAGCGGAAAACGGGGAAGGGTGACCACTTGTAAGGACCAGATTGTTTTCCCTATCGATGACCGCTCCTTTTGTTTGAGCATACTTTCCCCATAGCAAATAAACTATGTGTTTCCTGTTTGTATTAAGCGCTTGAATTGCTGCATCCGTAAAAGCCTCCCACCCTTTTTTGCTGTGAGAAGCGGGAGTGTTTGCATTCACCGTTAATACACTATTAAGCAGTAAAACTCCCTGTTTTGCCCAGCGGGAGAGATCTCCTGATTGGAACGGCTCTATCTTCAGGTCATTGCGTATTTCCTTATACATATTTTTGAGGGATGGGGGAAGAGTTATCCCATCATTTACCGCAAACGAAAGCCCGTTTGCCTGATGAGGCCCATGATAGGGGTCTTGACCAACTATGACCACTTTTACTTTGTCGATTGGACATGCATTGAATGCATGAAACACCAATGGAGCAGGAGGATATATAGGTTTTGAGAGATATTCACTGCGAACAAATCCCGTCAATTCAGTCCAATAAGGTTTTCCGAACTCATCGTGCAGGGCTTGTTTCCAACTCGCCTCAATCTGTACGTCTTTCATAGTAATACGTTCAATTCTACAAAATATTTAGCTATATTACTTCTTCAGCATTTCGTCAGGAAAGGGGGGTACTATAAAAGGTAGGTAGGCGAGGTAAACTGATCCACGCTCTACATGTAGCATAAAGTCTTGCAATACAGGGTATGCAGGATGTTTATGAAAAAAAAGTATTCTAAAAAACAATCAACATCATAACGATATATTTGTTGAAGGATACAGCTTTTTTACACTCAGAGACAGAAACATCTGAGTGTTTTTTTATGACAATTGGAGCATAAAAACAGGATATATATTGAATTCTAAGTGAACTTATAATATAATTTCCTTCTATGGCGATGCTTGAAAGAATTGAGTTTGATACAGTACAGACCGAATCGAATACAAAACAACTTCTTAAAGCCTTCAAAGGCCTATCTTTTACTGATATTCGAAGTCTTTTAGGGACAAGCTTACCTGGTCTTGGAAATGCAACTCTTTGGATTGAACCAAGTTCAAATATGCTTAAATTTGGTTATCAAATAGATGGAGAGAATGTGATGTGTGTCAGAGCAAACATTGATGATGGTGTCACAGGACAGAAAGACGCTGGTTTAAACAACAATTTTGTCAAAATTGAATCTGTTGACCCCGTATCCAAAAGAGCCATAAGAATGCTCTACAAGCCAATGGATGCATATATGCCTGATAATTTTTCATTGAGCCTGGTCGGATTCATACCGGATAAAGATGCTTTAACCTATTACGAGGGGTATATTCAGAAACCGTCTTATATGGATTTTCCTAAAAATGTAGAGTCGCTTCCGTCAAGCAGCGGAATGGTAAACATAGAGCTCTTGCCCGCGTATGCAGAGGCAGCAGTTCAAAAACTGGTGGATGAAAAGCTTGATACAATTGTACTCATAACTTCTCCGCAAAATGGTATTACAGCAATCACCATCTCCGAAGACAATCCTTTTTTTAAAAATGGATTTGCTTTAAAAATGCCAAGTAATATCGGTATCTCCGCAACCACTCTTCAACCAGCGATGCAAATGGTTGCAAATTTGGCACGAAAGTGATTCGCGAAGCCTACGCAGATTCGGTGCAAACTCCATGATATAATGAAAAGCTGATAGAGGCTTTTTTATTGTTCTGAGTCAATCTGATAGCTAATGGCAAACGGCTAAAAGCCAAATAGGAGAAGTCGCATTCAGCCCAAGGCTGATTTATCAGCATTGAGCTGATCCGCCTCGGGCGGAAGTGGCAAAAAAAACATAAAATATGTTTTACGTTTATGTTCTATTCAGTGCTAAAGTGCTAAATTGAAAAAGCGTTATGTTGGTATGAAAAACAATTTACGCAATCGTTTGCTTGAACATAATCGCGGTGAATCATCTTTTACAAATAGGGGGAAACCGTGGAAGCTCATCTATTATGAAGCCTTTAATAGTAAAATTGACGCTAGTGAAGAAGAAATATTTCTTAAATCAGGCAAAGGAAGAGAACGTATAGATTATTGTTTAAAGGAAACATTAAAAGAAATAAGACTTGGAGAAGTCGCATAGTGGCCTAGTGCGTACGCCTGGAAAGCGTATTTAGTCGCAAGACTAACGAGGGTTCGACTCCCTCCTTCTCCGCAAGACAGTATAAGCAGGTGAAAAAGAAGGACTTTGGAGCATATTAGAACTCTTTTCAGTAAGTTCTAAAATACTTTTTGGCAATTTCACTAAATCTTCAATTTTAGAACTATTTGTGGCTTCAACCGCTTTTGCCAATATCTGAAATGCATTGGAATACGTAAAGGTAACTCTTCTTCCATTCAAAGACACTGAAGAATAAATAAGGTTAATTAACATTCTCTTTTTCTCAGCAGAAAGTTCTTTATATCTTTCCTTTGCTCTCTGGGATATCTCAAAAAATTGAACTCCCAATTTAACAAATCTATCTTCATACTTTTGATATTTATTTATTGAATTTTGCAGTTGCTCTTCCTCCTCTTTATATTTGGACTTTTTTATAACATATTCATCCTTGTCAATCTCGAGAGAAGTCCGCATATCAACCAATACACTTATTTTATTTGCAATCTGACTCTTACGATAGACAAGATCAGCTAATATCTTTCGTTGATTTTGTATTTGATATTCATGACTGGCAAGAATAGATTTATAGATCCAACCCTGAATTCTTTTATTTTTTATTTGCAATAACTCAAGAGCATTAACCAATTGTGCTTCAACTTCATATTCCTTAACATAAACCCGTTGTGTGCAGTTATGATAGTGATGGCAATGACCGTAGATTATTCCCTTATGCTTTTCCCATGTTATTAATCCATTACATTCTTGACAGCGAATAAGTTTCTTAAAGAGGTATGAATGCTTGCTTTGTTTTGGAGTGCAACGATTTGTCAAAATACCCTGAATTCGATCATATGTGTCCTTATCTATAAGTGGTTCCTGCTTTCCAGGATAAATTTTTCCTTTCCATTCTATTTTTCCATAATAGTACGGATTAGTAAGATATCCATGAATACGAGAAGGAAGTAGCTTGCACCCTTTTTTACTTCTTAGTCCTTCTTCATACATCAAGTTAGACAATCTCTCCACTGAATAGTTGCCTGAAGCATACAAATTTAGCATTCTGGTGACTATGTCTGCATACCTTTCATCTTTAACGTGGATTATCTTACCATCAACCTCAACTGCCCTATATCCAAGGGGAGGGCTTGCAGGTGTCCAACCTCTTTCAATCTTTTCCTTTTGACCCTTCTTTACTTCTTCAGAAAGATTATCAATATAATTTTTTGCCATCACCACTTTTATATCAAGGTTAAATTTCTCTTGTGATCTGGCATTCTTATGAAGAACAAGTCCATCTTTGACTAAATGTAGTTGTCTCTCCTCATCCTCTTCCAACCAATTATATATTCCGATTAAATCTCTCAAATTTCGAGTAAATCTATCTGTTTTTTCACAAACAATTATTTTAATTTTATTATTTTTAATATATTTCATCATTTCATCAAACACTTTTCTTTGTTTTGTCAGAGAAGCGCTCTCAGCAAATGAAAATACCCTATCTTTTATTAATCCTTTTCTTTCCCCATATTCAGTAAGAAGCCTTTCTTGAGAGGGAAGAGAATAGCCCTCTTGTTCCTGTTCTTTAGAAGATACCCTACAAAGGTAAACAGATTTCATATCGGGATCATTATATCAACTTAATAATGTATGTAAATAATTCCTAACTCATAGGCTTTAGCCAGTGTTACAGATAATGGCTAAAGCCATCACAAGGGAACAGGCAACTCAAGCTGCTCTTCAGGGAGCCTATTCATCTCTCTAATAACACCCTCTGCTGTCGCTGCTACCGCAGCGGCACCAAAGGGTGGATTAACTGCCAACGTACTTGGGATGGGAAACTTAAATGGGGAAACATCAAGCATAGTGGGAATCAATACAGAAGCCAACTCAAGATCCCTTTTGTTTGCAGATATATCACTACTGTTCGCATGCTTCCTAATCAAGTTTTTTATGGGGATTCTGGAGAGGATGAACGTATTGTACCAGCAGAGTAAACGTATCGCCTTATTTGCTTTATAGCACCTCATCAATGCCTGTACGACGGAATCAAGGTTTGCAACCTCCTTGTCGATATTAGCAGTAAAGTTAGAAAAGGTTTTGAGCATTAGATCAGTTAAAATAGAATCATCGATAAACCGCTCATAGCGTATAGATCTTTTCTCTTTAAAGAAATCCAACAATGCCTTTCTACGATAAGTCACCTCAAAACGCAGAACTCCTGATGTAAGCTCTAACACACTTTTCGCCAACTCAGGTTTTTCTTTTTTCATAAGCTCGATAAATCCATGCTTTTTATATTCAGGCTCTTTAAGATAAAATTTAACTTTCGTCTGACCTCCAACAAAATCAACTGACTCACCTGGATACACTGTTCTTATTTTTCTCAGATACTCAAGAGATTGAACATATTCCATAACCTTGAGCGCTTCTTCAGGAGTCGAGAACTTCCAGGTATAACACACATCAAGTCGCTGTATCTCCCATACTGAATAATCTGGAAAGCTCTCAAATTTCTTAAAGAGCGATTGATACAGAATCTCAAGTGTTGGTTCAAGTTGGTTTGCATAGAATAAGTGAACGTTCTCGCCATACCAGAGTTTGGGAAGACTTCCCTCAAGGTACATGATGTTTGGAAACTCAGAAAAAATCATAATGGTCATCTCTGCATTGAATGGTGGAACAGAAACTTTTCCAACAAGTCGCCTTTTCATTTCTCCACGTTTATCGAAATATTCCGAAGGAAGACATGATACCTTAATACGATCATACTGTTCGCCTGAAATTCGTATTTTAAACCTAATAGTATCTATCATTTTTCTTGACCCTCCTCTAAAAGTAGTGAGAAACAATCAACTAAAGAATTTGCCAATTCAGTCGCCTCCTTAAAGCTGATTTCAAGGTCAAATTCCTCCTTCATAATTTCTTGTAATTCTCGAATAAAATCGTAGCCAACCATATGCCAACTATATGGCCAACCATAAATAAAAAAAAGGAAGACTGATAGCAAAGAATGAAGCTACATTGTCAAAAGTTTAGGATATACTTTTGACAGACTTTGAAGGGGAAAATGCAATATAGACACTACCTTTATCTTGAACAAGAAAAACACTCTCAATCTTTGTGTCGTAAATTATCTTTCTTAAGTTGCGAAGGACGGAATATACGTAATGCACATCTCTTTGAATGCGTCGTGCAATAAGTCCTACACGAATTGGTTCACCACGTCCCTCAACTATCATTTTAAATACCATAAGTCTCTTACTTCTCTTGGCAGTAAAAGAGACACTACCCCTTTTGCCAAAGTGAAAAATACGACTATCGGATTCATTCCATTTAAAGTCGGAGGGGAAAGTGGTCGTCTTAAATTGAGGCTTAGAAACCTGTTGATATTCTTTTTGCTTTGAGAGGTTGTGTTTAATTGCTTTAGTAAAACGCTCCAACCTATAGGGAATTTTATATTCTAAAGCGTTTAGATGACAGATGTTAGATATCTTTGCCTTATGATCAAGAAATTCTCCTCTCAGTTTTGCCCAATCATCAATTAATCTCTCATAATTCCCATCAATTGGGTCAAAGGAAGAAAAGTCAACAAAGTAGACCTTTCTTAATCTAAACTCCCAATGATTCTGAATTAGATAAAAAGAATTAAGCATAATACTAAAATCGCTAACAACCATCGGATCGGGCTTAACCAACTCATGTGATCGACCAATATATGGTGTAAGGACTACCTCTAAAATATCAAAGAGAAGATCAAAATGAACTTTATAGAAATAAACAAGCTTTTGAATATCCAATTTTGCTTCACCTCCATACCTCCAACCTTTTTCCATTGCTTTATCTCTATCAAAAGGTTCTTTGAAATCATATAAGAGTCTCATCAGAAATTGAAGCGAAAACTGTGATTTAAAACTACTCATAATATTAGGGTATATTAGCAGATAGATTGTTCTGATGCAAAATATTGAGAGAATTTATTCTAATATTATCTCGCAAGCTGGAGAGAATCAAGCTGACCTAAACCATATTGACTAAAGGGTTTTAAGATAGATGTTTTCCCATCCTCACCTTTTGCACATATTTCTCCATCTTTATTCTTAAATATATTGGAAATAACTTTGCCATCACTTTTTCTGTTAAATTCTCCTTTAATCAATATCAAATCCACGCCACCTTTTGGATCTTTGGGATCAGGTATTAATGCCATAGCTAATGTTGCGCCACCAAAGGTTTTAAATCCATATCTAACATCAGCTTTGACTACCTGATCTGACCACCCATGAGTCCGAGTTAAGTGGAATGCAGCGGTCTCTAAATCATCCGCAGGTGTCTTAAGTAGAAGGTATGCGAGTGTTTTATATTGCTCAACTGCATGATCATCACTCACACCACTACCATAAACTGCAACCTGCCCAAATGGCACTTCGTGCACATCAAGAATCGCTTTAGTTGTGGTACCAAAGAGCACATTATTAAAAGCTATTAACGTGCTTTGTCTACATCCCTGTATCTCAACTGAATCCATCTTGCCCGCCGCACATTCATAAATTTGGATAGCATTTTTTAGAAAAAGATCATTTGAAATTGGTGCATATTTCAATGCTTCAATTATATTTGAGCATTCTTCTGCATTTAATTTGAGAGGTATCAAATCAATCGCAGCAATTAGTCCGCTAATTCGAGTTTTTTCAGCTGGCCTTGAAGTAACTTCATTTAAACTTGAGACTTCAATCAAACTTTCTCTGGTAACATTTATAAGCACTTCTGTAGGATCCATATCTAAAGTTTCACCGCTTAAAACTTTTTTTGCAAAACCTTGATAAGTTTGTACATAATTTTTCTTTAGGATATCCTTAAACAAAGAGGAGGTTCTACAATCTCCAGCAACTGCGAGAGCAAGCCCTCCTGTGATAATTTCACATTTTCGGCAGTCATCCTTATAAAAAGGCACTCCTTTTTTCGGTATGTGTGTAACTCGTGTATCAGTAGCAATGCAAATACCAGACCAAGTTCTACATGCCGCAATTAGTGTCATACGATACTATAGATTTATCAATTTATAAGCCCTGACGATTATAATCTTTTCTTCATCACAAAGAGAAAAACTACAGGCAATTGCATCATCCGTTTTTAATAACATTGCCCCTTGATTAAAAATTGAGTTGGTTCAATATGAAGGTATTCTTTTGAAACAAAGGGGTTTTTGATTGCAACTATCTTTGGCTTTAAGGAATTAACAGAGAACACAAGATATAAGTAATAATTAGCAGTCATATCAGATATTTTCTTTTCATGTGCACTTATCCTAAACGAGAAATATTTTCGATAGGGAAGTGTTGTTGATTTAACTTCAATCTTCTTTTCGTTTCCAGCAGTATCAAAGGATAAGACGTCATATCCAGCTGCCATATCATCAAGAGAAACTCTCTTCACTTTGTCTGCCAGATCCTTCCTACCATGTTTTATTAGGTATTTTTTCTCATTCTTCATGACAAGTATTTCGCCCTTATCACCAGTGAAGGTGTTTTTTCTATGCCTTTCTTCAAAATCAATTGGTTGCTTGCTTTTTGGGACAGATGCGGATGATGAAACAATATTAACGTAAGGTTTTAGCCTAAAATTTGGATCAAATTCTGCCTCAACATCAATCTTGAGATTGATATTAACCGGTTCAGTCAGCTTAGGAATTTCAGCAGATCCTTCATCTTTAAATTCCTTAAACATCTCATCAAACGATTTATATTTAGTTAAGATCTGATTACGATACGGAGTTGTAATTTCCTGAAATCCTTGAACACTCCGAAATTTATATCCTGAGACAAGATTAAAGTAAGTGATTGGGATTTTGAAGTATTTTAGATCTCTTATGAAGAACGTATATTCCCAAGGATTTCCTTTATCATCTCTTGGCCACATTGCTAATGCAAGTTCTGGGTTATGCTGCTTAAACACCAAAGTGCCGGCCATAACTAAAAAGGAGTGAGCATAGAACAAGACCATATCTCCTAACTGCATTTTCATCCAATCACCCTTTTTTCCTTCTCTATTTCCCCAAGCATATATGACTTCTTCTTTAGCTAGAATGAGTTTTCCTTCTTCAGACAGATAAGGTTCTATTCTATCCATCGGAACACCGTGTTTTATTGTCGACTGAAAGTTTGAATACGATTTCTCTCCACTACGTGGTGCTAAAAAGTATCTCATATTATAATTCTGTATATTTAACCGACTTACCCTTAGATTTACTAACAGGATATTTACTCTCATTGATCTTCATTTTTTTCTTTAGTGCTTCCTTAAGATCTATGCCTGAATCGTGTGCTAATAGTAAGAGGTAATAATAAACATCAGCCAACTCAAGCTCTAAAACTTCCTTCTTACCAGCCGGAATATCATTATCTTTTGACCATTGGAACACCTCTAAAATTTCATTTGCTTCAAGTGAAAGTGAGATTGCTAAGTTTTTAGGAAGGTGAAACTGCTTCCAATCTCTTTTCTTTCTAAAATCAAGAATTTTATTCAGATCATCTTTCATACTTTTATGATAAATATAACAGCTATCTACAAATAGTCTCACATGGAACACCATCATTGTCTCCATCCCTCGCAGAACACCCACAAGTGTTTAACTGGAAGTATGCCTCATCACATGAAGCCATAGCACCACAGACCTTACTACAGTTGCAAGAATAGCCTCCAGAATTTGTTTGCGGTTCTTCTACTTGTGGAGGTGGATTATAGACAGGAACTACTGGTGCTGATGTAGGAACAATAACTGTTGGTCTTGGAGTTATAGTAGGCATCCTTGTTGGGAGGGGAGTAGGGGTCATTGTTAAGGTTGGAGTTGGAGTAACCTTCTCATCAACGATGCTTGTTTTAACCGATGGATCTTTATCAGTGGTGGACGTATTAATTCGCAGTTCGGATTCATTTACCTGATCTAGCTTCTTAATATTAGATTGGGGATACACACCAATTGATGTCAAAAATAATACCACGATTGCGATATACCTTACTTTTCTTGAAATATTAAGATTAAGAAGAGAGGTGATGTATCTATACATAGGAGGGATGAATAATGCAGCTATTACAAAGGTGAGGACTGAATAAAGTGGCGCAGTATTGAAAAGAATCAAACCGCAAAGAGCAAAAAATAGACCAAGTGACCAATTTAAAAAGCTCTTAAGAAAGCTCATATTTAATGACAATTATACTCTTTTACATATTTTAGTATGAGTTTATCTTAAATTGGGATAAATTAAACTATGATTGACTGTCAAATAGATCTAATTAATACGTAAGACTAAATCTGTTCATGAATTTGTCGTAGCAAACTTTGATATACTTGAGAAGACAAAAAATATATATTGAAAAACAATGCCCACCCCCGATCATATCCAAATAATAATTGCTATAGCTACATTTGCGGCAGTAATCGTTGCCCTTTTCGGAAATAGATTCTGGGAGTGGTTAGATAGACCCCATATTACCGTTTATTTTGATGATAGTGATACAGAAAATTATCACCAAACATCGATGGAATTACGAAATGGTGCAGGTCAACTGATAGAATCTATCCCAACTTACTATGTTAGATTAAAAATAACCAACCTTGGAAGAAGAACTCTTGAAAATGCTGAGGTTGTTCTAGAAAAAGTTGAACCACAACCAGTAGTTTTTATGTCTCTAAATCTTTCCTGGGCAGGTCAGGTTGCAGATGAAACTGGGATATCAAGAAGGGTCAGAATACCACATAAACAATCTCGAATAGTTGACATAATAGAAGTTATGGAGCCAACTCAGATAGCAGAATTTGCGAAAAATAAACTATCTGAAAACGATCCAAGCAAGGTTAGATTTTATAAATACAGCAAAGGATTTCGAAGTTGTTCGATAAAACCAAATACTTTATCTGACATATTTGATTCAGGAGACTATGTATTCCATATAGGAATTTATGCTGATAACACAGAACCAAAACTGATAAAAATATCTATTAAATATGATTCGGGCTGGGGGACAGAAGGAATAGATGGAATGAGAAAAAATCACTTAAGAATTAAGCTTTTGGACAATGGATAATTGGACTGCAACTAAAACAAACAGTGATCAGGGCGCTAACTTCAGAGAAGTAAAAATATATGGAAAAGTCAGCTTACTCGAATTTACCATTAATCCTAGGAGCGAATATTGGAGAGCGGGATTCAAACTGATTGACCCTAATACCTCAATTTTGCCAATAAGAAACAAGGGAAGTTTATTGTTTCACCTAAGTTCAAATACGAATGATAAGTATGGTTTTACGGCATATTATAACGGGGAATGGGTATCTGAACTTAATAAAACGAAATTTTACCCGAAAGACCGATTACTAACAATAAGATTGGAAATTGATCATGGGAATAAGCTAAAGATTTATGTAAATGGGTCTCTAGAGTTTAAACCTATTTGGAAGATTGAGAATCCAAATATAAGAGAAAAGGTTGTTTTGATTGCATGGGGAGATGCTTATGAATATAAGGTGGATTTTAGCAAAATTAAATCTGGAAACTGGAAAGATGTAGATAGAAATAAATTAGCTATCCCATGGTATAAAGACTACATCAAATTGGCATTGATTATTGCCCTTGCTTCACTTGTAGTTGGGGTTATATCAATACCATGGTGGCCAAATATATTTAGGTATGTATTTAGAAAGAATGCGGAAGAGACGAAAGAATCCTCAAAACAAAGTGAGCCTAGACCTACAATCACCACTATACCCACTCCTTCATATAACCCAATCGAAACAAGTCTAAACAGTTCAAGTATAAGCGTAGATGAAGGTAAATCGTATACTGACCAAAAAAGTGGTATAACCCTTGGAGTTAATTTCGTCTTATCAAAATTTTATGCGCATTTAACAATAACTTTCCCAAAAAAGCCATCAGAAGAGTTTATAGATGTAAAAAGTGGAAAAGTTTATGATTATATTGGATTGAATGGGCTCAAATATAAATTGACAATAATTGGAATTGAATCTGATAGTGTAGAAATACTAATTAGACAAGACTAGTAAGATCAAATATGTTGTAATCAGACCAGTCAATTATCCAAAAATCATACCATTTACTCCGCCGTTGTAAACAGACCGTTGCAAAAGCGGTCACCTGATTAGCCTCAAAACATCGCTCAGTTTTGAAGGGTTTCCTGAATTCTACTTTGAATCCGAACGCTTGGCAAGCTCTCTCATAAAAACTTCTAATGGTGTGTGATAGCCCAATACTTTTCGTGGTCTGTTGTTCAGTTCCCATACCACTTCATCTAACTCTTCTTGTGACACCTCTGTGAAATCTGTTTTCTTTGGAAAATAACGACGAATGAGTCCATTCGTATTCTCATTCGTTCCTCTTTGCCAGGACGAATAGGGATCTGCCATATATGTTTTCATGTTCAATTCTGTTCTTAACTTGTAATGTGAATGGTTCTCTTTTCCGTTATCCAATGTTGTTGATAGCCGTGCGTATGCTGGCAGATTGACAAATATCTCTCTTTGAGCTCGGAGCCCTTCTTCTGAAGATATTTTATCTACCTTTACTGCAAATGTCATACGAGATAGTCTTTCCACCTCTGTATGAAATCCATCTCCCACACTTCTTCTCCCTTCAATTGAATCTCCTTCAAAATGACCCAGTTCATCTCTCTTCTCAACAGCCTCAGGACGAGCATGGATTGATACTCGATGAGGGATATGACTTTTATGCACTCCTCTTCCTTGCTGTTTCTTTCGCTTTGTTTGTTTTATGGCCAGGAACTCCCATAATCCTCCATCTTGTTCATCCTTCATTTGCTTCATATCAAACACATACTGGTAGATAGCCTCATGACCAATATTCTTTTCATATACTCCTGCATATCTGAGTTTGAGCCTTCCTTCGATTTGTTCAGGGCTCCAGACACCTCTGAGATATTTACAAACATAATCATATATCCATGAGTTCTTCAACCTAGGTCGTTTCCTCCTTTCTTTCATGCGTGTTGTTGTTTCCTCTTGCGCAGAGAGTGCTTCGTATATCCAATTATTCTTTTAAGCACTCCACCGCCTGTTACGATGAATCTCATCATGAATGGTACTTTTACTTCTTCCCAGGGTACGAGCAATACATCCAATTGATTTGTCTTTTGCCAGCATGTAGGCGATCCTATCGCGCTCTCTCGGCATCAAATTTCCTTTCTGTTTCATAGCTAACGATTGTACTTGATTGCTAGCCTCAATCGTTCGGACTCTCAATGGAACTCAGATTTTCCATTGTTTTTTGTAACGAACAAAAACCATTAAGACGTTTAAACTTTCCTTCACAATCGGTAAAAGTTTTTGATCTTCGATGAATAAAGTAAGCATTCAGCCAATTATCGGCATGAATAAATGATTTGAAGCCTTTGAGTGTTTTTAATCTACTTTCCAAATGTGAATTATATGATTCAATGAGGTTGTTGGTTCGAGGAACGTGGGGATCACAACACATCCATACGACGATTAATATCCAAAAGAATACTTTTGTATTCTGGTACATATCCATATTTCTGGAACATGTTTCCTGCTTTGTGGAGAAATTCTTCTTTCGATCTCTTCTTCTCAAACAGTTCTTCAATGCTTTTCATAAAGGGATAGTGATAGGTGTTGGTATGAATGCCTAAGTTAACTCGTATCCCTTGTTTGTAATGGTTTTGGCACAGTTGTATCACCACATTGGGATAAATTTGTCTGCAGGCCTGTTGAATGTTTATATTGTCGTCACACACAATAGCTTGTAGAGGGTATTTCAAAAGACAAAGAGAGGAGAAGAATGAAAGGCATGTTTGGTAGTTATCAGCCGGAGAAAAAATATAGGTGGGTATATCATGAGTAAGATAGTCAATTCCATAGACTACAGGAATCTTTCTTTCATATCCTTTCACCTTTACATATTTTCCATCAACAAGAAGTACTCCACAGAAATGAGAACAATACTTTCGAGTGATATCTGTACAATGAGGCAAAGAAGAAAGAGTAGAGGCAGACAAACGATAGACACTGGATCCCGTACGAGAAGCAATGCATCCTATATTTCGATAGGAGGTTCCCACAAGGTGAAGATTGAGTACATCTTTACCGGTTAGACTCTTTCTTCCTCGGCGTATTTGAAACCACTTCTTACATGCTATACAAAGAAATTTAATATTTCCTCGATGAACTCCCTTTCGAATTACGTGTGGACTTCTACAGTAAAGACAATGGAATGTTTTTTCATACTGTATCCTACTTGATGACTCAGTTAAATACAATGTTTGGCTTATCAGAACATACTAAACACAATCATTTAGGTGACCAAAATGCAACGGAGTCCTCCGCTGTTGTAAACGCTACGCAAAATTTAAGATTTACAAGATCATCCGTCATTTATACTATTTTCACAGTGGAGTCAGTATTAAAATACTCCCTATTTAGCTTTCAAAAAAAACAGTGCAGTACGTCGTGGGATCGTTATAGATGTATTAGCAGGATATTTTTCACCCATTATACTTCCATTCATTTGGATAAGATTATATGGCAATTCTATCGTCATATCGACGCCGCTCACATTCAAATATACAACTCCGTTAATAAATTCTCTCATCAGTACAAGAAATTTTGGTTCAGTATATTTATCTGCTAGTGGTTGTCCAAGTGCAAGGTCCATTTCAGGAATTTTTTGATTAAGTTCACTTCCATCTTTATTAATGAAATATCCTATCCCAAATTTATAGAAAGATCGATTTTGTCTATACGCCATGAGAGAGGCCGCATAACAGAATCGAGATAATAACAAGTTCCCATAATTTTTTGATGGGTCCTCCCAATTTCTATAATTTGTTTTATTAAGAACAACTAAACCCATGTCCATAAGTCGAATTGTTAAATCAATATCACTATGTATTTCACTAGGATTTTTTGGGGTTTTTTCTTCATAGCCAATACAAAACCTCTCGTTAAATATCATGTCGTTCGATTTAAGCATTGTATAGGTGCCTAGGTTATAGTCTGGGGATGGGTAATTGATACCATTAACAAAAAAAGTTTTATCTGAAAAAGATTTTTTTGCCTCACTAAGGAAATCAATCATCCCTTGATTCCACAATTCAGCTTTATGAGTAGATATCTCATTAATTGTTGCGTTATTTGTAAGCGGTACTGCTGTATCAAATGCAACGCCGTCATAGGGAGCTAATGCATACCAAGAAGAAATCCAGCGAATTGCCCAAGTTCTAAATTGCGGATTAGTAAGGTCAACATAATGGATGAGTGGTTTTCCATTGTATATTACTTTTTCTCCGCTACTTGAACGCAAATACCATTCATCTTTAAAACCACCATCGAAATACTGTTGATCCATATAGGGTCTAATAATTGAAACATTAAAATATGAGAATATCTTTATCTTTGGATTTAATTGTTTTAGTTTTTTAGCAGCATCATGCCAAGCTTGGATGTTTCCTCTACTTGTCAAAGATCCATCTCCACCATGTGTAGCTTCAATAATTACTATGTCATACATGGCAAGTTCTGAGAACTCTTTTTCGGTAAATTGCCCATCAATTCTTGCTACCCAAATCATTTTATTGTGAAGATTGTCATCAATGGTGACTTTTTGTATTTGTGATTTATTAAGCTCGGGACTGAGAAGCGCATTTCCTGCACCGTAATACGTTAAATCCTTCGATTCCAAATTTGACACATCGAGCTTAGCTCCTTCTTTCCATTTAAATTCCAATGGAAATTTCGAATTTGGCTTCATGACAAATACTACTTGTACTAGTCGAATTGGAGCTTCACCGATAGATGATCCATCCTGTTTGATTCCTTGCAAATGAATAGTGTTGGAGTTGGGGCTTAACTCTTTTTTCGTAAGTACTGTGCTATTCTCCAACGGGAGAATATTCGATTCTAAGTTTAACTCATTGCTTAAAGTAAGATTTTCACCGAAGGTAAATGTTACATCAAAAGAGGTGAATGAGGTGCCATTTGGGTTTATTATAATATTCAAATTGATTTTTGCCCCAGGCGAAGCTTGTTTTTCGTTTTCAATCTCAAAATAGAGTGTGGGAAGAGCGGCGGATGCACGTGACCTATGTTGAAAGCTGAAAAACCAATTTATAGCAAACCAAACCGTTACACATAATATCGCAATTGTGAAGAACGTTTTTAGTTTAACATTTGACATATTTATGTGTATATCATTCATTTACAAATAATTATACTAGAAGCAAATTTAAGTTCACAAAAGCATCATATGAATGTTGTAGACTGCCAATATGATTGGTCCAATTTACTGTTCTAAAATCACACCATTTGCTCCTCATGCTTGAAACAACTTAAGAAAGCTATATAATATGGTATTAGCAATATAATCTTTATTCCTATCTAGTTACTATGACAACATATACAAATAAAAGAATCTTAGTCATATTTACCGGAGGCACAGTTGCCGGGAATGTTGCCAAAAGCAATGTATCTCAAAATGTAAAATCTGATCCAAACACATTCATGACTATTCTTAATAACTCAGTTGATGTTATCAAGAAGAACTGGAATATAGAGATCACTCCATCAATCGTTGAGCTTTTCAATCTCGATAGTTCAAATGTCCAACCCCAACATTGGACCGGAATTATTGAAAAAATCCAAGAAAAATATGATGATTTTGATGCATTCGTAGTACTACATGGAACAAACACCATGGGATATACTTCAGCAGCACTCTCATTCGCACTTGAAAACATTAATAAACCAGTAATTCTAACCGGAGCACAAGTACCACTGGGCTATCTAGGGACAGATGCTGTAACCAACTTGGTAAATGCATTACGATTGGCTGTATGGGAATATCATGATGTAAAAGGAGTCATTGCAGTTTTTGGAAGTAAAATAATTTCAGGAACACGAGTAAAGAAGGGGACAGACTTTGACTATGATCCTTTCAAATCTTTTCAAACGGGTTCATTAGGTCAAATCGGACGTTTCATGAGAATTGATGATACAGCATTAAGAAAACATGTTGCCTATTTGTCAAAATATAAGCCACTTGCAATTCAATCAAGAGTCTTAAGTGTAAAGAAGGATTTTGATACAAAAAGTATCGCTTCGCTTACTGAATTTCCAGGTATGTCTGTCGACATTTTTAAGACGTTGGTGGATAACAATGGCATCAAAGCGTTTATCTTTAGAGCTTTTGGCGCAGGAGATCCTAGTTCTCATCTACTCCCAGCATTTGAGTATTTGAAATCACTTTCAATACCAATAATCGTAACCACACAAGCCCCAAGCGGTGTTGCAAGCTTTCAAGTAAATGAATCGGGCCAACATCTTAAAGAAAATGATCTTGCAATTCCAGCATTTGATATGAGTATGGAGTCGATGACAACAAAGCTTGGATGGCTATTAGCTCAAAAAATGAGCTATGAACAGATAAAGATCAAGATGCTTGAAGATCTCCATGGGGAAATAACCATAGAGAATGAATTGGTGTGATGACTAAAATCTTGAATTTCATTTTCCTAAGCTCTCGTTCTGCTGATTTGCAATAACGATAGACTTCAATATATTGAGTTATATATAATATAGGCTCTAACAACATGAGTGAATTAATATCACATCAGACAGAAATATTGAGAAGTGTAGCTAGATCTTGGACAACTACAAATTGTAGTTTGATTGAAACCGCTCTCCATAAGCAATTCATAATGAGATATGCGCAAATAGAAGGTCAAACCGTTGCGCGCCTTACATGGGGGAGATCGTTAAGCGAAACTGCAGGAATGTGTAATGCGATAAGTAGTATTCCTCTTCCAGATGGTTTTATAACACAATCTGGCTCGGTAACTATATTTGATCCATCTGGAGAAAAAAGAATGAGACAAGATATACACGTATTTGGCGCACCCCGTGACAAATCTGTCAATTTTATAATTGATATAGCTGTGGGACAATTTTATGATGCACAAAATAGAGGTGAAACTATTAATATTCCAGGAGATAGAGTGAGGGCGTATGCGACACTTGCGCCAAACCTTCTATCTCTCCTTCCAAATGGATTAGCGGTAGTGCATGGTACAACTGAAGAAATTTTTGAGCAGATGAGATTAAAACACGTATATTAATTTCAATATAGGATTATCTCCATTGAATAAAATTCAGTATAATATTCATTATGGCAAATAGGGCATACCTCTACTCAACCGACAGTATTCCAACAAAAGAAAACGAGGGAAAATGGATAGTAAAGGGTTTGAATGAAAACGCAAAATATCCTCCCTATAGTTTTATGTTGCTTGCCAGTGGCGATACAAAGGTATGTGATTCCATTATCTGGAATACTAAAAATGGTGTTGTTGGCACATATAAAAAGGGTGTTGAACAGTTGAGGAAATTCCTTTCCTATCTGAAAAAAGAAATAAAAGATAATGCAGAAGAGTTTGATAGCTATTGTGAAAAAACCTTTGCATTTTTGGAAGATAAAAACAATCAGCAAGAATATATTCTTTTAGAAGCTCAGGAAATATTTGATCTAAATACATACGTAAATCATGCAAAAAATCTCAGTGGAAGAAACAAACTATATACAACTCCTGAGGAATTGGTTCATCTGATACAAAAATTCAATAACGATGATACACTGAAGGCGCTTGCAAAAATAACGACAGAAAATTGGAAAGAGGATGTACAGCTTGATACTTGGTCCTCTATCCTTTATTTTGATTTCTCAAAGAAGAAATAGTCTATGAATACCCATCCTCTGATGGTGGTGCACGACTTGATGCAAGAGCAATACGTCTATACGTTATCTGAACCAATCGGGAAAAACTTTCATCCTGATTTTAAACCCGAACTAACGCCACATGAAATGCTTGCATTGGGAGTATTTGGAGGTGTCTATATGCGTGACTGCACGCAGGAATTTCCAAGCGAGTGGTTTACTCATGCAAAATTGGCAAAAGATAAGAAGGATATTTCATTAAATTTCTATAAAGTCGATGCAAGTCAATCACTTTCTATTTGGAAAGAGAAGGGGTGGATTCATCCAGACGATCCACGAGGATGGTTCCAATGGTATTGCCGTTATTATATGGGGCGTCGTTTTGAAGATGATGAGCGACAGATTAAGAGATGGAAAGCTATAAAGCGTCATGTTTCACAATTGCAGAAATATTGTACGCAGAGTGATTTCTCCTGTCGCCCAAGACAACGTCAAGCACTTCTTCACTGGGCATATGATAGTAGAAATTATTAGGAATGGAGCATGATTTTTTTTACGTAGTTTATCCGTTCTTCAGGTGTTGTTTTTATTTTATTCTTCATATTCAAATAAAATGAGTCGTTTATATATCGAGGGAATATGTGCAGATGGAAATGGAATGCATGCTGACCGCCCGCAGGCTCGTTATTTTGCTGAATCGTAATCCCATCACATTTATATGCTTGTTTTAATATGATTGCATACCGCTTTGCGCAATCCATTATGGCATGGCCAACATCGACAGGAAGATCGTAGAGATGTTCAAAGTGTTTATTTGGAACGATAATAATATGCCCTTCATTTCCCTTGATGAAAAATGAGTTCATAAACACTGAGACAATGTCGTCTCTGTATATCAAATCAATTTTTCTTAATAACGTATTTTCATTTTCAACACCTTGTATCCCAAGACAAATAGGACAAATATATGCCTTTGATGAGTGGTTATACATATAAGTATTGTATTACTTTATGAACAGCTCTGCCGGAAATGCAGACGATTTTTCGAATGTGTTATCGGCAAATAACGTCAGATATTCGAATGCAAAATAGGGAATAAGCTTTTTTGCCGGGACGAGAAAAAGACAGGTTGACAAAGCATCGGCAAGCAATGCTTCTTGGGCAACAACCCAAGTTGCAAGAATTTTGTTCGGGGATTTAAGAGTTTTTGGATTGATAATGTGATGATATATGTCCCACGTCCTCCGACTCCCAGATGATGCACAAATACTTCCATGCAAAAGGGTTGCTACACCAATTGCTTCTTCACTATTTGAAGGATTCTCAAGGCCAATTCGTATGGGTGTTTCCGAGAAAAGACGAATGTCTCGCCCAGCATCAACACAAAATTCAAGAAATCCTTGATCAATAATGATTTCTGAAACAAGATCTATCAAATGACCCTTACCCGCTGCACCAAAATCATATGTTGCTGATTGTTTGATGTTGATATGCGGATATTCATATTCTGCTACCTGTTCCCAACGAGGAGGTGAACGAAGTTTCCTCGGCTTAAGCGAATAGGCGGAATCGTAACCAGCATCTACCAATACTTGCCCAATAAGAGGAGTAAATAAACCATTGGTGACTTCATACATTTTTTTATACAAAGTAAATAGTTTTTCAGAATCATCTGGAAGTTTTACCAACCCTTTTTGGAGAAGTGCATTATTGACAAATGAATCAGGTAAAAAACGAGAATATACATTCTCGAATTTTTCGACTCGTTTTTTTATGATATGCTCAAGATACCCCAGTTGAGACATAATGATGGGAGAATATACCTCAACATCCCATTTTGTCCCAATTCCTTCAAACGAAAATGTGTTCTTCATTCATTTATGATACCTTCGCCTCTGCTTTTATTTTCTCGACCGCGTCGTTAAACCCTTTTGGAGTTAGAGATGATCCGGCAATCTTTCCTAATTGTAAATCTTTTATGCTTTTTCCGACAACAGATGTTTTATATCCCTTTGCAAAGGCTTCCTGTTTCATTTTGGAAATGGGCATCGTAGCCTTGGGGGTTACTTCAGATTCAATGATGACGCCATTCTTCAATGTGAGTTTTACATCTATTTGCTCAGGGCCAGCAGGGGACTTATAATCACCAACATGTGCATATATTCCATCTTTATAGGCTACACCGAGGTCTTTTTCCATCTTGGTAGGAGGAATTGAAGAGGGGAGTTCTTTTTTGTCTTTGTTTCCAAAAGAAAAGATCCCGAAACCGATGATAACAATGAGAGCAATAACCAAGAGCCCAGCGGTTTTTGTATTCATACTATCGTATAACTAATATAATAATAGTATGAGTATAGATGACTTCCCGACAGCTGTCAAACAGATATTATTTTTGTGTGAGAATAGCGTCTGCCACCTTTTCCGCAAGGTGAGGGGTGAATGGGTCGGGGATGATGAAGTCAACGGATGGATTCATAACCATTGCTTCAATAGCCTTTGAGGCTGCAATCTTCATTTGGGGCGTAATTGACTTCAATCGCCCTCGTACCACCGCTTGGAAGACTCCAGGAAAGGCAAGTACGTTATTTATTTGATTTGAATAATCGCTCCGTCCCGTAGCAACGATGTATGCACCAGCGTTTTTTGCCTCATCGGGCATGATTTCAGGCGCTGGATTTGCCATCGCAAATACAATCGGTTTGTCTGCCATAGACCGTATCATTCCAGGTGAAATACTGTTTGGTCCGGAGACACCGATGACGACGTCAGCTCCCGAAATGGCCTCTGAAAGAGAACCCATCCTCATATGCTTATTCGACATGCCAGCTATGGCTTGTTTATAGATATTTTGATTGGTTCGCCCCGCATAAAGAGCCCCAGTTTTATCAACCACAATTAGGTCTCCCACTTTATCAATACCGCCTAAATATTGGCAGGTATTATTGGAACAATCCAGTCCCAGTAACATGCGGCTAATCGCAAGACCAGCTGCACCAGCGCCGACAACGACGACTTTGAGAGAGCTGTATGGTTTTCCAACTACTTTTGCTGCATTATGCAATGCCGCAGAAACGACAATTGCAGTACCATGCTGATCATCGTGAAAAACTGGGATGCCAATGGACTGGAGCGCCTCTTCAATCTGAAAACAGCGAGGTGCAGAAATATCCTCAAGATTTATGCCGGCAAAATTCGGTGCAACATGCTGCACAAAACGAATGATTTCTTCTGGGTTTTGGGAATCGATTACGAGCGGAATTGCATCAATGCCGCCAAATTCTTTCATAAGAAGTGCCTTTCCTTCCATGACGGGAAGTCCGGCAATAGCACCAATATTCCCCAATCCTAACACCGCAGACCCATCCGAAATAACTGCCACTGTTCGACCTTTCCACGTGAGATTGTATGCCTCATCTGGGTTTTTTGCAATTACTCTGCAGGGCTCTGCAACGCCTGGCGTATAAGCTAACGACAGATCGTGTTTATTCTTTATTGGCGAAACGCCACAGGTTGCCAGCTTTCCTTTATATGTCTTGTGAAATTGAACTGACTCTTCATATAGTTTGTCCATAGCTTATTTAAGATATTCCTCTAATTCTTTTTTGTTGTGTCTATGGTGAGTATTGATATAGCGGATTGTTCCTGATTTTGTCCGCAAAACCATCGAATGGGAAATAATGTAATCATTGTTGACAATGATGCCTGGCAAGAGAGGACCGTCTATAACGCCTGTTGCGGTAAACGTGAGTTCATTGCCGCGAGCAAGATCTTCAGCTGCAAATATTTTGCTCAAATTCTCGATTCCCATTTCTTTTGCCTCTTTTGCCTCCTCAGCATTTCTAGGTGTAAATCGACAATACATCTGCCCACCCAGCGTCTTAACCGGAACGGCAGCTAAAACTCCCTCTGTACTACCGCCTGTCCCCATGAGCATATCGATCCCTGAATCTGGGAAGCATGTGGCAACTGCACCAGCAACATCACCATCTGTAATAAGACGTACTCTAGCTCCAACAGCTCGTATCTGTTCAATTAATTTAGTATGTCTTTCGCGATCCAAAACCATCACTGTCAGCTCCCTTACATCCTTTCCGATTGCTTTTGCGGTCTTTGTTACATTGTCTATAACCGATGCATTAAGATCGATTACTCCGCTTGCTGCTTTTCCTACGATGATTTTCTGCATGTAAGTATCAGGTGCACGAAGAAGCGACCCGGAAGGCCCAGCAACGACTAAGGCAGTGGCATTGTATCGTCCATGCGCAACGCTGTCAGTGCATTCAAGAGGGTCAACTGCAATATCCATCTCAGGACCGGTTCCTTTACCCACTATTTCACCATTGAATAACTCAGGCGCCTTATCTTTTTTTCCTTCTCCAATGACAATCTTTCCTCTAAACTCTATTTGATTGAAACGATTCCTCATTTGCTTTACAGCAGCTCCATCTGCGGCGTGTTTATCTCCTCGTCCTATCCATTGAGAAGAGGCGATGGCTGCGGCTTCAGTAACACGTACAAATTCAAGAGCAAGATTTCTATCCATAGAAAATAACTATGAATTTATAAAGTACACACTTGCACTATATATAAATTTTCAAAATAAATCAAACAGAGGAAAAAAAGTAAAAAGTATATAGTATATAATGTTCATTATTACCCATTCATTCTGAAAATCCTATGAAACCGAACAGACTTGTTCCAGTTATCGGACTTCTTCTCATCTTGGGTGTTGGGGGATTTGTTTATTTCCAACAAAAAGCATCTCCTCCAGTAAGTCCTGAGATAAAAAAGGCCCAGCAGGAAATGATGGTAAATTGTAAATATGATTCAGATTTCTGTAAGTATGCCGCAAATGGATTGGTTGCTATGTCAGGCGGATATACCATGACAAGCGAATCAACCTATGGTGGAAAAAAAACAAAAATGGTAATGAAATCTGATGGAAAAGAGAATTCAGAATCAACAACCTATTCTGAGGGAAAAGAAGAGGGAAGTTTTATTTCGTTTAATAAGACGACATATATGAAAGGACCAGGAGAAACCGTTTGGACTGAATTTCCTCCATCAAAGGATGAGACGGGGAAACCAACGACCAATATTTTCGACTTTGAAGGACTAAAAAAGGAGTTGGGTAATGCAAAGGAAAATACAAAAGCAGTTGAAGATACATTTACCGTAAAAAAAGTGGGTTCAGAAAAGTGTGGAAATTATACGTGCTCAATCTTTGAAATGACTGATAAGGCTACCCTAGATTATTCAACGAAAATCTGGGTGGATACGACCCAATATTATTCGAGAAAGATGGAGTCTAAATCAAAGGAAGGCGTTACGACTATGACGTTTGAATATGGTCCAGTCTCAATCGCAAAACCATCACAGGTAAAAAAAATGCCATCATTTGGTACTGAACTAAATAATTCTGGAGCAAATGTAAGCTCAGAAGAGATACAGAAATTATTGAAGGATTTGCCACAAACAAATACGCAGGATACGCAACCAGCCGCACCAGAAGAAACACCGGCGGAATAAGAAAATTTAGATGACTAATGTATATATTATATGGACCTCAATTCTAATAAATGGTCTCTAACACTTGATTTGAGTGGAGGACGAATAAAAAAACTCAGCTATGATGGTGTTTTGATTTTCGGGACCTATAAACGCATCGATGGTAAGGTGGGAAACACTCATATCTGTGCTCCCAGCTTCGATAAAGAAGGCGAAGAAAGGTTTAATCTCCCATTCCATGGATATGCACGAACACTTATATGGGATAGCGAACAAATTGCCGATAATATAATACAAATTAAAACGGTAACAACCTCAATAAAAGACTACCCAGCAAAACTTGAACTAGTACAAAGATTTACATTGGGGGAAACATTTATACATCGTGTGGAGGTGAACCATATTGATGGACTTGAGGTGCCTGTGAATATTGGAGTTCATTATTATTGGGACACACCAAAAGGATGGGAGGGAGCCACTCTCAATTCTGCACAACTTTCTCCATATATTAAAACAAATGGATATTTAGATTTAAACCATGAAAGCAATATCGTGTTCCCTCACGCAAAGTATGTAATGAAAGTTGATGGATTACACTCTTTAATGTTGTGGACTAGTTTTAAAACTGATGAAATCGAGAACAAAAAATATAGTAATGATTTTTGCTGTATTGAACCAATCATTAAGTGGCCGGAATATTTCGGAAAACCTGAAAGTTTTATAAAACCGCACGAGACTGTTTCCGTTTCTGTAGAACTGCAGAAGGTTGTATAATGTACGGAATAGGAAAATTGCCAGTTGCAGAAGAGCCGGGGTGGCGAAATTGGCAGACCTGCCTGCCGGCAGGCAGGCGCGCAGGTTCTGGAGTTTTGGTAGAGAACTATGTATTGGTATGTATATGTTCTTAAAGGAAAAAATGGAGTGTGTTATAAAGGAATAACGAATAATCTTAAGAAAAGAATAGCACAACATTCGTTAGGACAAAATGACACAACAAGGAGAATGGGTGGTTTTTCCTTAATACATGTAGAATTGTGTAACTCTAGAAAAGAGGCGCGAACTGTTGAAAAGCTTTTAAAAAGTGGTTAGGGAAGAGAGGCAATTAAAGAATTATTTGATGTATAGCCGGGGTGGCGAAATTGGCAGACGCGCAGGTTTTAGGAACCTGTTCCCGTAAGGGATTGGAGGTTCAAGTCCTCTCCCCGGCACCGATTGGCTTTCAGCTATTTGCTTTTAGCCATTAGTTCAAAAAAAAGTCAGATAGCATTTATTAATATTTTTTACAATCAGTTATGTCTACAGAACCTCAGTATAAACGCGTTCTTCTTAAACTTACCGGTGAACTGTTCGGGAATTCGGAAACACATAAAGGCCTTGATTTCACAGCCATCCAAAAAATCGCAGAGTATGTTGTTACTTTACAAAAAAAGTCACACATTGAAATCGCGATTGTCGTGGGAGCGGGCAATCTTTTTCGAGGACGGGAAGTGATGAATACAGGCGCAGATAAAGCGGCTGCGGATTACATTGGTATGTTGGGAACAGTCATGAATGCACTTGCACTCCAGGAAGAGATTGAACGCGCAGGGGGAATAACACGCGTCATGTCGGAAGTCATGGTCCAGTCAGTATGTGAACCGTTCGTCAGAAGAAAAGCTATTCGACATCTTGAAAAGGGAAGAATTGTCATTTTGGGAGGCGGAACTGGAAGCCCATTCTTTACAACAGATTCTGCAGCTGCGCTTAAAGCGGCAGAACTGAGCTGTAGCGTCGTTTTGAAAGGAAGTAATGTCGATGGAGTCTATACGGCAGATCCCAAAAAGAATAAGGATGCACGACTCTATAAAAAACTCAGCTATCAAGAAGCACTCGAGCAAGGATTGACCGTCATGGATAACACAGCGTTTGCATTATGCCAGAGAGAAAAAATCAAAGTTATCGTATTCAACCTAAACTCACTCGATAACATCGAGAAGATCATTTATGGAGAAGCGATTGGGACACTGATTGAATAAAACTCTTTTATCATCTCATTATGCTCCGCGTTGAGTAAGTAATGTTTGAATATTTTAATGTGATATGGACGAGCTTATTTCTACTATTAACTCCCATGCCGATCCAGAAAAAGCAAAGCTCCTCGGGAGATTCTTCAAAACAGGGAAGGGGCAATACGGAGAAGGCGACAAATTCTTAGGTATTATGGTCCCCGTTTCCCGGACTATCGCACGACAATTTTATTCACTTTCATTAAACGACGTTGAGCAGCTTTTGCACAATCCCGCCCATGAATGTAGGCTCATCGCTCTTATTATTCTAATTGCCCAATTCAAGAAGGGGAGTGAAGAACAAAAGAAGGCTATTTTTGCACTTTACATGAAAAGTACTGATTATATAAATAACTGGGATTTAGTAGACCTCTCCGCACCAAACATAGTAGGAGAATATCTTCTCAACAAAGATATAACGACGTTATATACATTCGCAAAATCATCCTCACTGTGGAAAAAAAGAATTTCTATATTGGCGTTGTTCACCGATATAAAAAATGATCGTTTTGACAGGGCATTATCGATTGCTGAAATCCTCGTCAACGACTCACATGACCTTATCCATAAAGCTGTGGGATGGATGTTGCGGGAAATGGGGAAACGGGGAGGACTAAAAGAGGAGATGGGTTTCCTGAATAAGCATGCAGCAACTATGCCGCGAACAATGCTTCGCTATGCCATAGAACGCTTTCCGGAAGAAAAAAGACAATTTTACTTAAAGCTGAAAAATATTTAACTACCATAGTCTCCAGATTCTGTCACTCGTACTATCCCCCTCCTTCGCTAAAGCTACGGAAGGGCAAGCCCGTCAGTGCTGTTTATCCCTCGAAGCCATATCATACACATCTTGGCGAAGTGGGACCGGGTGCCCTTTACTCGTGCCATCTGCTCCTTGGATAAAAGTCTAAGCTCTCCCATGAAGCAATATATCAAAGCGCGTGACATTTGTACGGTGGCAATTTGGGGCAGGTGGGAAAAACGGATGTACAAGACGTCACCGCTGATATATGCAAATGGGAGAGCGAAAGAATTACTAACTTACAGAAAGAATTATGTAGCTTACTTTTCCCTGTGGCGTCATTACCTCAATCATTTCATCTTTCATCCTTCCCATCATCGCCCTCCCAATAGGGGAGAAGCATGAAATTTTTCCTCGCATGAAATCAGATTCATATCCATCAACAATTGTTATTTCTTTTTTTTCTCCATTCTGTTCAATCACAACAACGCTTCCAATCCCAATTCGTCCATCACTTCGTTTTTGAGTGACCACGACATCTCTCATTATTTTGTTGAGAAATCGAATTCGTCCATCAATGCGGGAGAGCTTGCTTCGGGCGACTTTATAAGCGGCATTTTCAGATAGATCGCCCATCGCACGCGCGCTTTGTAGTTCGCTAATTGCTTCCACTCTATTTTTTTTAAGTAATGTAAGTTCTGCTTCTTTTTCATCAGACCCTTCTTGTGTTAACCGTATTATTTTCTTCATATAGTTATTATATCCTTAATTTATAATATCCTATGCACGCTCTCATTATTTCAACCAGCTCCGGCCCGAATAATATCCCTTCCTCGCTCCTTCCTATGAAGGGAAGAGCTGTCGTCGACTATCTTATAAGTGACATACTAGACCAAAAAGAATTTAATGGAATAACCGTTTTCACAACCGTAGAACTTTTTCCAATGCTTGAAAAACATTTTTCCAATTCATTTCCGGATGCGGCGATACAGTTTACTACGAATATTCATAACACCCTAAAAACTCCTGAAGATCTTCTTGTTTGTGAGGGGAACGTGTATACATCTCTCAAAATGCAAGATTTTATCCGCGCCTATAAACAATTCAAGAGGATAACGATCGCCAGCTTCAAAGCAGAGGGTAAAGACTTATTTATCCCCTATTTTATTATTCCTCAACTTGAGGCTAAGTCATTATTTGGATACTCAGTGGAAAGTGCACCCTTCACCCTCGCATCTTTCCATGCCTGGCTTGAGGCTAAGAATACTCCTCCTTATGTCTTCAAAAGTGGGACAGGATTTTGTATATCCTTATAACTGCTCCTTCTTAAGCGCAAACAAGGCTAAATAGCCATAATTAGTGGAAATTATGACTATCTTATAGTATAATTACAGAGTCCCCGCAAGGGGAGTGTATTAGAGAAAAAAACGGAGAAAAGCACTCCGTTTAGTATTGAAGATACACGGAGTGGTACAAGGCGTACTGTTATGCAATCCGCATGATGACAGGCCTCATATCGAGGTAGAGCGCCAAGCACCTTGACAAGCTTTGAGAAATTGAGAAGTTAACACTTCTCTTTCTATCTCCCTCTAGTGCTCTTACGCTTAACTGCGTAATGGCTCTTGAGGCATCCACCGTGGACATAAAATAATTGTGCCCAATGTGGATGCTTTGAGGAAGAGGAGAATTAGAGAAAGGAGTTGTAAGAAACAGATTTTGTTGTACGTACGTAATGGCACATCAAACTAGACTTGGAGGATTTGAACAATGTTCATTAAGAATCTGTTGCGTAAGCGGTACGGTCGTTTGCTGTTCGTTGCTTTATGCTTGCTCGGTGTTGTGTTTACCATGGCGTGTACTCTTGGTCCTTTGACAGTTGGTGGATGTAATGATGGTCCATACAATTGGGACAAAGATCGCCCTGGTGGTACGAATGGTGGTGAATGCCAAGATGCTAACGGCAATCCTGCGGTCGCTGACTGCTGTTGCTTCGTTGCAAGTGCATCTGGGCTAACCCATGAACAAATCGGCACGTTGCGAATTGTTCGTGACTGGATGTTGAACCACATACCGGGATTCGATAAGGTGAACTATGCCTATCATACCGTTGTTGGTCCAAATACAGCTAACTTTCTTCGCTCTCACGTTTGGGCAAAGAACTTAAGCCATAACATTCTGGTTCCCGTATCGGCGTTTTTCCACCTGTTCGTTAGGTAATCTGTAAATTTCACTCCTCTTTCTCGAGGCATCCCGAAACCAAGTTTGGTGAATAGCTTAACCGCTGACTGGTTTATTGCGAGTATGCTTCCAAGCATCTCTAACAGGCTTCCGCCTCTATACAATAAATCTTTCCAAACTTCTTTTCGCCAATTAACCATTATTATTTTGCAGCTATTTGTACTAGGATTAAAAGATGACTTATCCGTTCCAATCACAGGAGTATCGGAGTCTGTTTAAAGAACATTTTATTACAGATCCAAAGTCTTGTGTGCAATTTGAAAATATTGAGTATGAACTCCTTCCCGATAAACGGGCGGTCCTCGTTGGCATGAAGCCTGTTTTGGGAGGTCAGGAAGTCACTGATTTTGGTATTGAAACAATAAATAATATTGAGTCAATCCATAAAGCATTAAAAGAGAAATATGCTATTCAAACCGTTCAATACGATTATATAAGAGAGGACTCGCCAGCATTTCAAACATTACAATCAACCGCTCAAAGTCCGGGAACCCAACAAGAAGTTTCGCCGAGTATTTCACTTCCTTCTTCTTGGGAAGAATACTTAGAATCCCTTGAACGAACAGATAGGAAAGAGTTAAAGCGAAAGTTCAAACGGCTTGAAACAGTCCCTCATTTGTTCCATTATCCAGAAACACAAGCAGTCGAATCTGAATTTGCAGACTTTGTGAAGCTCCACAAACTATCCGACTTTGCAAAAGAAAAGTTCATGGCCGGTCCTATGGAATTATTCTTTAAAGAAGTTCTCACGCTTTCTATTCCAGGATGGACACAAAAAATAGCAACTCTTAAAATTAATGATATATCGGTTGCCTCTGTCTTCTTTTTTGAAAATGAGGACTCTCTTCTTCTCTATAATTCAGGCTACAATCCAGAACAAAAATATTATAGCGTTGGACTTCTCCTTATTGCCCAATTAATTCACTATTCAATTAACAATAAAAAGAAAGTCTTTGATTTCCTTCGAGGAAATGAACGCTATAAATATGACCTGGGCGGAAAAGATGTAAAATTGTATAAGTTTGTATTCTTTCTATGAAAATAGTTCTTGTAATTCCTACATATAAAAACGCTGAAGCGCTCAAAGATATTTTATCTCAACGACATATTAAAGACTTTAGTCATGTATATATATTGGATGACAAATCTGATGATGACGAGATAATAAAGTTTGCCTCAAAACATGTATCTGTTATCCCATCTACAAAACGTTTATTCGTTACTCCAAATAGAAATAGGATTCTCAACTATGATATTGGAGATATTCTTGTATATCTCGATTCAGATGCGCTTATAAAAACAGACACTGTTGTGAGTGTTCTTACCGATTCCTTTTCAAAGGATAAGCATCTAGGTATCCTGTCTGGTGAACTACGTCGACTCAATGGAGCTATCGAATGGTATTCATATGGAAAATTTTTAAGTCCATTTGATATGCAAAAGTTAGAAGCATATGTGACTATTGCTGAAAAAAATATTAATAATCAAGAACTTCAGGATCTTATCAAAAAACATGCGGGACCATTATCATATGATCTCTGGTCGCTTGAAAAAGAACAGTATGTTGATTGGACATCTGGCGCTTTTTATGCCGTAAGAAGCTTCTTGTTCAAAAGTCTTGGTGGGTTTGATCCACAGTTTGTTATGTATCATGAAGAACCTGATTTATGTTTACGTGCAAAAAGATTAGGATACAATACTCTCTGGACACCAAAAATAAAGATTCTTCATAAAAAATTGGACAACGTAGGATCCAACGTCCGTAATTCGTTTATGCACCAATCAACGAAGCTCTGGTACAGAAAACATTTTTCAATCAACGAAGATGTCTTCGATCGACTAGAAAATCTCACTCTCACTTCTTAAGGACTTATTTCACCATAACCATCCCCAAATCAGCGTCATCAACTTTGCCATCCTTATTGAGATCAAGATCAAATACATATAATGGATTATCTCCATCTTTTGTCTTTCCGATTGTTGTGTTCCAGCATGGCTGTGACTTCTCACAATTGAGATGGGAACGGACGAGTTGTGCGTCTTCCGCGTCAACCGTACCGCTTCTGTCAATGTCTGCATAGTTCACAGCTGGAGTTGGAGCGACTTTTGTCGAGGTTGCTGAACGTAATAGAAATGAACCAAGATAGCCAAGTACGCCGAGAACAACAACTGCAATCACTAGTCCGATTATCATACCATTCGCTTTTTTATTCATAGGAATATAACAATAATTAATAGAGTAATTTGATTATAAACCTTCTTGACTAAAAACGCCATTTTGAACTTTACACTTTTAACTTCAGATATGCTACAGTTATGGGTATGAAACGATACAAGAAACTTTTGTTTCAGGTAGGGATACTCTTTTTTATATGTGCTATCTTCATCTTCATCCTTGAACAGCAAAAAAAATTCATAACCATCGATATCTCCAAACAGTATGAGAACAATAAAACGGTTGAGCTTTCGGGATTCGAACAGACAGAAAATTGGCAGGGTAATTATTCCTATGATTCAGGACGTGTCCTTGAAGAGAAGACCAGCTTGACCTTGACCTCCTGGTATGGAAAGGAAACCACTATCCAAAAAGAAAGTAGATATGCATTGAAGGATGGATATACAAAGGGATATATCTCGATCTTCGTTCCTGACAAAGAAAAGCTAAACAATCTCACATCCTTGAAATTAGTATTGATGAATGATAAACAAAAACAGGAGTATGATCTCGCTTCTCAACTGAATGTCGGATGGAATAGAGCTGCCGTCGTCATACCATCATGGAAATATATTACCAACATAGCTTTTAATATTGTCTCGAAAAATGATGGAATAACGGAGGTCAATCTCGATAGATTTTGGATAGAGAATAGCACAAACTATACATCGGATATTATTGAGTCGAAAAGTAAGTCATTAAGTCTTCGGACAATAGGGGAGCGAACATATTTATTCGTGTCTTCAACTCAGATGGAAACGTTCCGATTCATTGATCCTGAAAAAATAAATCGCGGGTCCGTTATCATATCACTGATACCAGAACATGGTAAAAAATTACAATTCTCGCTGAATGGCACAACAATTGAGATTGACACTGCCTATCCAAACGTATGCACTTTGAGTGCACTAAACAAGAAAGTAAAGAAAACTGTTTTAGGCTCTTCTAAAGCCCTAGATGATTTATATGTTTATTTAAAAGCAGAGCTTCGAAACAACAAGATTCTCTATTCAATCTCGAATAATGGAGTTACCTATGAGCAGTGCGGAATGCTGTCCACATCGGCCAACGTACCTATCAAGCTTGGACTTCAGGGATCATATCTTATCGACTCCTACTCAGTGGAATACTAAATATCATGTTTAGGGCATATCACCGAACTACACCTGGATACAGTTTTTCATGACGAATTATTACTTCTCAATCCCCTATGAAATAAGGCGCTCCAACAGGGCGTCACACTAGATACATTCGTTAGCAGACAGTTCCCCCTAAGTGATAAAATCACTAAATGCATTTCTATCCGAAAGAATAAAATGGCTTACTAGAGCCCGCTTACATACGCCTACAAATACCAAGTAACAGGAGTAGATCTGTATATTTCAGACCCTATTTGTCTTCAATGCTCTTGACATTATTTTGTATGAGTCTTATCATGAACTTACTAGGCACGAAACACCCGAGGGACCGATATATATATAATGTGTATTTTTTGGTATATATAGACCTATAGTAGTGCTAGCAGATAGTATTCTAATCTGCTAATTCCCATATAATCGCTATTTAGACCGTCATAACAATACATTATTATACCTTACACTTCTAAAACCAGCATGATTAATATATGAATTATTATAAGGCTGCCGATAGTAAACATCACTAATGAGTGAGAAATATGCTTGTATTGGCCTATTGAGACAGCCCATACCCATACATCAAATACCTCTTTACTATTAGATAATTTTGGTATAAACTCACTGGTATGAAACACAATCAAATCATATTTTCAATCATTGCGGTTGTCGTAGTATTTGGTGGGTTGTATGGTGTTTATAAGATTGTTGGGGGAGGGCCTGACCAGGCTCTGTTAAAAAAAATCACTGAGGATAAACCAAAAGAACGGACCATGTGGAACAGCAAGGCGAGTCACACGTTGGCGGTATTTAGTGATCATCAGTGTCCCGCGTGCAAAGCATACCATGAATATTTGAGTGCATTTGAGGACGTGAAGAACAAGAACAATTCCGTTACGAAAAATGTCTCTTTTGTCTTTCATTACTTTCCACTGTATCAAATCCATGAACACGCCTTTCCTCTAGCGTATGCTGCAGAAGCGGCAGCACGACAGGGGAAATTTGAGGATGCAACAAAACGTTTTTTTGCGGACCAAGTGAAACTTGAAACTGTCAAAGATTTGAAACCATACCTTGCCGGAGTAGCAAAAGACTTAAAACTTGATGAAAAAAAATTTAATGCTGATATGAATGATGGGGCCTTACAGAGCGTCATTCAAGATGATCTACAATTCGGAGAAAAGCTTGAAATAAACTCAACGCCAACATTTTATCTTGATGGTGAAAAGCTGGAAAACATATCTCCTGTTGATCTGACAAAATTATTACTTAATCTTAAATAATGGCGATACAATCTATGGAGCGGGGACGGCAAATCGTTTCATCGATAGTTGATGAGACCATCCGTAAACTAGATGCAAATGAATTCCCAAATGCGCTTCGTGGAATTAATCATGCGGCTAATCAAATAAAGTTGGGTCTTACAAATGAAGGATTAAACCCTAATGACTTCATAATGGCAGGAACCATTGGAGACTTGGATATGAGGCTCTCAGAAAAGGATGAAATCGAAAAAAAAAGATTCGCAAGACTTCGTGCTGAATTATTGTTGAACCCATCACATGTGATGTATCAAGAAGGACAAAGACTTCAGGCGGAAATTGAAAATGGATACATTGCAAGGGATATTAATATCTACGGATATGACCCTCAAGCGCGAGGAACAAAAGAAAGCAGAGAGTTCGTTCGGACTGAGGGGGAAGCTATGGGAATCACAACGAAAGACGTTGATGACGTGTGGCTTACCGATGGAGGAATGGGAGCACTTGCCCGCATCTATCGGGGTCTCCACACAATGGTGAAGAATGAAAAAGGGAGAGATGCTATCATGCTTTCCCCAGAAGTGAGTTTTCCAATGGCGACAAATTGTGCGATGGATAGTGGTATGCAGGTGGAGTTTGTCAAAACCGGGGACATGCCGGGACAACAGATAAATAAACAGGCGATAGAACGGTACTTCGCAAATGATGGGAAGATTCCTGATGTTATATTATTAACTCCAGCAGAAAATCCTACGGCAAAATCATACGAACCGGACAATCTTCGGGAAGTAATAACATTACTGAAGGAAAAAAATCCTGATGCCGTTTTTATCTTTGATATGGCATATATGGCAATGATCCCCAGGAAACGTTCTGAGGAGATACTGCAGGTCATCAAGGAGACTGGTGCATATACTCAATCAATGTTTGCTTTATCTGAATCAAAGCACTTTGCGCAACCTGCTTTGCGAATGGGAGCAGTTATCGTACCAGAAAACAAATCCCTTCAAACCGCGATGCAGAGTGATACTATCCGCAGTTATTCTTCGTTCGGTTACAGGACAGACATTTGGTTCCAGGTACTGAACAGAATGGTGACACCAGAAACGCTTGCGGAATACAATCTACTTCTTCGCACACGTCAGTATGCGCTTCTTGAAGTGCTGCGCGACTTGGATCCAGCCCACAAATACTTCAAGAATCTCGATACATTGTCCGTTCCTGGCTTTCATGATAAAGAGGACGGAACTATTGAGATGGATAATCCATTGTATCTGTATATCGAACTCCAGGAAGGAATTTCAGCTCTCAAAGATGTCGCTAAAGATCTGGGGATATTTGGCGTTCCTGGTTCTGTATTTGGGGATGAGTACAATCACATGAGATTCTCGCTCGGCGTAGTGTCTCTTGAGCAGATCTTAAAACGATCTCCTGAGACGATGAAAAGATTGAGAGATACAATTATTTCGTAATTCTAGTTATTTCAGCAATCACTGTTTTACAGTATTCTATTGTTTTTATTCTCCCGTAATCGTATGCTGATCCGTTATTTTCTGCTTCCATCAACTGCCAGCAAGAACATCCAAGTGACAGTGTTGAGTCAAGTTGAAGGAATCCACAGTATCCGCTTCCAGATTCAATTAATCGCGCATTTGGCATGAAACATCCTGTGGACCCTAATGTTACTTGTGTACTTCTCAGCTGAAACGCAGTCTTCATTTCGGTAAATGCTTTTTTATAATCTCCAGCGTTGTATGCCGCCATGAAAGGGAGGAGTTGTGGTTTCATTTCACATGTAACCTTAACGGTTTTATCTGGACAACTTGTATCTTGTTGTAAAGTGGGATACCTATATTTACCAGCATCATCACATTTACATTTATATCTATCAGGCGAACATACTCCATACTCAAGTTGAGATGCACCATAATCACATTTATATGAATCTGCCTTCCACTTTGCCTCATTCATTTTACATGCGGACATTCCTTCAGTTGCACCAGGTTTACAGAGTGCAATATCTACTTCTTCCATCATGCACATATAACACTGAGAGCTTACGCACCAATACGGACTGTCCAATCTATCATTACTACAAACAAGTGTATTCGTATAACATTTACTTCCTCCGTCAAATTGAGGCGTTGTGTTGGTACAGACCGTCTTTTTAAGATCGTCAAGCCATGCCTGTCCAAGCATTGGTGGCGCTCCTTTAAACTTCAGTGTGTCGCAAGTTGTTTTGGTATATGCTTTAACTCCAACAGCACGCTGCTGCTGTGGACGAGTTACCACTGCATACAAAGTGGATATAAAAATAATAAACACGATAAACCCAACGAGTAGAAAATTTCTTCCTGTCTTTTTTTGCATATGACTTAAGTATTAGTATACGGAAAAGCACAACGCAATTCAATCATAAAAAAGCGCCCTTTCGGGCGCTTTTTATTTTGTTTCGTATTCACATTATCGAGCCATCGTTGCAATCTGTGACATTGCTGTTTTACATGTTTGTGTGTCCATATTCGTCATCGTAGCACATGAACATATTGTTTGAAACTCAGCTTTTAGCTTGAGCATTCCACAGTATCCTGTTGTTTGGAATGCGAAACTCGCTGCAGATTCAGGTGTTCCAAATGCTGCTGCATTAACCATGTAACAATTACCATATCCCGCAGCTAAGTCATCACTACTTACTTGTGTGCTCGCTGCCTTAAATAAGGCATTGATCTTTGCTTTTACATCAGTAAAATTCTTTGATGCAACCGCTGCAGTATATGCAGGGTTGATAGCTGCAAGCTGAGTCTTGTCTGGTGTACATGATATCTTTGTTCCATTACACAGACTTTCTGCAACTTGCATATTGTTACACATAACACATGTTTCGCTTGTACAAATATTCCCAGGTGGTGATGAATTTGCAGGTTTTGCAAATAGCTGGTAACATGCTCTTTTTCCTTTTGCATCACCTGTTGCATAGTAATTTGGCATCTTGTCCACTGTTCCAAATGTTGTCTTATATACAGGTGTGCTATTAAATAATTGTTGTTTTAACTGAGCGACTCGTGTTGATGAATTGCAGACTTGACATCCAAAATCAGCTGGCAAGAA
>JAVHSH010000012.1:82198-133273 GCA_036172095.1 Patescibacteria group bacterium
GCTTTCGTACTTGTGGATTGTTGTTGACTCGTTGTGTAATTCATTGCGAATACTGCCGCAACTAAAACAATACCCAAAAGCGCGATAAGTCCTGTTCCCTTATTGAAACAGAATTTTTCGTTTTTCATAGATTTATTCCTCCTATAGAAAAATTAATTAATAATAATGACCAAAATTTATAAAGTGGTCCTAATACTTCATTTAATATGAATTACACGACCGTGTCAAGGGCAATGTGTATGAGTTTCAGAAAAAACTAATTTCAAATAACAAATCACCAATCTCAAATCAATAACAAATAACAAAAATCTAAAAATGTAATTACGTAAGTTTTCTTATTATTGCGGCGAAAATAAGGCTTAGCTCATGAGATTCCTTCCACAATACTCTTAGTTCTACTTGTTGCTTAGTTAATAGTTGTCCTAATAATTCAATCCAGTACATGGTCTCTTTCGCCTCTTTTTTACAAATACTCAATTTGTTTTTAAAGTCTTTCTTACTATCACATCCATTTGCTTCACGATAATTTGCACCTATACTTGTTGCACTTCTTACTAGTTGATCAATTAATGGCTTTATTGTTATCGAAGTAGGAAGTTTGCTACATAACGTAAGAATATTAATACTGAATCTTGTGGTTCTCAACTCTAAATTAAATTTATATTGTATTTTATGATTTGCAATTGGCGTTTGATTTGATATTTGTTTATTTGCCATTTGTAATTGATTGGTCATTTGTTATTTGTAATTTGTGATTTAATAGAAGTCAACGGCTTATATACTACAAAGTTGACAAATTAGACTGTTATGAAAGAATATAAAATGCGTTATCAGTATAGTTGGAGATTGAATTTATTACGTAAGATATGCTTTTAATTTTGAAACGACGTTTGGATGGGCCGCGATAAACGAGTATTGTTTCTTTGCGTCAGAACAGTCCACTTGTATTTCGCTACCAAGCAAGTCAGCAAATATCCCTCCGCTTTCCTTAACAATAAGCGCGCCCGCTGCCACATCCCACAGATATCCATGAAAGTTGAGTGTTATATGTGTCGCATTTTCTGTGTCGCACAAATGGACAAGATCAAGACAAAGTGAACCATTAATTCTTAAGCCTCGCACAACTGTAAATAGTCGTTCAAGCAACGGATATATCGTCTCTCGATATTTCTTCTGTGAGGATAAATACGTGAATATCACCGAATTTTCAAGCAAAGCATCCGAGACCATCAATTGAATCGGCTTTTGGTCTTTCATTTTTTTGAACGCACCAGTACCAACATGTGCATAATACAGTATGTCCCTACTTGGCCAATAGATAACCGCATCGGTAAGAATGCCATCCACAGCGTGCGCTATTGAAATGCTGAAATAATCCAGACCTGATGCAAAATTATTAGTACCATCAAGGGGATCAATAATGAACAAATGTTTGTTTCCTTTCATGTCTAAATGCTCTTCACCGATAAATCCGATGTCTTCTGGAGGTATGCCTTGGAGCGCGAGAGACTTAATAATCGATTGTTTGACAGCATCCTGGCTTTCGATATCTGCCTGTGTTACTAAATTCTGATGGGAGGTCTTGTGGGATATATGGGACTCCTTATGGAAGTAGGAAAGGGTAATGACTCCGGCTGCCCGCACTGCCACTTCAAGAATATCAATCATATATAGAATAGTATAGTACTTATTCTTTAATAGACATATTACATATACTAATATGTTGGTGGTATGAGTTTAAATATCAATTTGCTTTGAATCAATAACAGCACGAGCCGTACTTCAGAATCACTCATTTACGGTGGGATATCCCTTAGGGAATTGGGGAAACCATTCCATAAAATGACAGGGAATGAGGAGAGAATAATTAATTAATAATCATTTATTAATTATTAATTAATGAACACATATATATGAAAGCTCCACCCCTCTTTTAGCCTCGGCCAACGTCGTAAAAGAACCATTATACGACGTTGTGCCTGTTCTTCTCTGTGCGGTAATTTGTCCGTAAAAAGCCGCTTTCCAGGTCGGGAGCAAATATGCCGATATTACTTCTTTTAGGGGATATGATATCTTCTTCTCCCTGTTAGGGGGGTACGTGTCCCTTTCATTTCATATTCTCACGAACCCTTTGATTGAGACTTCAAACACCACATTCAACACCACTTTCGTTGTTGAATCGAAAGAAATATCGTGCCTAGCTAGCCTTGATGATTTAGATTGATATAACGCGCTAAATTGCCACTTTTGAGGCTAGAATATGAGAATCTGGAACATATACTCCCGGGAGTATATGTACGATTTAGAGCGTTATAATAGCATAATCATATATTATTGAGGCTAAATTGACACCTATAACTATATCATTCTGTATCATATGGATAGTCTATTTAGAGCGATACCACAATCTGAATAGAAGGAATCAAGGCTAGATTACATGCCTTATCCACATTCCCCCAGGAGAGGATGTGCATAAATAGTGTTGTGGCGCTAGTGTGATATCTACTGCAAAGCACAATAGAGATCTTACAAACAGCGGGATGTTCTGAATTCCTCACGAACGTTTAATTATAGTCCTATAGTAAATTAAATACTATAGGATACTATAGGTCATAAATACTATAGGTCTATTATTCACGTTCGTATAAAATCGTTCTCCCCTCTCCCCTAGCCCGAGCCATGAGTTTATGGCTGATAGATCACCAAGCAACGGAGAAGAATAATAATGAAAGAATAACAAGAAGGATGATGACATACTCACGGATACTATGATGAAACAGTCGCTCATCAAGGTGAAGATGAATAAGGCCCCCGAGGCTGTAATATAGTACAGAGAGGACGAGGGCGAATATGGACTCCTGCACAGGAATAAAAGATAAAACAATACTAGCTTCTGCTAGCAACAAGGCTGTCAGCCACGCATAACGGAAGACTTCCTTCTTCACCATCAAGTCTAGCCGTATTGTCCAATAGAGCTGTAATGCCATCGCGAATGTCAACCCACCAAATATGATGCCATTAGCGAGAAAACCCCAATGGAATGATGCAAAGACACTTGCAAAGAGGAAGTACACCATCGTCTGGACAAAATAATTAACGGAGAATGCGGCTCTGTAAAGCTGTAAATTTTTTTCTACACCGACATTCAGTATGTTGGATGAGAGAAGAATGGCGTAGGTACTGATGGCATAAATAATTATGAATGGGATACGGGTCAGCCATCGTACAGGAAACAGGAAATAAAAGAGGTACAACGAAACAGAAAGAAGTACAGGTATCAGAAAAAGCATGTACCACTCTAGCTTCTCTATCCCCTCATACAGGGCGAAAAAGGTCGCCATATAACTCACGATAATCAGCAGTGGGATAAAGAAAAACGCCTTATCGAAAAAAAAGAAAGTCGATATGAGAAGGATAACTGTGAGGCTGACAGTCGATATGACAAAGCGAATCCTTTTTTCAATAATCATACTTATTCAAGATTTGTAAATACCATATGAACATCGGGAAGGTCTTCTATGGCTTCAACAAGCTCCATGACGTGCTTTGCTTCCTGTTCGGAAGGGACAGCAACACGACTTAATGGGCGGAACTCAACTTCCGAAACAGTCGGATTAAGCTCTCCCAGAGCACCTCGTGCTCGACCAAATTGCTCAAAAGGGAAATAAACCGTTATTGTTCCCTCACCTTCATCGATATCGTATGCATCCAGGGCCTGGCCAAACTCAAAAACCTGGTTCTCAGGAGAGACTGTCGAGTCAAATTGCATCATTGAACATTTTTGAAATAGGTAGTGCACTGAGCCCTGAGTCCCCATTTTTCCTCCCCTATTCTCTATGACGGATTTGACTTCATTATGCGTCCTTGTTGAATTATCACTTGTGCATTGAATCATGAATGCAACTCCATGAGGCCCAAATGCCTCATATGTCACTTCCTTCAAGTTGGCTGAGTCTGGACCGTTCCCTTTGGCGATTGCACGCTGAATGTTTTCCTTCGGCATATTGGCGTCACGCGCCTTATCCATGGCTAGTCTCAATTTGAAGTTCGAATCAGGATTTGTCATTCCTCCACCTTCTATGACAGAGAGAGTAATTATACGGGACAGCTTGGCAAAAGCGACTCCTTTTGCCTTATCATTCACGGCCTTTTTATTCTTTATATTCGCCCATTTTGAGTGTCCTGACATAGTAAAAAATGAAACGTATAATGAGGAACGTTGTTTATATATTACCACATTGCAAAACGGAGGTGAGATGGTATACTGTTTGCTAATTATGGATCAAATAGAAAGACTCGAAAACCAGGCAATCGACGCAGCAATAAAATCTGACTGGGTGCAAGCCATAGACCTAAACTCACAAATACTCGAGTTCGACAAAAAGAACGTGCAAGCAATACTCCGTATCGCTTATGCGTATCTGCAAATAGTAGACTATGAGAATGCAAAGAAATATTATCACAAAGCCCTAAGATCACAACCAAAGAACAGCGTTGCACATCAATATCTGGAAAAGATTGAGATACTCGAGAAAGGCAGTTTAAGGCCTCAAACACAAAAATCATTCAACCCTCATCTTTTCATTGAATCTTTCGGAAAAACGAAGACGGCAACACTTGCGAATCTTGGTCAGAAACAAGTACTCGCTCAGTTGAGCATTGGACAACAAGTTGTCCTTAAAATCAAAAAAAGAAGGGTTGAGGTTCGTACGAGTGAAGACGAGTATGTGGGGACTCTTGCAGATGATATCTCAAAACGCCTCATCCTATTCATCAAAGCAAAAAGTACCTATACAGCATATATAAAAGAAGTTAGTCTTACGAAGGTGTTCGTATTTATCCGTGAAGATAAAAAAGGCCGCACAGTCAGCCATCACATATCATTCCCCGTGAATTTACAAAAGAACATTGAGCAAATCGGAGACCCCAACCATCCAGGAACTGAAGAACGGGCAGAGGAAGCGGAAGAGGATGGAGAAGAAGACACCTCAATCAATGACTGGGAGAAGATGGTCGCAGAACAGACCGAAGAGAAAGAAGAGCTACTCGACATTCATCCTGAAGATCTCAAGGATGACGATGAAGACGAAGAATAATGTTTCGTCTTTTTATCCTTAAAGAATACAATCCTTCCTGTATGTCTTTTTTCCTGTATTAATTTTTGTATCTCCTTTGGTATATTAATATCCCCCATCGAACGAAGGGCTAATACAAATGAGACTATCAATATCGAAGCCAATATCAAAATCATGTACATAGAATTTATTCCCAACTCTTCTCAATAGAACCTAACTCTAATACTATATCAGATACACGACCCTTCCCTATCAGCAAGTCACAATGAAAAAATGATGCTATTTTTATTGCTGTTTTTGAATAACCATTCTTAGTATTTTCGATAACACCACATTGAGACTTTTGACTTTTGACTTTAGGTTTTGAACTTATATCAATATCCACCACTCGCATCCCTTCCCCATCGATTATCCGACTTATATTCGTCGCAGCAATATATGATGACTGATAGAGTATTTGGACCGTCTTATTCTCTTTCCTAAGTTTTTTTTGATAGAAATATCCTAAATACTGTTCTGCGAATGTCACATCTGAAAGAAGTATCTCGTCCCCCGACTGAATCTTTTTTATCTTTATTTCCTGGAAGTCGGTACTCCGCTTTCCCATGAATTGGAACCAAACATATAATCTGTCGAATATATTAGCATTCGAGTTTGCGAGAAATATATCGGTCCACAACGGAAGATGGACCCCATCCTTTGTACCGTAATAAACCATGTTTGTTTGTGGATAAAAATAGTAGTTGAGCATGGATCCCGTAATCCGGGAAAATGATTTGTTTAACAAATCTGGATTCTTGTCAATCAGGACAAGCTTCCCTATTCCCCCGAGCCTATAAGTCCCATACCCTCCCGGGATAGCGACTCTGCCTTCCGATTGGAACGAAGTGGCGTAATGGACTTCTCCATTCCTATCAAATGAAAAGTAGACGGGAATCTCGGAATAAAAAAGGATATTTACCCTATCATTCGTTAGGAAAAAAGCGGAGCTGAGAAATTGGTTTATACAAATATATAGCAAGATGAGGACACAGAGTGCTAACCCTACATAGAGCGCCACTTTATGATGTATGGTATTCATAACCCCTCGTGTTCTTTCTTGAAATATGCAATATGCTTCACGATGTCATCCTTCTGGAATCGCTTCAACATCAATAGCTTCCTTATTATCGAGAGGGATGCTTCAAACTCCGGTTGAATGACGACATGCACTCCTAAATCTTTCATGCGCTTATGGTCGATTATCTTGTGGACTCGACTCATCACAATAATGTCCTTATTCAATCGTTTTGCATTAAGGACAATGCTTTCTTGCGCATATCTATCGGGAAGAGCAAGGACTATCGCCATGGCATGCTCCGCTTCCGCGTAATCCAGGATATCTATATCGGACGGATCTCCATACAGGATATTCACCCCAAGTTTTTTTGCACGCTCTACGGTCTGAAAATTGTAATCGATGGCGATAAATGGAATATCCGCCAAAAGAAGGGCGCGTCCTACGTATGAGCCGATTCGCCCATATCCACAGAGAATAACGTGATTCTTTATATCAAGCGCGTCAATCGATGACTTATCGAGATCTATACGTTTTGTGACATATGTGTGAACAAATGGAAGGAATCGTGCGACAAAATGCCAAAATAGTTTATACACCTTTTCTTTTTTTGCAATCAATGCAGGTGTAAATAGGAGACTCATGAGTACAGCGGATATGATGAACATGTACTGTTCTTGAGAAAACAGCTTATTCGCATATGCAACGGACATGAGAATGAACGCATCCTCATCAATTTGGAACAGATACAACGAAAGATATGTCGACAGCTTCGAATGAAGCCTGAATGAAGTAAATATGAGGAATATGATGACCGCTTTTGCGAGCATGACAAGTATGCCAAATATCAGCATGGGTATTAGCGTTGGGAACAACACTCCCAAGTTGATATTCATCCCAATATATATAAAAAAAATAACGGAAAGAATATCTCTAAAAGGCCGAATTTGCGAAAATATGTGATGGTGTTCAACTGTTTGAGCCACAACTACGCCCGCAACAAAAATACTGATGAAGGGAGAAATGTGTAGGAGCGTTGATACGTATGCGATAAGAAATATCGAAAGAACAATAAAAAGATTTAGTAACTCCCGTGAGAGAAGAGCAAATTTATTGAATATGAGCGGCGCTACTCTCTTCCCTACATAATAGGCAAATGCCAGGATCAAGCCGGCAAATATGACGTCAACTGTGATTTTTTGGATTATTTGGATTGGTGTATGGTTGACTCCAGTAAGTGAGTTGAAGATGACCATAAATGGGATAAATGCTAGGTCCTGAAACATGAGTATACCCATCGCCAACTCTCCAACAAATGACCCTTCTTCACCCTTATCCTGGATTATTTTGGCGACTATAGTTGTTGAAGATGACGAAAGCGCAATACCGGTAAGAAGACACTGAACAAATGTGAATCCAAAAAACATACTGATGACTCCCGTCACCGCCGCTGAAATAACCAACTGAAGTGTGCCACCATAGACGATAAACCGCTTCATTGAAAGCATCCTATCAAACTGCGTCTCCAAACCAACCGTAAACATCAAAAGTAGGATCCCAAAGTACGCAAAACTATCAAGCGAAGCGTGATTCGTAATACCGCCAAAGAAGTTGGATAGAACAATACCACCCAACATATAGCCAACAATTGGCGAAATCTTATTCTTTTTGAATATGTATGCCATGATAAGTGGCACAAGAAGAAACATGCTGACATTGAAAAACAAAGAAGCTGGTAACTCACCCATATATCCTTTCAGTATAGCGTATTTCGTGCGAACGTTACAAGGTTTTACGGATGATGAGGATAAAAAAACCTCCAGGTTTCCCCGGAGGTAATGTTTATTTCTCAAAATCCTTATTGAGAAGGATCGGAAGCTTTCCCTGCAGCGTCACCGCACTGTTTGTCTGAATACGAGTTTACCCCTCCATACTTCATCATCGTACATGCGACATTATTCGTGTCATACGGTAATGGAAGTTTTTTGTTCCCTATCCAACATTGGGTAAACGATGTCCCATCCGCTTTATACACCTTATTAGCCCATTGTAAGCCATTACACGTGTTTCCGCTGAATTGCTTGCTGACAGTATATCCACAGACATATGCCAAACTCCCATGCAATGGGTTCTGGACATTTGTGCTTGTCTGGACACAAACAGGTGTCAATCCGTTGAAGTTCCCTGATGTATTGAATGTTTTTGTACAGTTATATTTATAACCGTCAGCATAAATACATGATGTTGCGGTGACTGGCTGGAAAGGAGTCAATGTTGGACCAGTTGTCGGTGTTGGATTGGGATTGCCACAACACACACCAGGCTTAAGTGAAGTTGGAATACCCGCAACCTTATTCACATATGCACAATCTTTGGAAGCAAGGATTGATTCCCCTGTTCCACAGCTTGCCTTACATTTTGAATAGACATCGGAGTTATTCCTCTGACAGTGGCTATCGCCCAATTTCTTTGCTTGATCGGCATTCCTACAACAATTATATGATACGCCTAATGTTGTTCCCTTACATGTGACTATCTTGTCGGTATAGTCGTTCACACCACCACAAAGTCCAATAATTTGATTGTCTGGGCAAAAATCCCCACTATTCGAATAGGTGCTATCATAGATTCCTGCTGGATTTTTATTTTGGCATTGTTGGTCGGGTGTTTGGGTCTGCAACAGCTTATTACTAAAGCCTGCACGAGATGATGTTGACGTTGTTTTCGTAGTAAAATCTCCCGCAACTTTTGCTATGAGCGCAGCGACGAGAACGACGAAGGTAATAACGAGTACAGCAGTTATATCTGTCTCTTTGGTCTTAATATGTTTTTCTTGCATGTTATTTAAGCAAATGATAAGTAATGATTTACTATAACAAATCATCATCCTTAAATACAATAATGACATACCCCGCAGCAAGCTGCGAGGTATCTGGTGTTAGTCGAAGAGGCTAATTTGATCTCGATGGAGTTGTTGATATTCATTTTGTTTACCTTGCGACTTTACGTAGTTTGAAATTACTTTCTCATTCCCGTTCTTCCCAACGGTTGAAATATAGTATCCAGCTGACCAAAAGCTACTCCCCACATTTTTATCTTTAGTTGTGGTAGTTGGGAAAAGACTTCACGAGCTGTAATGCTTTTGATTATCTGTACAAGTCGTGAAGGAAGAAATGTGGGGATTGATTGAATGAGAAAGTGGACATGATTTAAGTCTGTTCCAATCTCAACAAAATGAATATCATATCTGTTTTGTATTTGGATACATGTTTCTTTCAAGATATGGTCGACCTGACGGTCGACAACAACTTTTCTGAATTTCGTGGGGCAGACCACGTGGTATAACATCATATCTACATTATGCCTCTTGTGGATATATTCTGTCATGGGGAAAGATTGTAAGGGAGAAACTCAGAGAAAGCAATGAAAGGTGCCGCAGCAAGCTGCGAGGAATTAACCGTTATGAGAAGATTAAAAAATCGCCAAAAAAAAACCTCCGGGTTTTCCCGGAGGATATTTATTACAAAAGGAAATAATTGTCGTTTACGGCGTTGGCGAAAGTGATTTTGGGACATAACAATAGCCCGTTTCTATATGATCAACTGCGCCTGTTTTTGCTCCCCCTAATTGTGCAAACAGATCAATCCCTCCATTGACCCATGTGACGTATATGGGGCACTCAACTTCATATTCTCCAAAACTATATCCAAATATACTAAAGCGTCTCCTAAAATACGATGCATTAGTCCCATTTTCGCTCGTGTAAAATCTATCATAGGATGATGGATCCTTCACTGTCGACTTTGTCCATGGACTATAACAGACAGCTCCAGACACACCAGTTATCCTTTCACAGAAAGGACTTACTATTGCATTAGCCTTAAAATTTGACTTAATTGCAATTGGTACACATCTAACGTTACCCGGACAAATTTCTTTTCCATAACTTGTTTTATCGGCAACAGTCACGCCAGGCGCGCAGGAACTTGCACATTCTGGTGAGCTAACTACAATACAAACGCCGAACCAGTTTGCCTCACCTGCTTTACAGAGCACATCTTGATATGCAATACGTCCAGTTAAGGTTTTTGGCAGCATCATCATAGGTTTTTTTACATCACTTGCCCGAGAAGAAGTTGAAGTTGAGTGTTTACTTAAGTTGCCTAAAACTTGAGCAATAAGCATTGTGACAAGAATGACAAATGTGATAACCAGTACTGAAGTTATATCTGTTTCTTTGGTCTTCGTATGTTTTTCTTGCATGTTATTTAAGCAAATAATAAGTAATGTCTAACTATATCAAAATAATCTGTTTGATTTCAAGAAGAAATTCAGTTGCTGTTATTTGCTCAGTGCTTTTTTGCACTCGATACAATATTTTGCCTCAGGGACAAGCTCAAGACGGGCTTGAGGAATATCATTATTACACCTTTGACAAACGCCATATGTTCCCTTCTTCAATGCTTCAAGAGCAAAGCCCATTTCGATGAGTCGTTTTTGGGAGTCTTTTATTTCTGCTTCAACTGTGTCATGCCCTACTTGCTCACGAACATCAGTATCAACTGCGGCGTTATCTGACGCATGGTCAGGATCTGAGAATGGATCTTCAATTTTTAGATTTGCTATCTGCAGAGTGAGTTTTTTCTGTTCCTCTTCTATCATGTTTTTCTGTTTTGCTAGAAACGTTTTTGACAATTGTTTTGACATAGGTAGTGTTCAAATTGATAAATCGTATTAAACCCGAGCTGATAAAAACTCTGAAATAATACACAAAATAAAAACAGGATGTCAAGAGCAAAATAAGAAATACCCATGATTCAATTGGACTATCCCCTATTGCAGCACGCTTATCCTTCAAAAAACTGAATGCGAAAGAAGTGAAGGAATAGAGGAAAAAAAAGAAAAAAAGGATTATACCTTTATCTATTTTTTCTTTTCTGATGGCATAAAAAAGACGAATCGAAGTATACACTCCCACTCCAAAAAAAATCGCTTTATATAATGCAACTGGATGTCGAAACCATTTGAACAGTATCCCCGGTTCAATACCGGCAACAAATGCGCCAAGTTCTGCAATACCGGCAAATACAAAAAATGAGGGGACGATATAGTCGCTGAATTCATCAAATTTTATCTTGTTCTTCTGACAGAGAAAGAATAAGGCGCTCACTGCGCCAATAATCATACCGAGTGGAGAAATACCTGGATATCCATTGGCAAGAATGTATTTAAGAACATTGAATCCAAACTCATCAAAATGTAGTAATCCGTACAGAATCCTGCCGACTAATAAAGAAAATCCAAACGAAATAAAAACAATGTCAAAAGCCAACTCTTCTGGAAATTTAGAAATTCGAATATGTTTCCAAACAAAAAAACATGCCCAAAAGAATGCCAAAACAAGAAATACGCCGTAGGTATAGATGAAAAAAGAGCCAAGCTGGGCAAAGAGAGGTAACATAGGGATAAGTATACCTGATAGCGTCGTGAAATTAAAATTCCAAATTTAAATTCAAAAATATAGATGCAGGTGCGAACATGTGTATTTGATTTGGATTTGGAGCTTGAATGCACTTATAGTACAATATCACTCATGACAAACCGTTCTTCCCCCCTTCGCGTCGGATTCGATATGGACGGCGTATTACTCTATAATCCAGCTCGCATTATCCGCCCCTTCATGTCGACAATCAAACATTTTTTTCTCCCAAAAAAACAGCTCCATTTCTATTACCCAAAGACATCCATCGAAAAGTGGTTGTTCAAACTTGCACATAAATCAAGCATCTACAATGCCCCGGGAATCGAAGAAATCAAACGGCTTGTTGACCAAGAAAAAATTGAGGCATATCTTATCACTGCTCGCTACAACTTCCTTGGAGTGAGTGTTGGTCGATGGGTAAAAAAAAATAAACTCGAAAAAACATTTTCCGGTGTATTCTTTAATAGCCAAGATGAGGAGCCGCATCTGTTCAAAGAAAAAATGATACGAAAACTCCAGCTCGACATATATGTTGAAGACAATCTTGATATCGTCAGTCATCTCAAGAAAACCACACCGGCAGATGTCTTATGGATATATAATATTTTGGATAGGACGACCCCATTTCCAAATAAATTCCCTCATTTGAAGAATGCTATCAAGTACATAATTGATGCCATCAAATAGATGAAAGAAAACACATCGTCCATGCGAGTATTATTTTTCTCTCCCTATTTTCATCCCTATATTTCCGGCACGACACAGTATCCGTTCAGATTATTTATGGAACAGAGGGAAAAAATGACGGCGACCTGTTTGACATTCAAATACAAAAAAGGGCTCCCTGATTCGTCGCGTATATCTCCCCGTTGTGTCGTCAAACGGATGCCATTTTTCACCAGGATTTCAAAAGGATTCCTATCACCTCAATCACTCATCATCTTTTGGAAGGAACTTTCAAAACATGATATCGTCATGGTTAACTTGCCCAGTTTCGAAGGTATTTTCCTTGCACTATTCGCAAAACTGAGGAGAAAATCCCTTATCTCCGTGTTGCATTCAGAAGTAGTATTACCCCCAGGAATCTCGAATGCGATTGTCAATTTCGTACTCAATATTGGGGTATCGCTACAACTTGTATTATCCGAGAAAATAATCATCTATGATGAGGATTATTACTCAGACAAACCCTTCTATAAGCTATTCAAAAATAAAATGCAGATTATTCTTCCCCCTATCCATTTCGAAGAATCTGATGCGAAATATTCTGATGTCTTGAGGGAAATGAAGGCAAAAAAAATATGCGTCGGTTTTTGCGGACGAATCGCATATGAAAAAGGAATCGATATCCTTATCAACGCTGCAAAAAAAATAGATGATGTTCATATTTTTTTTGCAGGGCCCCATGGCAAAGATGTTGTTGGCGAAGATGAATATTTTCAAAAAATAAAGAAAAGGCTTATTTCTTGTAACATTACACATTCATTTCTTGGTGTACTTTCTGAATCGCAACTTGCCTCATTTTATAAATCAATCGATATGCTCGTGCTTCCCTCGATAAATAGGACCGAGGCCTTCGGATTAGTCCAAGTTGAAGCGATGCTCCATGGAACCCCCGTCATCGCATCAGATCTTCCTGGCGTTCGCGTTCCTATCCATCTATCACACATGGGGAAAATCATCCCAATTGGCGATAGCGACAGTCTCGCAAATGCGATTATCGAAATCCACACACATAAAGACCGGTATACACAGAAGGAAAAAGTCCAAAAAATAAGATCTCTCTTTGATTCACAAAAAACCTATAAAGCAATTTATAATCTTCTTAGCTCATATGCAAGTAAAAACGCTTGATTATTTTATCCAGGAAAATCTAAAATCACGCCCATATTTTTTTTCGTTCATTCGACCACAGGAAGCGGTATTATTTGAAAAATATAAACGGTATTGCAAAAAAATAATACTTGATTTCGGATGTGGAGACGGATTTTTTGCCGAGACTATATTTGGGAAAAATACCATTGATATCGGACTTGATGTCCCTTCAAGTAGGATGGAGATGGCACGAAAAAATAATGTCTATAAAAAAATCATTTCATATGAGGGAATATATATTCCCCTCGAATCATCATCAGTACATTCCATTATTTCAAACTGTGTCTTTGAACATATTCCCCATATCGAAATGAGTCTTGTTGAGATGAATAGAATACTCAAACCAGGGGGACATCTCATCACTTCAGTTATGTGTTCGACGTGGAGTGAGAATTTGAACGGAAAAAAATTCCTCGGACTTCCCTATGTGAGGTGGTTCAATAAAATGCAGGAACATAATTCCTTACTTTCCAAAAAACAGTGGATGGAGTTGTTTGAAAAGAATGGTTTTGAAATCGTGAAGGATGAAGATTATTTGTATGAACGAGCATCAAAGATGGTCGAAATAAATCATTTTCTATCACTCCCCTCCCTTATTCTCCATGCGCTCACCGGCAAATGGACCTTTGGTTCTCCTCATAGCAAAGTTGAGATGAAATCAATACATACGCTTATTGGTTCCGACAAAAAAAATCCTTCTGCCTGTTTTTTTGTATTGAGGAAAAAGTAAAGACACTAGCTGTACTCAGTTTCTTTTGAATATCTTCACTAAGGGATGATCATAGACCGTGAAAGCTTCCTCTGCCCATTGGTCCGGAAAATCAATCGGTATCCCTACATACCGCAATGAAGGATAGGAAGAGAACTCCTTGATGAGGGAATATCCTGCATCCCCATTAAACATGTCTTTGTAGAACTTGGTCGCCAGAGGATACCGTTTTGGCACAGAAGGCATGCTTCCCCACCCTCTATTTGAGGACATAATGTAGTAGTCCGCCGTACTGAGTTGTACGTTGATTACATCCCATTTCGCTACGGATTCAGGATCGAACACATGCACTTCAAGATTTTTGTATTTCTTGTAGATCGTGTTCTCAATGGGTACTGGTAACGGATCATCCCAATATTCGGAAAGAAGAATCGCATTAGAAGGAATATGCAGATACATCCATTTTGAAGCGGTTATGCGGGAATGATCTTTTGTATAGATGGAAAAAAATGCAAGCGGCCAAACAATAATGCCAATGAAGATTATCAGGTGTAAGGATATGACCAGAATTGGATTTTTTATATCCTTGATTACGGATACAATCCGTTCCAGACCGATTGCAGCGAATATGGCAAGAAAAGGGTATATGAATATCATATAACGCATCGTTTTTGCAAACTGCAATGACTGGAATACGATAAAGAGGGTCATCCAAATGATTCCAATCGTCAGAACCGCATAATTCTTTCTCAAGAACACAAAGACTATTCCCGCTAAAGAAAGAATGAAATAGGCTGGCCCAACGCCAAAATAAAAAATGTTCGTAATCTGGAAGAGAGGGGATTTTGCTATCCATTGGACTGCCGGTGGATAATACCCGAGGGGATTATCATATGACTTCAGTTCCAAAATGGCATTGATGAACTTCCAACTGATGCGGGGATCAATGATGGAACTTGTTTCAAAGTAATATGGCGACCCTACCCGAAGTGCCACATAGGAAAACAGAATGAAGGTTATCATTCCAGCATATGATTGTACCTTACTATGCTTGCTTGATGTAATAGCTCGTCGGAACGCCCTCACAATAAATATTAGTATGAGCGGCATAAAATAGAAAGCACTAATCTTACTTGCAAATGCTAAGCCCAAAAATATTCCTGATAGGCTCATGTTCAGAACATATCCCTTATCTTTTTCACTACTTGACTGGAGCGCGTAATATACGCTTAACCAACAGAACAGATTGAGAAACGTATCAACTGCAAAAAAATGGGAAAGTTGTATTGGAAGCACAGCAATCGCATAAAAAAAGGCCGCAAACAATTTTATTGATGGATGTAGCTTCATTTTCTTTTCCAAAAGTCCACATATCTTATATATGATGAGGATTATGAGTGCATCAGCAAGCCCGGAAAATATTCTTCCTTGTCGAGGGAATGTCTCATACGTATTGTTATACATGAGCTCACCAAATACTTTATTGATGAATAAAGGGAAGGTTCCATACACGTAAAACGAAAAGCCTTTGTTTGCAGGATTGAAAGCGGATGTTTTTGGGTCCATGTATCCTGAAAAAGTTCGCGGAAGTCTCGTATCGACCCCAACCATAGTCAAGAATCTCTCATCTGGATGCATATGGGATCCTTGATCCCAGTTGTTGCCGAAAAGACGCAGAAATAGACCGAACAAAATAACGATGAATAGACCGATGCGTATGAATTTCATTATTTCTGATCATTTTTTACTTTCTGTAAGACGCCCTCCAAATCCCTCCCCTCCTCAACAACGACTTTCGGCTCACCTTTCCTTGGAATTAGGGACAACACTGCTTTGAATAGGCCTCCTTGTTTTTCTTCTTTCACATACAGTTTTGCCTTTGATACATCCTTCTTTCTCATCAACTGTTCCTTCAATCGTTCAAAGAAACCCTTGGTGATTATTGAGCTTTTCAACGAAAGATTCTGTGTCGACATCTCCATTTTTGTGACAGACGGTTCATGGACAAGTAGTTTGAGCAGATCTCTCGTTGTGATTATGTCGATTGGTTTATTATATTTGTCGATTATCACGATGCTCCCTATCTTTTTTTCAAGTATCAAGTGAAGTGCATCCCGCGCAAAATCATTCGTCCCAAGCGTCAATACGTATGACCTGAGGAAATGGCTGACGCGCTTTGTCTGAAGTGTTGATTTGTCAGTATTGAGTGCACCTCGCTCTTTCTTTTTTGGCGTAATCAAGAACGTGATGAGGTCATAATAGCTCAAAATCCCCCGTAGTTTCTCCTCTTTATTAACAACGACTAACTTCGACAGCTTTGACTCTTTGAAAATATGGAGCGCATGACTGATGGTATCTTCCTCTTGGATTGTGACCAGTGGTCGTTTTTTTGCCCTAATCATATCGCTTATCCGTATCGTGAATATATTGTTTGATTCATATGCTCTGAACAGCCCCCGTGCCGATACCATTCCGATGAATTTATCCTGGTCGTCGAATGCAGGAAGATAGTGTATTTTCGACTCCATGATCATCTGTGCAATTTTTCCTGCTGAGTGTTGAAGCTTAACATGAGGAGCGTGTACTAGGCAATGTTCTATCTTTATATTTGATGGATGGGATGATTTGATTATCGAGTAATAAGGATTGATTATTCCGACATATTTCTTTTCCTTATCGAAAATGAAAGCTGCCGAATGGGAACTCGGTAGCCTACTCAATACACTTGATAGGACGTCGTCGGAAGAGGCCTTAATAATTCCTTCTGTTTGTAGTAGTTTTGATGTTTTCATAGATCTTTCTGTTCTTCAAGAAAATGAATAATTGATACTACTCCCCACCCTGTCGCTCCTCCGCTATCTTTATGCGCTGGTCCCGCGATGTCGATATGCATCCAATGGGCTTTTTCGACGAACTCCTGTAAAAATAGCGCTGCTGTTATTGCTCCACCATATCGTCCTCCCCCGATATTCTTCAGGTCGGCAATTTTGCTCTTCATTTGTTTTGCATATGTCTGCTGAAGCGGCATCTGCCAATATATATCGCCTACTCTCTCAGTATACGGCTTATATAGTTTCTCGAATTGGGTATTATTGGAAAATAAACCTGCCAAATCGCTTCCGAGAGCAACAACGCATGCTCCCGTTAATGTCGCCAAATCGATGATGTAATCGGATTTAAGATTTTTTTCCGCGTACACCAATGCATCCGCCAGAGCCAATCTTCCTTCAGCATCCGTATTAAGGACTTCTATTGTTTTCCCGTTAAGTGCAGTGACGATATCGCCCGGTTTCATCGCTTTTCCTGAGGGCATATTCTCACATGCGGGAAGAAGTCCATATATATCACTAAATGCATGGATCTGTGGTCGCAACGACGCAAGATAATCAAATATACCAAGGACGCTCGCACCCCCTGCCATATCTATCTTCATATCCATCATCCCCTCACTTGGTTTAAGTGAAAGACCGCCTGAATCGAATGTTATGGATTTTCCCACGAGGGATAGTATTTTTTTTCCAGTCCCTTTGTAATGTAATACGATGAAATATGCCGGTCGATCGCTCCCCTCCGCCACACCAAGGAAGGCTCCCATCCCAAGCTTTTCACAATCGCTTTTTGATAATGCTTTCACGCTGACTGTCCCTTTTGATTTTTTTTCAATCTCGAGCGCGTGCTTAAGCATCACCTCAGGGTGCATATGTGAAGCAGGAGTATTGACCAAGTCACGAGTCAACAATTGAGCATTCGCTGTTTGGACTCCTTTTTCTATTTCAGTTTGAGTTGAGTCTGTTTTAGTAAGATATACATTACGAATCGATGGATGTTTCTTCTTATGATCCGTCCCCATGAACCTGTCGAATGAATAGGAACCAATACTGATTGCTTCAACAACTGAACGAACTGATAGACCACTTGCTTCATCAATAACGTCTATTTCTGATATTTTTATCTTCCGCGCAGTCTGTATCGCTTCCTCTATTTTACTCCTAACTTGACCTTCCTGGATTTGCTTTTTTTCTCCCAGCCCTATGACATAAATATGTCTTACTTCTGAACCTGAAATATATTCAAAATGAAGCGTTTCCCCTTTTTTTCCTGAAAACTCATCTTTTTTTGCTTTGACCTGAAGATTCTTGTAAATTTCTGAATCTATTCCTTTGAGTTGCTTGTATCCTTGGAGTGCTGTAATTATTAAAAATAATGAAGGTTTTGCTAAGGTTTCTCGTATATGTATATTCGGTGTCATAGTGAAACTATATTACTGCTTCATAAAATGAGTGTCAATAGGTGCGATAAAACACGAACACTATTGACAAATAGGAGAAAATAATCATAATGTAGCTACATGAAAACGATACTGTCTTCGCACACGACTAAAACTTCAAAAAGAAAAAGTATCCATAATGAGCTTGTCGCATACATCTATAATGTTGTTGAAGATGAATGGTCTTTCATTTCTTCCATTACCGATAAACAAAAAAGGAAAAACGAAATCGATAACGACAATAGTTCCTCCGACTGCTATCTGTTCGCCAATGCCAACGAAGAGGAATTTATATATATCTCACCGGTCGCCATCTCTTTGAATTTCAAACGATATTTCCAAGACCTCATCGGAGCAAAAAAAATAAATATTCTTGTCCCAAAAAAGGTGAGCGGTCTTGTGTGCCGCGATTTTTTCAATGATAAACATCTTTTCAACAACTTCATAAAAAAAGCAAAAAGATATAAAAAAGTCACCCTTATAAGCTATGCCTCTTCACCATTCTTTCTTGATCTGAAAGAAAAAATACATGAAAGAGGAATCTCAGTTTCAGCGCCGGAATCTCCCGAAGTTGATTGTTCGTGGACCGTCAATTTCTATGGCAGCAAATCCGGCATTCGCCAGCTCGCCCAACAAAGTACAGCTCTTGAACCAGACTTCATCATGCCGGAAGGCATCATTTGTGTTGGAAAGCTGGATGCGGCGCGTATCGCCGCAAACAAATACATTAGGGATAAAGGGGTGGTTATCAAAACAAATAAAGGAAGCAGTGGTAATGGTGTCCTTATCTTTCGAAGCGGCGACTTACCTAATGAATATAAAGCATGTGAAAAATCCATTTACTCCATTTTTAACCAGAATGAATATTGGGACCGCTACCCCATCGTCATCGAAGATCTCATTTCGGTCAATCTGAATAACGAAACGAGCTTTCCCAATATCGAATTCAAAATCCATAAGAATGGAAAAATTGAAATGTTATATTACTGCATCATGAAGGTTACGAAAGATGGTGTCTTTTATGGAATCGACATGCATGAGGATGTCATCAGTGAACGCCTTGCCGCACGTATCATCGATACCGGATACTATATAGCTGAGCGATATAGTGCAGAAGGATATCGAGGACATTTTGATATTGATATGATTGCGACGAAATACAATCAAGTATTCGTCAATGAGTCAAATACAAGAAACACCGGTGGAACGGATGTCTATAAAATGGCACTTGAACTTATTGGGAAAGATTTCATGTCTGACTCTTATGTCATCAGCAGGAGTAAACATAAATTGAATGGGAATCGCAAACATACCCTTGCTTCAATCCTAAAAAATCTTGAGCCAATCTTATTTGACAAAAAGACGAAAGAAGGGGTTGTTATCAGTTCTGAAGTCATTATCCGCCAAAAGGAGTTGCTATATATCATCTTCGGGAACAACAAAAGGCGGGCATACCAAATTGAGGCAGAAATGCAAAGATTACTCAACAATGAATAATAAAAACACCTATCCCATTTATATCTATAATCCCATTGAGGATGAATGGCCATTAATTTCCTCGTTCTCTGTTTATAAGCAAAAAAAATATATAAAAAGCTCGAATCGATTCGCGGACTGCTATTTATTCGCCAATGCCCTTCTCCCCTCGTTTACACTCATTACACCGATTCCTCTGGATGATGGATTTGTAGAATATTTTCATACCTTATCGAATTCTGTCTGCACCATCATAACTCCTAAATCAACCTCTCCATTTATCTGTGACAATATCGCGAAAGACACAAATGTTTTTAATCGATTAGTGGAGGAGTCAAAAACACATGGAAGTCTCACTATTTATGCCTACGCAATTTCCTCTCAATTATTTAAATTGATTAACAAATTAAAAAAGGCCGGAGTTATCATCCATGTTCCCGAAGCTCCTCAAGAAAAAGATTTATGGACTGTTGCCCATTTTGGAAGCAAATGCGGATTCCGAAAATCATTTCCTCATCTCATGCCAGAAGGCTCAATACATAAAACGCCCATAGAAACAGGTATTGCTGCAGTGAAGCGTTTCAAGGAAGAAATAGGTGTTGTTATCAAAACGGACAGAGGAAATGCAGGTCAAGGCGTTTTTATTTTCAAAAAAGGAAAAACCATCACGAATAAGAATATCGAAACACATATAAAAAAAACATTCATAAAAAATCCATATCTGAAAAAACATTCCCTCGTTGTCGAAAAATTCATAGACACAACGAAAGAAAAACGCTGTCCGTTCCCCAGCATCGAATGCTTTATCCATCAGGATGGACGAATCGAAATTCCCTATTACTGCAATATGATTGTTTCTCCTGAGGGTGAGTTCTACGGAATGGAGATGCATGAAAGCGTTTTCACGAAAAAAATCAAGGATGCGGTTTTCAAGATGACATATGAGATTGCAGAAGAATATAGGAAAAATGGATATCGAGGACGGTTTGATGTTGATATGATTTGCGATGGAAAACGAGTATATGCGGATGAATCGAATACTAGAATCAACGGCGGAACAGATACCTATATGATAGTGAGGAAATTGATTGGCGAGTCTTTTTTTAGTACTCGTTATGTCTTTGCGCATTATCTAACTCTCCCCTCAAAATACCCGCACACACTCAAAACCATCCTAAAAGTGTGCCAATCGCTTCTGTATGGGAAAAAAAACAAACGGGGACTGATAATCAATTCTGGGTCCGTTATTCCATCTGGAGGTTTTTCTTACATAATCATAGAAAAATCAAAAAAACATGCATTGGAGACAAACGAAAAACTCAAAACGCTACTAGTAAATTGAGATATTTCTCCAATCCGTTTTATCTCCCTTGTTTTCGACAGCTACTTGAAGAGTCCTTGCTTGTGTATCTATGATCGTCGAAGCCATCGTTATGACGCCATCACCTTTGCGATATATTGAAGCATCCGACTCCGTCTTGTAGAGGAGAGTCTTCTTTAGGCCCTCAATCGCATTAACTGATTGTATGGCGTTTTCTATAACTGCGCATCTTTGTTTGGTTGCATCTTTCCCGATATACCCTGGATCTTCGGCACTTGAGAGTAATCCTTGAAAATAATTCGTGTGGACGAATCTGTCAGTTGTTTTTATGAACTCGAAATTATTTTCTGTCGATTCGATACAGTAGAGATTGTTGTTTATGAGAAGATTATGACAGTATCCTGATGCACGTTTTGTTTTGGCTAGGATACCCTTTATTTCTTCAATTGATTTTGCTTCAGAAACTGCCCGGGCTATGATATTTTTTGGGACACCAATTTGATTGTGTGCATGATAGAGTGTGTTTATTGTTTGGATTATTCCAGATGAATTTACGCTAACTGTCTCCCCTCCTATCATGAATGGACAGGCCAGATAGGTCAATCCATTTCCGGAAATGGTTTTGCTGACCATAAAATAATATTCGCGCATTTCATTTTCCTGGAAGCCATTCCAATAGTCATCCTCATTGTGTCCAACAATCCATCCAGAATTTGTATGTATAAAAACCGATGAGCACCTTTCTGGATAGGGACTTTCCACTTCGTCCCGACAATTGAACGCCCACACCCTCTCAAAAGGCATCTCTATCCCATCAGCTAAACCCCTCATCTCTTCAACGAAATGGGGAAATGATTTTTTAGTTTCAGCAAGATAGGGCAACGATTCACTGACAAGTGTTTTCCAGGGAATTCCAGGAACAAATTTGGTATAGAAGCTTTGATGTAATTCTTTTGTCGCCACTCCAATCTGCTTACCCGCATCGTAGTATGAATTGGTCTGTATTCGTAAGCAATGCATAGTATTACTATACACTTTTTTATCGTTACTTTTCGTTTAATATGAAGTGGCGGTATATTTCACCTTGATAAATGAAAATATAGGTCTTGACATTTCATAATAATGCGTAATAATTGAATATCTTTCAAAAAAATGAAAACAGACCAAGAAGATAAGCCTCCAGACAAGGCAGTATCAAATAACACACAGAAAAAGAAAAAGAAAAATGGCCGCAATCGGGAACAACTACTTGTTTATATCTATAATGTTGTTGAAGATGAATGGTCCTATATCTCATCCATTACTGATAAGGAGGAACGCCATCAAGAAATCGAACGAGATAATAACACCGCAGAATGCTATTTATTCGCCAATGCCGACAAAGATGAGTTGCTATATATATCACCAAAGACAATAACACCTTCATTCAAACTGTATTTCCAGAAACTGGTGGGTGCACAAAGATTGGAAGTCATGGTTCCCAAAAAGGACTCAGGTCTTATCTGTAAGGATTTATATAACGATACAGTCACCTTCAATAAACTTGTGACAAAAGCTAAACGATATAAAAAAATCGTGATTGTGAGTTATTCGACTTCTCCACAACTCTATGAGCTAAGGGACCGTCTGCAAAAACGTGGGTTAACGGTGCAACTTCCAGAAGCTCCCGAGGTCGATTGTTCATGGACCGTCAATTTTTATGGCAGCAAATCCGGCATTCGCCAACTTGCCCAACAAAGCACGGCTCTTGAACCAGACTTCATCATGCCGGAAGGCATCATTTGTGTTGGAAAGCTGGATGCGGCGCGTATCGCCGCAAATAAATATATAAAGGATAGAGGTGTCGTCATCAAGACGAATAAAGGGTCTGGCGGAAACGGCGTACTTATTTTCCGTGACGGTCAGCTCCCCAAGGAATACAAGGCATGCGAAAAATCCATTTATTCCTACCTGAACCAAGATGAATATTGGGAACGCTACCCAATTATAATCGAGGATCTTATCCCTGTTAATTTTAATAATGGATCTAATAGTTTTCCTAACATCGAATTCAAAATCCAAAAAAATGGGAAGATTGATATGTTGTATTATTGCACGATGAAAGTGACCGAAGATGGAGGATTCTACGGACTGGATATGCACGAAGATGTACTGAATGAACGCCTTGCCGCACGTATCATCGACACGGGATACTACATTGCCGAACGGTATAGCGCTGAAGGGTATCGAGGACATTTTGACATCGACATGATTGCGACGAAATACAACCAGGTGTTCGTCAATGAGTCAAATACGAGAAACACCGGTGGAACGGATGTCTATAAAGTCGCGTTGGAACTCATCGGTAAGGATTTCTTTTCGGACTCCTATGTCATCAGTCGAAGCAGATTCGAACTAAACAATATCAAGCGTGCATCTTTTCCGGTCGTTCATAAAATCCTTGAGCCACTTTTGTTCAACAAAAGGACAAGGGAAGGTGTCGTTATAAGCTCAGAAAATATCATTAAACAAAGAGAGCTTATCTATATTATCTTCGGGAACAACAAAAGGCGGGCATATCAGATAGATGAAGATATGCGCCATTTATTTTCCAAACAAAGTTAGATTTGCGCATAATGAAAAAAATCACGGTAGCATTCTTATATAATGTCCGGCACTCATACCCTGATCCGAAGGTCCTCTATACACAACTCGAGGCTGATTTTGATGACCCAAAAACGATTAGGCTTATCGTCAAGCATCTGAAGCAATGTGGGTACAATGTCATACCGATTGAGGCAGATGAAAACGCCTACCTCAAACTTAAAGCGAACAAGCGCACAATAGATATTGTCCTAAATTATTCAGAAGGGATACATGGACTCGATCGGGAGGCACATCTTGCGGCAATGTTGGAGATGCTCCAAATCCCCTATACAGGTTCTTCCCCGCTCTCCCAAGCACTTATGCTTAACAAAGCAAAGACAAAAGAAATACTGATTGCAAACAATATCCCAACCGCCCCATTCCAGCTCGTCAATGACGAAGATGAACCGATAAAAAAATCCCTTCACTATCCACTCATTGTGAAACCTGTATCTGAAGGGTCGGGAGCGGGAATAACAAACAAAAGCGTTGTTCATACCGAAAAACAGCTTCGAGAACAGATACATTGGATACATAAGATATTCAGGAAAGAACCTGTCCTCATCGAGCCTTTTTTGGCAGGACCGGAATTCTCGGTCGCCATGGTCGGCAATCCACCACAAATCCTTCCGTTTATTTCTCCCAATCATTCCCTCCTTCCGAAGGGGATAAATCCAATTGATTCCCTTGAAGTGAAATGGATATTTGAAGAGGAAATCGACAATAGCAACTATCTCATGTGTCCGCCGCCCATGGAAAAAGCATTAAGAGGTAAAATCGAAAGAATATGCCGTGCAACATGGAAGGCCCTTCAAATCAGAGACCTGTGTAGAATAGATATACGCTGTGATTTGAAGAATAGACCTTATGTTCTTGAAGTAAACTCACCACCAGGTCTTATGCCTCCGGAAATGTCAATGACTTCCTATTTCCCTCTCGCTGCACGGACAGCGGGACTTGATTACAATGAAATGCTTACATTAATAATCAACACGGCCTTGAAACGATATAGATAGGCCAATTTTGTCGAAATGACAACTCGACTATTGTTTGTTATAATTTCCTTTATCCTGAGCAACGTCGAAGGATTTGTACGTTTGGGCGCGTAGTTTAATGGTAAAACAGTTCTCTGATAAAGAACAGAGCGAAAGTTCGATTCTTTCCACGCCCACTTTGCCCGCCATAGCTTTAGCGAAGGAGGGCCCAACGTTTTCCGGACTCGTAGCTCAACGGTAGAGCGCTTCGTTTACATCGAAGATGTTGGGGGTTCAAATCCCTCAGCGACCACCAAGTCAAACTTGGCTTCGCATCAGCACATTTTCTTCTTGCTTCTTTTGCCGTTTTCTTACATAATGAATATAGTCATGAAAAAGGACGCACTTCCCTATATACGACAGGCATTGAAAGACTATGTTGAGATAGTCGGCAATCTTATCGTGTTTTTTCCGTATTTCTTTTCGTTTGTCCCTCTCCTGAAAACGCTCTTCTATCCGTGGAAGCACATTGTCACGAAAAAGGAAATTCGCGGGTTTTCTTTCTCCGAATATCTGAACAGATTATTCCTGAATATCATGTCCTCTTGTATCGGTGCATCGATGCGTCTGTCTCTTATTTCGTTTTTCATCCTTTTCGAAACAGCCTATATTCTCACCCTTCCTATTACGACCCTCATCTACATACTGTTACTCCTTCCCTTCAAGACTGTTTTTTTCCTCATTCAGCCAACAGAAGAAGAGATGAAAGAAAAAAGTAAATCTGCGTTTATGGCTTCCCACTGCCTTGAAAAGAAAAATACCCTTATCGTCTCATCCTGGTTTGAAGAGTTATGGAATAAGGAAAAGGCAGCCAAGAAATGGTGGGATAAAAAAACACTATTCGCTTATCCGCCCCTTGCACGCGACTGGGCTGTTGGGTATACACCTACGCTTGATTTATATGTTGAAGATCTCACGAGTTCGACGTATCAATCAACGCAACGCCACATCGTTGGACGCAAGAATGAGCTGGGTGAAATGCAGGAAGTGTTGAGTAAATCGGAAGAGGCAAACATTGTATTGGTTGGCGAAGAAGGAGTGGGTAAACGGACTGTTGTAGACGCACTTGCCCGACTTATTTATGAAGGACAAACTGGAAAACAGCTTGCCTACAAGAGAATCCTTAAGCTCAACATGGAAAAAATACTTACGACCTTCACGGACTTAAAACAACGCGAACAGTTTTTCGAGGAATTGATGGATGAAGCGACGCAGGCAGAACGGGTCATCCTTCTTATTGAGAACATTGATAAATATTGTGCAAGTGGGGATGGGCGGATTGACCTGACGGGTTCATTCGAAAAATATGCCCGTCAAAGTACCATCCAATTCGTGGGCATAACCACTCCTTTCTTCTATCAGAGATTCATATTCGCAAATGAGAAAATGAACCGCCTATTCACCCGGATTGATGTAAAAGAAATCACGAAAGATGAGGCGTTATCGACAATTCTCCATATCATACCCCAATTTGAACTGAGATATAGCCTTACGATACCCTATGAAACGGGAAAAGCAGTCATCGAAAAAAGCGAGTTTTATATCACGTCAATACCCTTCCCGGAAAAAGCGATAGAACTCCTTGACCAAACCGCTGTACATTCCAATGCACAAGCACAAAAAAATGCCGCGAAGCAAAAAGTAGCGATACCTCCCGAACAGGTCGATATCGTCCTGACAGAAAAGACTCATATCCCGACGCGTATGACCGATGATATGCGATCAAAGCTCCTTTCCCTTGAACATCTCATAGAAGAGCGGGTTGTGTTTCAATCAGATGCCATCTCTCAGCTTTCAGCCGCAATCCGCCGTTCATTTATTCTTTTGGGGAAACGAAAAAAACCACTCGCGACTTTCCTGTTTTTAGGTCCAACAGGTGTTGGGAAGACAGAAACTGCAAAAGCACTTTCAGCAATATTCTTCGGGAGCGAATCATATCTGACTCGTTTTGATATGTCGCTCTATCAGTCAAAAGATGACATCAAAGCGCTTGTCGGTTCATTAGAGTCGGGACAGCCTGGACTTCTTTCGAAGGCTATCAGAGAGCTTCCGTATGCTGTCCTCTTGTTGGATGAACTTGAGAAAGCACACCCAGACTTGATAAATATGTTTTTGACCGTCATCGATGAAGGATATTTTACCGATGGATTCGGAAAGCGTGTCGACTGTAAAAATCTTATCATTATTGCAACCTCAAATGCAGGAGCTGATTTTATCTACAAACAACAAGGGGTGCTGGATAAACTGTCAGATGCAATTAAGGATACCGTTGTTGATGAATCTCAATCTGCTACCGCAAATCTCATCGACCATCTTATTCAGAGTCATATTTTTTCCCCAGAATTCCTTAATAGATTTGACGGAGTCATTTCATATAACGCGATTTCAAATGACGCCATCATGAGTATTGCGAAAAAAATGTCCCAATCCGTTCAGGATACCATCTATAACCTCTATCAAATCAAGCTCTCAATCAAGGATGAGACTCTGCTTGCTGCGATACAAAAACATTATAATCCACGGTTTGGAGCCCGCAATCTTGAGCATGTCGTCACGACCGAAATAGAGGACAAAATAGCCACGCTTCTTCTTGAGAAAAAAGTTGGGGAGGGTCAAACTATCATTATCTAATCTTAGAGGCAAAATGAATAGCGTTTTTCAAAAAATGTGCGTATAATATCTTAGAATAATGAAAATCTATTTCACCGCTTCAACCTCAGGAAATGGAGATTTGACTCCACTTTACGCACAAATCATACGACTTATCAAAAAAAATGCTATTTCACTCACCTCTGGCGAACAGATTATTTCTCCTCGCCTGTTAGATCAGGATAAAAAAATCACATCCCAAGCTATTTATGAACGGCAACAAAAACGAATTGCCGAAAGTGATCTGGTTATTGCCGAGACTTCCAAACCATCGCATGGCGTGGGAGGAGAAATCGTCTATGCACTTTCTCTCGGAAAACCTGTCCTTGCTCTCGTCCACACAAAATTTGAAGACCATATCTCCCCTATGGTTGCCGGCAATCCTTCAGAAAATCTCTTCATTGAGTATTATGAAGAAGATTCTGTCGGGAATAAATTGAACGACTTCATTAAACATGTCGAAAAGATAAAGAAAAGGAAAGGAAAACTTATTGTCATCGATGGAGGTGATGGGTCTGGTAAAACGACTCAAGCGCAGTTACTTGTTACATATCTAAAAGAGAGAAAAATTTCAGTGAAATATGTTGACTTTCCTCAGTACTATAAATCGTTTCATGGTAAGACAGTCGCAAAATTCTTAAGGGGAGAATTTGGCAGTATGGACGAGATTTCTCCATATCTTGCTTCCCTCGCCTACGCACTTGATCGCGCATCCATCAAGCGCGAAATGGATGAATTTCTTGCTCAGGGAGGCATTATCGTCGCAAATAGATATGCGACATCCAGCATGGCGCACCAAGCAGCAAAATGCAAAACAGAAAAAGAACAGAATGATTTCCTCAAATGGGTTTATGAATTGGAGTACAAGGTGCACAAAATCCCAAAAGAAAATCTCGTCGTGTACCTTCATATGCCATGGAAAAAGTCAATCGAATTGACGCAAACACGAGCAGACAAGGCCTATTTGAAAGGGATGAAACAGGATATCGCTGAGAAAGATCTGAATCATCGGAGGGCTTCGGAAGAGATGTATCTCATGCTCGCAAAAAAATACCGACATTGGAAAACAATTGAATGTATCGAATCCGACAAATTGCTTTCAAGGGAAGAGATATTCAAGAAAGTGCTCGCGCTCGTCAGTCCGATGCTTTCCTGAACGTTGCCCCATATCCATATTCTTTCGTCCATTTCCTGCTTACCCTCAGTATTGTCTTTTTGGATTGATTGAAGAACATGCTATAGAGATTATCAAGTGCGTAGGGAAGATATCCTCCGCGGGCAAAATAAACATCGTTCGGAATATCTTTATCAATTGGTCCATCCATCCGCTCTAATGTATTGCGCATGGGGTGATTCCCATGTGAATCTTTCCGAATATCATTTATGGCACAATAATCAAGGTTCTTTACCTCTGCCCGAATTCGTTCGATAGTCGATTGACTTATGCCTTTTTCTGCGTCTCCCATATCCCCAACGACATAGATATTCCCATCTGGAGCTGCTAAGCTTCTCACCAACTGCTGCTTGTCCTCCGGCAACATTTGAGTCACCTCATCCGGCATCGTTATGTAGTTTGCATGCTGACGGGGTCCATTGGGAGAAATCTGTTTACCTTCGCTGAGACCATAGGCCATGTAGCCAGAAGTAATATGAAGAGGAATTTTGTGCTTTCGTGCATATGCTCGAAGCAATAAAACCCCTTGTGCCGTTGTAGGGCCATCAATAAAAACTTCCACACCCTTTTTCAATATATCCTCATTTCCTTGACGCATCTGTAATTCTAAGTAGCTCAATATGGAATCACCTGAAGCTAAGCAGTCATCGTGAATTCTGAGTCCGTATTTTGGAGATGTCCCACCTTGGACTGCAGGCGAAATACCATCTATTATCGCTTGTTGATATTGTGCTCGAACGGAGTCGTCTGAAAACCCCTGGCTTGCAAGCCTCATGAGATTTAGTGCGTATTCGCTGGTTGATCCATGTAGGACCGTCAGACCGAAATTCCCGGAAGAATCTCTATGTTCGAATGATGGACCAGTATCTTTATCTCCATTAATGAGCGATTTAATATATCCACTATCTTCACCGAGCTGTTTAAGGAAAACATCTGGTTTGATGACACTCCCTGGGAACGAAGAACTGAGTTCATGGGGAAACGTCACAAAAGACTCCCAATCAACGACATTACTGTCCTCATCGGTAAGTGTAACTTCCGTATGGACATTCTTAAATCGAATCGCTCCCTCCAGATTTCTTGGGCTTTGGAGAAGTTTGATTATTCGCTCCCCACGGTACTCCCGTGACGTCGGTTTTTCTTTCATCATAGTCTTTATTTAACGAATCTGAATTTATTAATAGTGGTTCTCAGATTGGTAGCCTCTTCTTTTGCACGTTTTGCGAAATCAGTTCCGGCTGAAGCAAAAATAATGCTGCGGGCCGAGTTGATTATCATGCCTCGGGTATCTTTATCCATCCCTGCCGAGACTGTTTTTTGGATATCTCCCCCTTGTGCTCCAATGCCGGGAACCAGAAATGGCATCGTCCCAACGATTGATCGTATTTTTTTCATTTCTTCTGGATAGGTTGCTCCGACAACAAGCATACAATTATCATTTCTGTTCCATTCTTTTGAAACGTGCATTGCGACCTGTTCATACATCATTTGTTTCCCCACCACAAGATTTTGGAACTCCCCACTACCTGGATTTGATGTTTTGCACAAGATGATACTTGCCTTATCCTTCCTGTCCAAAAAAGGTTGAAGCGCTTCTTTTCCCAAATAAGGATGTAGCGTGACCGCATCGAATCCTAAATAATCGAAAATGTGTGCCACGTATCCTTTGTTCGTATTGCCGATATCTGCCCGTTTTGCATCGCAAATCGTGATGATTTCCGGATATTTTGTCCGCAAATAGTCCATTGTCATCTTGAGCTCCTTCATACCCTTCTCGCCACGCTCTTCATAGAACGCAATGTTGGGCTTATAGGCACAGACAAGTGTATGTGTGGCATCAATAATGGCTTTATTGAATATATATTGAGGATATTGCTCAGCATGCAAATAAACAGGAATCTTCTTAAGTTCACTATCAAGACCAATACAGAGAAGTGAGCTCACCTCATCGATTCTGTTGTTTAATTTCTGTATTATATTCATGGCTGTTTATGCAACTGTTCTAAATAGTGCTTTCCATGTCCGATATTCGGATTAATGGGGATTTTTTTCTTGCAAAGTGGACATTCTTTTGGATCATATGACTCAATTTTAAACTCAGCCAAGGCAAAAAATGGTACACCAATCGTTTTAGAATTCACGAGGAGTGGATCACGGTTAACCAGAACCCCGACTGCTTCAACAATGCCGCCAACCTTCTGTACTGCCTTTATGACTTTTTGTACAGAAGAGCCTGTTGCCGTGATATCTTCAACGACCAATACTCTCTTGCCTTCAACTAATTTATCAAATCCTCTTTCAAAAATCTGATGCCGTTCTGGAGTTTTTTCGGTGAATATGCCGATGATTTCTTTCTTCTTCAGTATAGAAAGATGATATGCTACCCATTGGGAAAAAATAATACCACCATATGCGGGACCAATGACAACATCTATATCTGTGTTTTTGAACTTCTGAGCAAATAATTCCCCCAATTGAGAATTTATTTCTGTGTGAGGAAGTATTTTATCTGGGTTGATGTATGAAGAACTATGTCTCCCCGATACGAGGACTAGATGATCTTCTGTTATGATAGCTCCGACTTTTTTTAGAATCTTAATAATGGTGCTCATATGTATTCTTTCCAACTTTTAATTTGCAAGTCCTTAAGGGCATATTTCTCAATCGCACGGATGAAATAACGTGTCGTTCTCATGTCTGTGAATAGTGGGATATTATTATCGATTGCCGCCCTTCTTATCAAATATCCATCACTGACTAATTTCTCATAAACCTGTGGTGACTCTTCATATTTTTCACTGACATTTATGACAAGGGAAACCTTTTTTTGCTCTATGATATCAACAACATTATCTTTCTTGTTTTCATACACTTTTTGCAGAACCGTCGATAATATTCCCTTCTTCTTCAGAAAAAGGTGCGTATTTTGAGTCGCATAGAGTTTGAACCCCATATTATTCAATCGCCAAATGGGATTAAGAAGCCGTTCTTTATTTGCATCTCCCCCAATGCTTATCAGGGCTGTTTTTTCCCTAATCGAAACGCCGGTCGAGTATATCGCTTTCAAATATGCTTCTTCTGCAATATCTCCAAAGCAGGCCACCTCGCCGGTTGAAGCCATTTCCACACGAAGTACGGGGTCTACTCCCTCAAGTCGCGCAAACGAGAATTGAGGAGCCTTGACAACGACATAATCAGGCTGCGGTATCTCTTTCTTTTGGGCACAACCGAATAGACTTTCCGCCAATAGTTCTGCAAAATTCACACCGCTCGCTTTCGATATGAATGGGAATGTGCGAGATGCGCGGACATTCATCTCGATGACGAAAACATCGTTTTCTTTTGCGAGAAACTGTATGTTAAATGGCCCGGTTACATTTAATGTCTTAATGAGTTGAATTGCGATTTTATGCATGGTTTTTTCCGTCTGAAGATATACTTGCTGTGCTGGATACATGACAGTCGCATCTCCTGAATGCACCCCCGCATGCTCAATATGTTCGCTTATTGCGTAGACCATCAGCTCCCCTTTTTGGGCGACTCCATCAAACTCAATTTCCTTTGCTTCGGAAATGAATTGTGAAACAGTAATGGGGTAATCCTTGTTCAAGAGTGAAGCTTTTGTGACAAACTGTTTCAATTCCTTTTCGTTATTGCAGAGGGCCATTGCGCTTCCGGAAAGGACATATGATGGACGTACTAAGACAGGATATCCGACTTTCTGTACGAATGTAAGAAGTGCAGTAAAATTCGTGAATGAATTCCACGCTGGTTGCTTGATACTAAGCGTGTCAAGGATGTGCGAAAAAACATTCCTATTTTCGGCTTTATCGATATCAATTGGGGACGTCCCCAGGACCGGGACATTATATGTGAATATCTTTTGGGAAATTGAGTTCGGGGCTTGTCCTCCCACCGAAAGAACGATACCTTGAGATTTCTCAAAATCATAAATATCGGCAACCCGTTCGAATGTCAGCTCTTCAAAATAGAGTCTATCCGACATATCGTAATCAGTGGAAACTGTCTCGGGATTACAGTTTACTATTATTGATTTTTTTCCTTGTTTATTGATATTTTTTGCCGTTGTCACACAGGTCCAATCAAATTCTACGGATGAACCGATATGGTAAGGCCCCGAACCCAAAACAAGTACCCCGTCACTGCCCAGCGGCTTTACATCGTTATGTGACCCTCCATATGTCATATAGAGATAGTTTGTTTGAGCTGGGACTTCGCCTGCAAGTGTGTCTATTTGGAAAATTGAGGGAATGATTTCCCATTTTTTTCTCAAATCACGTATCTGAAGCTCTTTTTTCCCAATCCTTTTTCCGATGACGCTATCGCTGAATCCCAATCTTTTCAACTCGAGCAGATTAATTCTGTTTATTTTTTTGGTTTTCTTTAATTGTTCCTCTGCATCAACTATTGTCTTGATGCCATAGAGAAACCACGAATCAATTCCGGATAAGGAGTGTATTTTCTCGACGGAAGTTCCATTTCGTATCGCTTCAGGAAGGGCAAATATGCGCTTTGGTGTCGGATATTGGATGCAATGGAGCGCATCTTTGAGAGAAATATCATTATATCTCGATTCAGTCAAACCATCTGCCCCGCTATCAAGCATCCGTATGGCTTTCTGCAACGCTTCCTCAAATGTCCTCCCAATTCCCATCACCTCTCCGACCGACTTCATACTGCTTCCTATCCTCTCTTCGGCACCCTTGAATTTTTCCAAGTCCCAGCGGGGAATTTTTACGACGATATAATCAAGCGCCGGCTCAAAGCAAGATTGCGTGACTTGCGTGACCTGATTTTTCACTTCATTGAGGTTTTTTCCGAGAATAAGCTGTGCCGCAAGATATGCAAGTGGATATCCAACAGCTTTCGATGCTAGTGCTGACGAACGGGATAATCGAGCATTCAGCTCAATAACGTAATATTCGACAACATCCCCATGTGGATGCGGATTGAGGGCGAATTGGACATTGCATTCACCAATAATGTTGAGACTGCGCGCAATAGTTATCGCTGCAGTCCGTAATGTGTGGTATTCAGTATTCGTCAGGGTCTGGCTTGGTGCAACAACAATTGACTCCCCTGTATGGATGCCCATCGGATCGAAATTTTCCATATTACAGACGGCAATACAGTTGTCACTTTTGTCGCGGACTATTTCGTACTCCACCTCCTTAAAGTGATACAGATACTTTTCAACAAGAATTTGCGGGGCGAAAACGAGTGCATCTTGGGCGCGTTTCCTCAATTCTTCATCATTGCGTGCAATACCTGATTTCTGACCACCAAGCGTAAAGGCTGCTCGAACCATGACGGGATACCCAATTTCACGCCCGACTAGAAGTGCTTCATCAACTGTTATTGCTGTTTTGCTTGGAGCAACAGACTGCCCTATTTTATTTAAATGACGAGCGAATTTTTCCCTATCTTCTGAAAGAATTATCGCTTCAACTGACGTTCCAAGAATCTCTACATTATATTTTTTTAAGATGTGTTTCTTATGAAGTTCAATACCACAGTTGAGTGCCGTCTGCCCTCCAAATGAAAGGACTATGCCGTCAGGTTTTTCTTTTTTTATTACCTGTTCAACGAAATACGGTGTTATCGGTAAAAAATATACTTCATCGGCGAATTTTTCCGAAGTTTGAATTGTTGCGATATTTGGGTTGATGAGGATTGTTGTGTATCCATACTCTTTGAATGCCTTAATCGCTTGTGAACCGGAATAATCAAATTCGCCGGCTTCACCTATTTTTAAAGCTCCTGATCCTAAAATGAGTATTTTTTTCATATTGCCTGTATAAACGTGTCAAATAACCACTGCGTGTCAAAGGGACCTGGTGCTGATTCCGGATGGAACTGAACCGACATGAATGGAAGGGATTTATGGATAATTCCTTCATTTGTTTTATCGTTACTATTCATAAACCAAGGTTTGAACCCTGATGGAATCTTGCCTATGGCGAATCCATGATTCTGTGTTGTGATATAGCATTTATCGCTTCCTAGCAGTTCACACGGTTGATTTTGACCTCGATGTCCGAAAGAGAGTTTATATGTATCTCCCCCGCTTGCCAGAGCCAATATCTGATTTCCTAAACAGATACCGAATAAAGGTTTTCCCACTTTCAATGCTTTCTTCACTATTTCGATTGTCTTTTGCACCATTTTGGGGTCTCCGGGCCCATTGGAAACGAGGACTCCATCGTATGTAACTCCTTCCTCGATAAAGTCATAATCCCAGGGGACACGAGTAATCGTAGTATCTCTTTTTAAAAGCTCCCGAATGATATTTTGCTTGACTCCACAATCAACGAGGATTATCTTATGTTTTCCCTTCCCGATTATCTCAACTTTTTTCGTAGAAACTTCGGCGACCAAATTGCTTTTGTTTGGGTCAACAAAATCGATTTTTTTTTCAAACTCAATCTTGACTAAAGCAGCGCCCTCATCCCTTATTTTTTTTACTATAAAACGTGTATCCGGTATCTCAAGTGCTGGAATGTGCTCCGCAATAAGCCACTCTGAAAGCGACATCTTGCTTTGAAAATGGGAAGGGTGAGAGTTGTAATGAGAAACAATCAGTCCGCTAACATGGATGCGTCCCGACTCCCACAACTCCTTTTTCGGCACTCCATAATTGCCGATAAGTGGATACGAAAGGGTGAGTATTTGCCCTCGATAAGAAGGGTCTGTTAGGCTCTCAGGATACCCCATCATGCTTGTTGAAAAGGCAATTTCACCAGCGATACTTTTTTCGAATCCAAAACTTGTTCCCTCAATCGCTGTGCCATCATTAAAAATAAGCTTAGCTTGCATACTGATTATAAATGTCTCTCACTTTTAATAAGTTTCTTTTGTAATGGTGAAAAATGTTTCCAATGATGGATTAATACGTCATCGAGCGTCATCAACGAGTGAACTTGTATACCATTTTGTGTAGAAAATTCTTTCGAAATGTGAGGATTCCTGTCGATAAGTATGGCTCCATGAACCTGGACCTCGGCAGTTTTTGGCAGATTTCTTTTAAATTGATGGACATTGCTTTTTAGTGTTGTGCCCGACGTAAACACATCATCTATGAATATCCATGGCCTGTCCGACTCTATCTTTCCATATATTGGAGCGTGTGTGCCTTTTTCACTTTTAGATATATTGCTAGGCAGTATCACCGCTCTTGATGTGGAATAAGGCGATCCTTCATGTAATGCGGCTGAAAGCTCTGGACTCGAAGAAGATGATATTGCTACAATACCATATTGAGATCCTCTTTGAAGAATTTTCTCATGGATAAGCTGTTCAAGTAATCGAACTAATAGTTTTTTATCCCACAAATCATTAAAAAGGGGTATTCTGTGGTTAAGATAAATATGCGATGAGGTTCTTCCGAGTTCGCCATGCTTCAGCTTCAGATTCTGCTCACTCACTAGAAGAGCGCTTTTTTCTTCTGACATCATGTATGGAAAAAGCATATTAAGATACATATTCTTTAGCTCTGACATACGCATCTGTGCTGTGGCAATATGGAATGTTTCTGGGCCAAGGGACTTTGCGATAAAGTAATTATTCTTTTTTTGTAGAGTTTTCTTAAATAATTTGTATGTATGGATTGGATCTGTATGGACCGCTTTCTTGTTAAGAGTCACAAATAAATCATCTGTGAAATAGTTGGTAATATCTTCCTTTCTAAGAACTAAGGCAAGAAGAGTCATTCTGATGAATATACCGTTCTGCATCTGTTCCTTCATGTAAATTGCTCGCGGATCCTTGTCTACTTCAGGTGTTATTTCACCAACGCGCGGTAAGGGGTGAAGTATTATCGCCGTTTTTTTCATTTGAGAGAGCTCGCGAGGAGTAATTATGTACTTATGTTTCAGTTTTTCATAGAGATTTAAATCCAAAAACCGTTCTTTTTGAACCCTGGTTACATAAAGTACATCTGTAGTTTTCAAGATTCCAGACAACTCCTCATGTATAGCGACTGTCACACCTTGAGATTTAAGCCATTTTATTAGTTCTTCGGAAGGCTGTAACTCCTTAGGCGCAACAAATTGTATAGTTATTGGGGCAAATCGAGATAACAAGACCGATAACGAATGGACTGTCCGGCCATTTCGAATATCTCCTATCATCGTCACATTGAGCCCTTCAATTTCCTTATGTCGTTTAAAAATGCTAAATATGTCAAGAAGCGCCTGAGAAGGATGCTCTCCGATGCCATCTCCAGCATTGATTATCGGCTTATCGCTAAAGTGAGCAGCGATTTTTGCAGCTCCCTTTTCAGGATGTCTCATAACAATAATATCTGCATGTTTTGAAAATGTTCTGATGGTGTCCGCAAGTGTTTCACCTTTTGATACTGAAGAATTTGAAATTCCATGAATCGGTACAAATCCTCCCCCTAAGCGCTGAATTGCTGTTACAAACGAGCTATACGTTCTACTTGAAGGCTCATAAAAGAGAGCAGTCATCATCTTCCCTTTCAATATGTCTACGTGACCATCAGAGTTAACTATTTTTTCCATCTCTGTGGCAACTCGAAATATATGCTCAATGTCCTGCCTATTAAATTGATTTGCACTTAAAATATCCTTGCTGAAGAATTTATTTTTATACATACTTAATATTTATAGGCGAAAAAAAACCCCGCCTGTGCGGGGTGGAATTCCTTAGAAATTTTTAATGATATGTCGTGTCCTCATTAAAAAGAAATTAAACCATATTGATTCAATTTTGTCAAACCGAGTTTATGAGAGAGTGGCGGATTGCGCTTACCACAAGCTCTATGCCGAGAATATTTTCTCCCCCATGGGGGAGGATGATATCAGCATATTTTTTTGTCGGCTCAACAAACGCCTGATGCATGGGACGAGACATCGTGAGATATTGATTGAGAGAAAAATCCAAGGTCCTTCCTCGTTCCTTTATGTCGCGGGTTATCCTTCTCCCCAACCTTACATCGGCATCGGTATCTATGAAAAGTTTTATATCCATCATATTTCGTAATCGTACATTTTCGAACAAAAGTATCCCTTCAATAAGAATAATTGGTTTTGTGGAAATTATCTGCGTTGTCTTTGCTCGTGTATGTCGGGTAAAGTCATATTCGGGAACTTCTACACTTTTTCCCTTCCGCAATAGTTCCAACTGTTGTATGAGAAGAGTTGTCTCTAGGGAGTCCGGATGATCATAATTAGTCTTTTTTCGCTCCGACATGCGCAAATGTGACTGATCCCTGTAATAGCTGTCATGGGCAATGATAACGCAGGAATCAGGAAAATATGAAGCTATTTTGGCTGAAACGGTCGTCTTTCCGGAGCCGGTGCCACCCGCAACGCCTATAAAAAGTGGTTTCATAAATAAGTGGCGCGAGAGGGAGTCGGACCCTCACGAGGTTACCCTCATTAGTTTTTGAGACTAACTTGTCTGCCATTCCAACATCGCGCCAAACCTAAAATACGATGGAAGAATTATACCAAATATACTCGTGCCGAACTGTCTTAATTCTCTTTATCTTCGAATTATTATTTATAAGTTTAAAATATATGCTTGCGATTTTATCTTGTTTCATTCATAATTACATGAAATGGAGTCTAATATTACATCGAAAAAGGCAGGTATTATTTTTGTTTTGATCGTTATTCTTCTTGCGATTACTGGCTCAGAACTATATATCTTATACGTCGTTCAGAACCTTAAACCCAACCAGTCAAACTCTCAGTCAAAAGCAAAAATTACTCCCATTTTAGACCCTCTTTTGAAAAAGAAAAATTTGCAGAACTTATTCCTCAACGATGTTAAGATATATATCCAAAGTCCTGTTACAGATAAAAAAAGGCTCCTATCTGTTTTGAGATATATTGGTTCGATTAAAGAAATAAGCTTTTCAGATGCAAATATGGTCAATTTGACAATAAAAGACAAAGATGGAAAAATACTGCAATCGTTTGTTGACTGGAATGCAACAAAATTTACCCTATTTAAAAATGAAAATAAATCTTTAATTCAAATATCATTGAATAAGTTAAAAAAAGGTGATTTTGTACAAGTGCAGGAGTTTGAAGAAGTGATTAAAGACTCAATGACCGTGGATGAGACAAAAAATCTCATAAATTATGTGGAAATTATACTTCAATAAAAACACATGACTAAAAGACAGTACTGTAAACCGCAGATAACATGCAAAATAAAAGACATGGTCTATATGCGCTCCTCAGACTCATTTGGCATTTTTGATTCCTTCACTTCGCCACTCCTTTCTATGTGTGTCAGCTGTGATAGTGAGGGTTGTTGTAGTTGTACAAACCCAGCAAGCCGTCAATGTTGCAGCACTTCAGGCTGCCCATAATTCTTTCATTAGGCCTTGTCCCTTCAGTGAGAATCTCAGTTTATATATTCGCAATTTACTCTTCAAAAACTTCATTAAAGCCTCTACACTCGTTGACACATTTGTCTTGTTTGTAATCAACTCGCTTAAAATGATCTCTTTTGCGGCAACGCTATCCATTGATTCGCAGTTGGTGTCAAGAGCTTGTTCCAATATGAATATCTTCGTAATAGGAAATCCGTGGAGATCCTTTTTAATCCAAGTCTATTTATCCAAAAAAGGTGTTTGGAAACAATAATGATGACCGTGCATTTTCCTAATAATAAATGAGTCATCAGCAAAAGGAGTATACCTCTTTCGCAGCAAACGAATACATGTTGATTTTCCTTGACCGGACGCACCCATGAATAAATAAGCACCATCATCTTTAATAGAAACGGCGCCATGCATAAAGAATCCTGATGTGTTGAGCAGATGGAAGAGTATATAACGAATAAGTTGGGAAAACTGTTCAAGACTGATGCTGTAAAAAGCAAATATGGAATTTCTTTTTCCTGTTAGTTTGTAGTATTCAATATAATTCTTATCTTTAAATTTGAGAACTTCTGATTGATTGCTTTGTGTAAAATGAATGGTAAAATCTATCTTTTTATTCGTAACAGGAAGAATAAATCCTTTATATGATTTGAATAATTGCAGAAAAAATAATTTTTGCGCCTGACGATATTCTGTATCATGAAATACAAGCTGAAAGATGTAGCCTGCAATATACAGTTGAGTGTTTTTCACCAACTCCCTCCACCTCCCCCTCCACCTCCCCCACCTGAAAATCCACCGCTGAATCCCGATGAATGACCAGTGCTTGACCGTGTTGGGGTCGCACTATAGCTGAACGTCGAGACAGAATGATGAAGTCTACTTGAAAAGTAGACTGCGTTGAACGTGCTATTATTTTGCCCAACATACCAAGAAGGCTGGACAAGTGAAATATCCTTGAACCGGTTAGCCCAAATCCGTTCTACCCCGAATGCGACGGCAAACGGAAGTAGTTTTTCAAACATCATCTGGTTTTTTGCCTGGAATTCCAGTTGTCTTTCCTGTGACGTGAGGAATGTTTTGAGCGATTTCCCAACGCTTGCCTGTTGGGCACCATCATCCGTTTTTGCAGGCATGAATTTCGCGAAAATAAAGGAAACTATAGCTAAACCGATGTTCCCCGTGAATAATGCCACGCCACCAAGGGCGTAATATTTATTTCGCGTATCTTGGGGATTTGTCTTGAAAAACCCATCCTTTACAACTTGCCTATATATGCTATCTGAGACTTTTTGCATCTCATCGCTTAAATCCCTTCCCTTCAATTTACACTCTTCGTTTCCTTTGAAAAGCCCGTCCATCAATTTTTTTTCGAATTCCATCAATGTGCCATCGACATCCCAATCACTTTTCCGAACGAAAGTAAATTCCCCTTTTTTATCTTCCACTATTTGGAAATGTCCTTTTTGTGCTAGCTGAATAAGTGATCCAAAAATATCCTTCATATCAACTGTTTCATCAATTAAAGAGCCCGTCTCAGCGGGAGTGAGTTTACGGCCATTCTTCGTCTGTGGAGGATCATACCAGACGCGGGCACTCTCTGATCGAGGGTCCCGACCCGTCATATACCATTTGAGGGGGATATAAATAGGCAAAGCGACGTACCAGATAAAGGCAACCACCCCCAATAAGGCAAATAATAATCCCAATAGTAGTTTTCCATACCAGGTGTCTTCAAATGCAGTGTAGAGGACAGGTTTCAGCTCGGAAACATGACCTTTGGGAAACCCTATGACGGCAGTTAGCCCTTCCCCAACTCCGAGTCGTTCCGCAGTGATAGTTGTACTCTCCTGTTCGGAAATCGACTTACAATTGGTGAGTGCACTTCCCACAACTCCGGTATAGCAAGTCGATTTTACGTCCCCTATCGCTATGTCGGATGGAAGGCGGACAGTGGCACTTGTATTTTCAATCGGCACGACCCATTTATCTCCGGTAATGTTCCAGTAGAGTTCGTCATGGTCGGAAAAATAGGTCAAGGCTCCTGAGACGGTATAGGCTATTATGTACGTATGAACCCCTGTTATCGTCCTGTTCGCATCCCCTATCTTTATGTTGACGAGTTGGTTTACCACACTTGTTGAGTATGTGTATGGAGTACCATTTTCATCGACAACACTTCCTATCTGAATTTCCATTTTGTACTGTTTTCCATCGGCATTCTTCTTGAGAAAAGGGACTTCACGATATATTCCATGTTTATAGAGATATTCAAAGTCATATACTATTTTTTCTTTTACTTCAATCGTCCCCTCTTTTTGAACGGTGATTTGGGTGTCATAACTACGAATGATTTCAGCGTGCACTGGAGCTACGACAAAAAATGATACGAATGAAATTAAAAATAGAGAAAGTATTTTTTTCATACTGAGTAGAGTATAGCATTGTGCAAAAATAATTTAAATATATTGGTAGAATGATACATGGGGCATACAGAGGTATCACGCAATTTTGCGCAAAAATTCAGACCTGGAGTTGACATTCTTGGACAATTGAGAACAATGGCAGGTCCTGAGATGTTCGATTTGGAGGCTACCGCCGATAAAATGGGCATATTCCAGCTTAAAGATAAACATCAACATAGTCTTATTGGGCAGTTTATTGTGTCGCTCCATGACAAGCTACTTCATTTGGAGCAGGATGCCTTCTCGACGATGTCAGGAAGAAAGGATGAGTTGTCCCGTCTTTCTCAACTAGTCACATTTTTTTCTCGTCTCACGTATTTGCCTGACGATATCCGTGAGCAAAAAAAATATATCCAACGTTTTAAATTCGAAAAACACGCGTATCAACACTTGCCGAATATACAGTCCAAACATGCAAGAGAAATAGTTCCAATTGAAAGCTATGATTTTGGCATTCCCGCCGAAGTTGAATTTTCAGTTCGAGATATGGAGAAAGGAAACAAGCTTATCATGAAGCTTTTTCCGGTTGAGTATTCATACTATAAAAATAGACCAGAGCTTGCAGGCGCAAGCAAAGCCGATGCACGTTCTGCGATGGCAGAACAAATCGGTCAAGGTCGTGGCCATTTTGATTATATGATCGAAACACTTGAAAGGGCTGATAAGACACGCATTTCACCATATTTTTCTCTCTGTCTTGAAGATGATGCAGGGGATGTTATTTCGCGACTGAGTGGCAACCTTACCGAGCAAGGGGGTCTGGCTGGATTCGATTTGTTTCCTGAGGAAATGCCCGCATCGCATATATTTGTTCCTATCCAGGCAGCCCGAAAACACATCTCAAGTACACCGTTGGCTCCCCAGTTGGTCATGCAGACTTTCTGCAAGACGCTTCTACCCCTCCAAACTAGAAGTTTGCTCAATACAAAAAAATGATCTTTGCTGGAATAATCATTATTCTTATATTCATTGTTATAATCATATTTTCATTCCCTCAATTTTCTCCGGTGCCCTATTTCCCTTCAAACGCAAAGGATATGCCCCTCATTCTGAAGGCGCTTCAGATACGAGATCATCAAACTGTTATTGATCTGGGAGCAGGAGATGGAATTGTTATATTTGAGGCTGCACAACAAGCTTTGATAAAGAAATGTAATACCCAGTTCTATGCAGTTGAAATAAATCCTGTTCTCCTCCTTGTCCTTCATATGAGACGTCTCTTCCATGCAAACCGAAAGAATATTCATGTCTTAAATAAGGATATGTTTACGCTGCAATACTCTCAACTAATCGCCAATCGCTCTCCACTGGTCACTTTCTATATTTATATCTCCCCTTGGTTCATCGAGAAAACAGTTTTAAATATTTCCAAGCAAATTAAGAATTTCAATCTTGTTTCATATTTTTACCAGGTAAAGTGCCTTCCAGGACATAAAGAGTCGCTCCAGACAGGGATTCATAAAGTGTTTTCCTACACGGGTTAGATTTTTAGCAATCTTTGTGCATTCTTCCCAAGCAGAGCTTCCCTGACCCCTTCTTTCATACCTTCGGTAGCAAGAAGTACTTTTGCGAGAGGAAGCACTGAAGGATAATAGGGCCAATCGGAACCAAAAAGCATTTTTTCATATCCGTTTTTATTAATCATTTCTTGAATGACTTGAGGAGGTTGCCCACTTAGCTCCAAATAGACGTGTTTATAGCGCTTCGAAAGTTGCATAGCCTCAATATGGTCAAATGCGCCTCCTGAGTGACCAAGAATAAATATATTTTCCGGAAAATCAGAACACACCTTTTTGAAATAGAACGGTTCGACGAAACGCTTTTGCCATTTGGGTGAAATGGGGCTGAGCCCAGTATGAAATATGATGGGCAACTGGTACGCTTTTGCCAATTCATAAATTTCGTATGCTCCCTTATGTGTCGGTTTGAACAGCTGAATTTGGGGATGCAACTTGATTCCCTTTGCCCCCAACCTGACAAAATCTTTCAGCCTTTGTTCTTTATCCTTCATGAGGGGATGGAGAGAAATGAACGAAACAAGACGCTTTTTTCCTTCCTCGTGTGACGCAATAGAATTCAATATTTGTTCACTATTTGTAGACAGCGCCAGAAAGTCGATTGCGAGTACAAAAGAGCTATTAATTCCCATCCTATCCATTTCTTCTAGTATGTTTGGAATGGTGTGTGTCTTACTATAGCCATGAGAATTAAAAGCACCACGTATCGTTTCCAAACGTGCTTTCTTCGCATTATTAGCTTCAAAATCTACCGCATTATAGTGTGATATATCAAATTGATTTCCCCTTTCAGGGAAAAAATAGTGGGTGTTCGCGTGAGATGCGAGGAGATTTATTTTTCTCGCTAGAAGATAAGTCCACCCTAAATGAGTGTGAGCATCGATAATAATATAGTTCCTATATTGAGGCTTTAAGACAATCTTTTTTTCACTATTTAATGAAAAATATGGGAGTCGTATAAGATCGGGTATATCGACGAATTTCATGAAAGTAATTCTGCTAACTCTTTTGGGTGATTGATAATATGTACTGCACCTGCCTTTTTTAAAGCATCAGCAGAGTTGAGCCCCCATGTCACAGAGACACAGTCTAGTTTTATTTTGTTACACGCCTCAAAATCCCGTATTTCATCACCTACGTATATCGACTCATCTATCGCCATTTTATGCTGATGCATAAGCGATTGGAGCGCCTTATCCTTCCCAAATATATTGAGCTCACTATGGACAAAGTCAAATAGGTCGGATAGATTATTTTTCACTACGAACTCTTGTATCGAATCCCTTCTGTTTGAGGATAACACAGCCAGAACAAATCCCTTCTTTTTTAACTGTGTGAGCATTTCCAATATCCCCTTACAAGGTGGAATAGAAAACATCTGTTTTTTAAGCATCGATCTTCCCTCGAGAAGGAGGAATGGGATCTTTACTAGTGGAATTCCAAACTTATGGGGAATTTCTATTAATCCGTGTTCTCGAACCCATTCCCAATCGGCTTGGGTGATTTGCCTTTCATATCCAACTTTCCGTGCAAGCTCCTGGATAATCGTAAACATTACAGGAATAGTGTCAGCAAGCGTTCCATCGAAGTCAAAGATGATATATTTTTTGCGAAGCATATGTTTTAAAATCTAGAATTTGGAGTTTAGTGCTTATGCTTTTCATCTTTTCCTCCGCAACACCCTCCCCCACAACATCCACCCTCTTCTTTCTCATCTTCACAGCCTTCAATTCTCTTTCCTTTCTCATCATATTGATATAGTTCATCATCTTTTTCATCGAGAGTCGCTTTATGTGATCCATCACAGAAGGGTTGATTTTTAGAAAGCCCACACATACAGATATGGACAGTCTTATCACCCACCTTTAACTCAAACGGTCCTTTAGCAGTTTTTACAACAACACGTGCCATATTTATAAAATAAATTGGTAATAATACCTATATTATAACAATAGATTCGGAATAATATCATCTGACCAAATATATACCCTATAGAATTAATATTTTTATGTTTTTTTATATATTTTGAGCCTATTTTATACTTGATTTTTTCATATAAATATCCTATAATATAGGATATGAAAGAAGGCGGTTTTTGGGAACGCGTTTTTACCACGCAAAAAACTATAAACTATATTTCCTCACCGGACAATTCAGATGCTGTTGATGTAGATGGAGATGGTGGCGATAGAGTGTTTGTCGGTCCTATCGGTAATGTACACACAACAATCAACCCTATTGAAGTGATACGAAAAGTATGGATTCCTCGTGCTATTATGGCAATCGGGGTACTTGGCCTTGCTACCTGTATGTGTACAGCAGCAATAAATTCAATAATTAGCGGCGGAACAGACGTTAACCCTACTCCGATATCAAGTCCAGCCACATTGGAATCGGGACAAAATTGGGCACATTTTGAAATCCCAAAGCCGTCCGCTACACCAACATCAGCACTCCAAATGCAAATTGTTCCGTAAGAAATATAAAAGAGGTTTAAACAGTCATCGCAGTTTTGTCGATTGAGTAGAATTTGACGCGGTCGCCTCGGAACATAAGGTCTATTTCACCAGTTGAACCGTTTCTGTGTTTTGCCATATAGAGCTTCACCATACGCTTGCTTGCATTCAAAAGATCTTCACTTTCATCTTCATAGTATAGGAACATGACAACGTCTGCATCCTGTTCAATTGCACCAGATTCACGAAGGTCAGCTAGTTGAGGTTTTTTTGTACCTCTCTGCTCCACTGCACGCGAAAGCTGAGAAAGCGCAATGACGGGAATTTTGAGTTCACGAGCTAGATTTTTCAATCCTTGAGATACAAATGAAACCTCCTGAACACGCGACTCGAATCGTTTGCCCGGGTCGGCAAGTTGGAGATAATCGACAATAATAAGCTGAATGTCTTTTTCTGCTTTTAGTTTACGTGCTTTTGATCGCATCTCAAGGATGGAAACTCCAGGGGTATCGTCGATATAGATGGGTGCTTCAGATAGCTCTCCCATTGCCTGCGTAAGACGTCGATAATCGTCATCTGACAGCTTACCCGTTTTAAGGCGCCATGCATCGATATCAGCCTGTCCAACGAGTAGACGATCAACAAGCTCTTCCTTACTCATTTCAAGAGAGAAAAATCCAACTCCTTTTTTTGCTTTCAGCGCAACGTTTGATGCGATATTGAGAGCAAACGTCGTCTTTCCAATACCAGGACGCGCAGCAAGAATAAGAAGATTGGATGCCTGCATGCCGGCAAGTTTGTTGTCTAGGTCCAAAAAGCCCGTTGGGACGCCACGCATTCCTGCCCCATTTTTCATGAAATCCTCAAGCCGCTCAAAACTGTTTGCGACAATTTCCTTAAGTTCTATGAAGTCGCGGTGTGATTGTTGCTGCGCAATCGCAAAAATATCAGACTCAACCTCATCGAGCATCTGTTTGATATCCCCTGTTTCATTAAACGCCTGATCTGCGGTTCGCGAAGCGAGTTCAATGAGCCTTCGTTTTGTCGATTGATCCTTAACTATGTGAGCATAGTTTTCGATATTTGCCGAAGTCGGGACTGAATTAATCAAATCTGCAAGATAAGGCGCGCCGCCTGCATCTTTTATTGATCCGTTTTTCTGGAGTTGATTTTTAAGGGTGACAACATCTATTGGTTGCTGTTGTTCAAACAATTCCAACATCGCAGCATAAATAAGCTGGTGATTTCGCATATAAAAATGCTCAATGCGGAGAAACTCGGCGATAAGGCTTATTGCTGATGCGTCTACGAGTATTGCCCCCAATACAGACTTCTCTGCGTCAAGATCCTGAGGTGGAAGCCGCAGTGCATGGGAAGCGGATGATGACATAAATATGAATCAAATCTCAAAAAATAAAATTACTTCAAGACAACCACTTTCATAGCTTGATCGACAATAAAATCTTCCTTTTTCACAATAAGCTTTTCCAATGGCTCGGCTTTTTCAATACCCATTTTTTTGAGAAATTCTTCAAGAGGTGCAAGTCCTTCTATTTTTATATCGGGTCTTCCATAATGCATCGGGATGACAATTGTCGGCTCGACTTTCTTTATTAATTGGAGCGCTTCATCTGCGTTAAGGGCATATTTTCCTCCCACTGGGACCATAAGAATATGAACATCCCCTATTTCATCTAGAAGTTCGTCTGATGGGATGACTCCCAAATCGCCACAATGAAGGATTGAAATGCCTTCTGATTCAAACTTGTAGAGCACGACTTCTCCTCGTTCTTTTCCCTCAACTTTATCGTGATAGGATCGAAATCCCCAGATGCGGATACCTTTTTTTTCAAATTGCCCTGGCCAAGTCAGGATAAGAGGGTTCCCCTCAATCAAATCAGTATGGGAATGATCTTTGTGTGCATGGGATATTGTGACAATATCCGCTTCTTGCTTTGGGAATTTAAGACCGACGAATGCAGGATCAAATGGATCAGTGACAAGTTTTGCGTCTTTTGTTTTTATCAAGAAAGATGAGTGGGATAGGTATTTTATTTCCATAGTGGTATAAAGATACCAAAACCTTCCATTATTTGCAAATAGCTTTTCTGATGAGCTCTTGTTGGTCTGGGGAGAGATTGTCGATGTTCTGAAGGACTTTTCCAAGGGTATTGTCAAAGACGAAGACTTTTGCGGTATCAGCAGACTTTGATGCGATATCCTGAACGGCATTTTGCACCGTCTGTTGCGCAGCACCCAGCACCACACCCGCCTCTTTCTGGACTTGTTCCAAATATGGTTTTGCGGTATCGATAACCTTTTTCTTGACATCTTCCTGTAATGTATTTACACCGAGAGTGGTTCCTTGTGATTCGTTTTTTTGTGTTGGTTTTTGCGTATTTTTTGCAAGCATGGGAACAATGAAGTATCCCATGAGCAACAAAATGATAAGGAGTCCTGGTTGCCAAATGGGGACTTTCCGTGTCGCTATTTCTTCAATCTGTTTTAACTTCATGGTTATATGATATCTAAATTATGATCAAATTGAAAGCTTCGCAATATACTTCAGAAGGATATTTGCCCGGATAAAGAAAGTTGTGAGATTCAGTAACAACCCTGTGTTCATACTGTTCACCTTGGGCGTAGGGAGACGTTCCGACAACTAGTGCTTCCAATCGGTGGACATTACTTGCAGAATGTGGGACAAGTACTTTTATACCTTCAATGTTTTTAACACAGGATTTTAATACTAATGCTGTTCCGGGTGGCATCGTGAACGGTGGAGTGCTTGAAAGTTGAATCGTTGGTTCATGTTTGCCGTTTGAGGATTCAATCTTATCCATTGCGATTCCCCTACCATGTATTGCAATTGTTTTATGAAGATTTTCTCTGTCCGGTCCACTGGGAAGATTTGTGGGTATGAATTTTTTATGTAATACTTTATTTGGGTGGGCTTTTGTAAGTGGAATTACAAGAAAATCATTTTCAGGATAAAGCATTGGATCTCCTCCATACTCTTCACTTTTTAGATCTTCTTTTCTAAGGACACAGGGACTCACCATTCCCCTTTCAGAATGAAGATGAACGCCACTTGCTAAGTGTGCCAATTCAGCCCCCTCCAAAGGACTCTCGTACGCGTATGGATTTCCTAGTTTAAATGGAATGTCTGCATTGATTTCAGTGATATCAGAACTAAGGTTGGTAAGTGAGACAATTGCTTGAATGCCATCTACTGTTTCCAGCAAATCCCACGCTATTATATCCAGCTGAGCCTGAGCAGCGTTACTGCTTAAGTGAATTCCTCCATACAGCTTCCCTTCCTTTACCATCTTAAATAGATTCACCCATTGGTCACTTAAAGGAACCAGTAGTTTTGTTGAACCAAACGGTCTCAGAATGCTTTTCTTTGTTGGAAGTGCAACGAAGTCTTCTCTCCCAACCAGTATTGTCCCAGGAGTCGGATACAGAAGTTCCCTTTTTGGTAATGCAACCAAATCAGCTCTATGTCTTCTTTGTATTCCTGTCCCGGCAAATGCAATATGTAATTGATAGTTGGCTTAATAATAGGACACACCAAACACATGATATATTATCCTCCATTATTCCTCTAGTCTCTCGTCTCTTAAATATTTTGAATCCACAAGAGTGTGGAAATAAAAGTAAGCACCATGACTTGATCTTTCTGATCGATATTTGTCTTTATAGAAAGATAATCTTCCCACATTTGATTTTCTTCCATCATTGCGGATAGCCCTTGGCTCGGGATCAACTACGGAGCCTGATATCGTGCCTAGCTCCTCGTCGAATGTAAGTGCAATTTCCAGTGATTTGTCATTTTTTTCATCGATTACGATAATATAAACTGGAGTATTTTGTTCGAATACATGATCTATCATTTCAAATTTTGCATAGTGGCCGACATAATATGCGGTTAGGAGTGCATCGTGTTCGCTTTTACTCACAGCATCTATTATATTTATTTCAGGCACACCTTCTCTTTCCGTAGCATTAATGGTTATTTCATACCCCTTTTTGGGGTCGAAAACATCAGCTTCTAATAACATTCTTTCATCTTCTGCAGATAGCCCTAATGCTTCTATCTTTTTTCTTCTTCTAGGACCAATCTCATCCTTATGAACTTTTAGTGGCGTTAATGCTATTTCGCAGGGAAGCATATTAGTTTCATTACTATCGCTAACCCTATAGTATGAACGTAGATCGTCGCCGCTTTTACGAGTCCTCATACTTTATAACCGTCCAGTGTCTTTATCTGTGAAGTATCTTACGTTAGTAAATATATGGCTAGACTGATATGGTTTTACATCAAATAACTGTCTATAGGCAGTTTCTTGTATTAATTTAAAATTATTTTCGTTTAGCCCCGAACGAGCAACGCTTGATTCAAAAGACATATTTCTGTAAGTTTGCGATGTTTCTATTTTCATGTCCTAAATTATATTATGTAGTCCTAATAATATAACTATAGGTTATAGTAACAACAGTTCTAGTGTTAGTAATCAGGTGCAGTCTGTAGATGTTTTTCTTTATATAGCACAAATAGCCACATTGCAGTTGCAATTCTCCTCGACGATTTAGAAAGGTCAAATTTGTAGTATAATTCTTGGGTGAATCCACCTGAAGGGCTAAAGTTCGGAACAATAAGACATGGACATCCCCAAGATATGCCACCTGCACTAATATTAAATGACAGGCATTTGTTGCAAAAACTTCTAATGGTTGGGGCAGCACATGGATGCCCAAATCCTGTGCAAGTAGCTCTTGAAATTGGCTTGAGTAGAATCAAATCTCCGAAAGATTTACCTGAGGCTATCGAAAAGGCAGAAGAGTGGTTGATAGCGAGACAAATGGAATGCAATATTGAGATGAATCATGTTCTAGATGTGACAAAGACACAGGGTGCTGATGAATTATATAACTCTTTAACAACTCCAAAAAAACGATTATCAAATGAACCCGTTGGCCCTTATAACCGCAGGCTAGTCTCCTCAAATTATGCAGAATATATGCCTCCAGGTTCTACTCCCGTTGGATATGGGATCCCACGCGTAAAAATAGAAGAAATGGGGCGGGATGAGAAAAGAACACCTGAGCGAGTAGAAAAGTCAAATTTATTGGTTAAAAAAGCAATCGATCAATCACACACTCCTGAAGAATTATTGGCGAATTTAGCTTGCTTAGTAGTTACCCCAGCATTTGGTGGTGAGGGTGATGCCGATGCTCTTGCTGTTCTTAGTCAAACATTGTCCGCAACCTCACATAAAGAACAAGGATGCACCTCTGTTTTTAAGGAGATTGCTTCAAATATTAGGACCAAATCCCCATTGCTCTGGAAGTTTTATACATCTTTAAGCGTTGAAGAGTGTACAAAGGCAGATATAGTTGTGTCATCGATTTTATCTCTCTAAATACTTAGTTTATGAAGTCTTTCAAAATAAGTGGGTGACTGACGGGAGTTGAACCCGCAACATTCGCCTCCACAGGGCGACGCTCT
>JAVHSH010000013.1:0-27077 GCA_036172095.1 Patescibacteria group bacterium
TATGTTTAGTCCAACATTCACAATTACAAACCAAATTCTCAACAATATTTCAAAGGTCGAAGCAGCTGAAGAGGTCATACGCCACGCTCCGCTTCTTCCTCTTTGGGAAAAACAATTTAAAGAGGATGCTATCGTCCGCGCAGCGTATCATGGGACGCATATTGAAGGGAACATGCTTCAGAAAGAAGAAGCAAAAGACGTCCTTTTAGGGAAGACGATTATCGCTCGACCTCGAGATATCCAAGAGGTTATTAATTATAGGAAAGTCATCGAACTCATCGATGAAGAGGCGAGTAAAAAAATAGAAAAAATAACTGAACAGTTAGTTCTCAAACTACACAGGATATTGACGGAAAAAACATTATCAGTGGAACAATCTGGAATTTATCGGCTAAAACAAGTCATCATCCGGAACTCTGCAAATGGCGAGATTACATTTAAGCCTCCAACTCCACTTGAAGTACCCTTCCTCATGAAGGAATTCATATATTGGTTGAATTCAGATAGTTCAAAACAAATCCATACGGTCTTGAAGGCTGGTATAGTCCATCATGAATTTGTTCGCATACATCCGTTCATTGATGGGAATGGACGAGTCGGAAGAGCGCTGGCGACGTTAGTAATGCTCCTTGGGGGATATGACATCCGTCGTTTTTTTTCACTTGAGGAGTATTTCGATAGGGATGCAATCGCGTACTACGAACATTTACAGAAAGCATCAGCAGGAGACCTCACTTCCTGGCTTGAGTATTTCAGTTTTGGAGCGGCAGTTGAATTCACACGCATCAAAGAAAAGATCCTCAAACTTTCAAAAGATGTCAAAATGAAAGATAAGATGGGTGGTCAACAGATTTTCCTCACAGAGCGTCAGATAAAGATAATAGAGTATATCCAAGAGATAGGGTATTTGCAGAATAAGGCATTCACATCGATCTTTCCAAGTATTTCGGAGGATTCAGTCCTTCGCGATGTACAAGATCTCGTCAAGAAAAACCTACTCAAGAAAATAGGAAGCACGAAGTCTGCACGCTATGTAAGTGTGTAGCTATTCTTACTTTCTTCGGATAAGTCGCACTGTTCCATATGTCCCCCAAATTAAGGGGAAGAGAAACATTGCGCCATATTTATACATGTCTTTTTCACCATCAGACATATCGGGTAATGGATAGAAGGACACAACTCTAGACCTGATTCCGCTGAGTGTTCCTTGGGAACTGAATGCGTCAATCGCATTCAATGTGAAATCGATGTTTCCGCTCCCTCGGCCCATGTATCGATCAAGAATGAATCGAGATGAAGGTATAATAACAAGCTCCCCACCTTTTTTGTTTCTGAGGACCGCTCCCAATAAATATTCTTTAACATCCTGCTGTTTTGGTTGAGGAATCGTGTTTGGATTCAATGAAAATTGTTCTTTCTGTACCCATGATCTATTCGATGACGAGATAAGGGGTGTTATTTCAGTAAGACTATTTTTATTAATTGAAAGGGTCGATGTCCATGGAAAACTTACGAACTGGATATTCGAAAATAATCCGGACTTTGTATTGAATAGGTTTGTCTTTATCCAGAATGGATAAGGGGCAAGGAACTGTGAGGTTTCGTTGCCGAAATTGACATACTCCGCAGATGTTGAAAGAGCAAGATCGGTATTAATTGTCGCTCCATACGTCGCAGTTAATTCGTTCAGATTGTCGGTTGATTGCGAAACTTGGAGTGTTTGCTCATCGATAGTTGTTCCATTTGCAAAAACCAACAAACTTTTTCCAGACTCGTAGAATTTTTTGAGGAGCGATATTCCCTCCGAAGAGTAGTGGGTATTTTCACCACTGAAGACCACGAGAGCGTCATAGTCTTTTATGAATTTTTTGCCTTCTTCTGCCTTTATTGATTGTAGATCAAGCGAAGAAATCTCATACTGTTGTGACAATGTTTTCTTAAGGATGGAAAGAGGATCCGGTTGCCCATATTGAGTTGGCGGCGTTTCTCCGATGATACCAATCTTTATTGCCGTTTCCCGAGTTAGTTTATATAAAGCTGATGTGATGTTATATTCCAGGTTTTGGTAATCACTCACCTGTGGAATCACCTCATTTTTATCATTGTAGGTAATTGCAATCCCAAAATAGAAAGAGGATGTCTGGTATTTATTCTGTTCCAATTGGGAAAATTGAAGTTGAGGGATTCCCAACTCCTTTAGTTTTTCTCCGACTTTAGCATCCTTCTTTGGGTCAACCGTGACAACTGCAACATTTTTCCCACTTCTTCTATATTCTTGCAATAGTTCGACTACATCATTCTTAAGAGGGATAATGCGGGTTGGAAGATCGGATGATACATACAACGTTATTGTTGCTGGTTTTTTTATGGAACCAACAATCTTTCGTGTTGACGATGATAACGTGTAGGCGCTATTTTTTGACATATCGAACCGAGCAGGGACGAATGTGAAAATGACGAAAAGCAAAACAGCTACGATGAGTAGGAAAGGGGATAAATCAAAATGTAAAAGAGACTTCATAGTTATGTTCTTTTTTTCAACTCTTTAATGGTGAGCAGATAGAAAACAAGGGTAAAAATCACGAAATAGAGAGTGGATCGTATATCGATAATACCTTTAGCAAAATTTTCCAAATGAAGAATGGGACTTGCAAACAACAAAAAGTCTTGTGCTACTTTTGGGAGAATGCTTGAAAGGAAATCGGAAGAGAGCGTCGTAATGAGAAACAATGTAATGACGGATACAGCAAATGCAGCGATTTGATTACTTAGTTTACTTGAAACGAATAGGGAAAAACTCAGATAAGAAAGACTTAATAGGAGGAGTCCAATATACCCTACGATAATTTCTGGGAAATAAAGTTTCGCTAAAAAGCCAAAAACAAGTGGAATGGATAGAGTCAGCCCAAGCGTGATGGCAACAATCGAAAAGATACTTGCGCATTTTGCGAACACAATCTGCGATTCGGAAAGAGGTAATGTGAGGAGTACTTCTATGGTATTCGTTTTTTTTTCTTCGCTGATGCTTCGCATCGATAGCGCTGGGATAAGGATGAAAAGCAACCATGGAGCGACAGAAAAAAACGACTGCATTGAAGCCGATCCAATGACAAAAACATCCTTAGTAAATAGATATCCTAAAAAGAGCGCAAATATAATCGGCACAGTAAAACCTACTGGAGAGTTGAGAAGCTGCATGACTTCTTTCTTATAAAGGGCTTTCATGATTTTTTTATTAATTTTTTAAACAATAGTTCAACACTTCCTTTTCCCTTCGGTTTTGGCCCATCAAAAAGAAGCGCCCCCCGATTAATTATGAGGACTCTTGTAGCGACATCCTCGATTTCAGAAAGGATATGAGTAGAGAAAATAACACTTCTTTTTTTTGCCAATTTCTGAATAAGGTCCTTTATAACATCCTGCTCAATTGGGTCTAATCCTGAAGTTGGCTCATCAAGCAGAAGTATGTCAGGTTTTCCGCATAAAGCCGCTGCAAGACCGACACGTTGCCTATATCCGCGAGAAAGTTGTTCCATCCTTTTTTCATACACATCGGCAATATTAAGTTCCCGGACAATTTTATCAAGGGATACCTCTTTTTTTACCGATGAAATATATTCGAGATATTCCTGGACTTTCATATCCAAAGGAAGTGGATTGTTTTCTGGCAGATACCCAAGTCGAGGTAAGACAGACAACCGTTGGGAAATAGGGTCTTGGTCAAATAGGCGAACCGTTCCCTCACTTGGTTTCAGAAGACCTGTGATGAGGCGCATGGTCGTCGTTTTTCCGGCTCCATTAGGTCCGACGAAGCCCACAATCTCACCCTCATTAACAGTAAAAGAGAGATCTGAAATCGCTGCTTTGATACCGAATTTTTTTGCCACATTACGAAGCTCAATCATAGGTATATGTTATATCAAAAATATCGACACATTGTCAAGATATACCAAACCTATCTGAATTATTTCTGAATTTTATCGAAGGATTTTTCTACTATGCTCCAATCCATGTTTTCGAAAAATGAATCGACGTAACCACCTCTATTGACCCCATAATCAAGGAAATATGCGTGTTCATACGTATCGAGAGCTACAAGTGGGATCGCTCCCCAAAAACCGTAGGTGTTTTGAGAATCCCCAATATGGTTAATGAGTTTAGATTCTGCAGAATGCCAGATTGTCCAGACCCATCCACGCGCACTAATAGCAGAAGCCTTCATGTCCTTTTTATATGCTTCGAATGATCCAAAATCCTTCTCGATTTGTTGTAATAAGCTACCACTCGCCGTCCCCCCATTCCCCCCTAAATGTTGAAAATATATTTCATGATTGATGACGCCGCCCCACGCAAAACTCAGTTCTATCTTAAGTTCTCGGATAGTCGAGAAAACCTGATTTGCCTTTGTGTAATCGTCGTCCGTGAGTGCTTTTAATTTATCAGTGATTTCATTGTATTTGTTCACATATCCTGTATACAGCTTGAGATGATCTTCAACTGTTTTTTTTGAGATACCCTGCATTGTATAAATGGTTTCCGAAAATTGTTTTGCTTGAATCATATATATCTATTACTAAACAAGTAATAGATATAGTATGACAGAATAACTACCGTAAGTCAATACTTAACCATTTTGGTTATTTGGTGATAGTTTGTATTTTTTCAACTAAGGATGGGAGTTGTTTTCCAAATTGACTTAATGCATTACCAAAAAAATGCATTGCAGAATTAAATCTTTCAACTTGTGCAAAATGATATAGGTCAAAAGACCCAACAACCATATTTACAAGTCCTATCCCTGCAGCCATTGTACCGGATAGGGCAAATGGTATAACTTTTCCCGAATCTTGATCGTGTGAAATAATTTCTTTCGCTAAACGAACAGCGCTTGGGAACGCATATCCAAATGCAAAAGCATAGTCTATCACTTCTTGTGACTCAACGCCCGCAAGATGTAGAGCGCCTGCTGCAACAGCCGCAAAAGCAACAGATGAGGCGATATTAAGAGGTATTCGTGCAGGGTCCCTCTTGATATCTCCAGCTGCATATGCTGTCTCTAGTATGATATTTGCTGGGAGAGCGGCGGTGACCGCATCACTGTGGCAAAATGCGACAATTCCATTTACAAGATTAGCTGTCTCCATATTTATAAGTTAAATTAATACATATATAATATGTATATATTATACTATAGGATAAGCTATTTTGCAAGTAGACCTGGTCGACGAAGAAGGGTAAGCTCAAACGCTTGTTTTATCTGCCAGGAACGGATTTTTTTTGGGTCTCCACTGAGGAGTATTTTAGGCACGATTTTGCCTTCAAATTCTTCAGGCCGTGTATATTGAGGATATTCAAGAAGCGAGACTGATTGTACTCCATTTTTTTGTAGATTTATAAGGAGGGGATGCTCTCCAACTGCGATCACAAGATCTGAGATTAATACAGAGAAGAAGGTTTCATCAGTTATTGCCGATTCCTTTTTAAGAACTCCTGGAAGAAGTCTCACAACTGTATCACAAATAGTTGCTGCAGCCAGTTCTCCACCTGTGAGAATAAAGTCTCCAATAGAAATTTCCTCATTAATATATTCGGAAAATCGTTCATCAAAACCTTCATAATGGCCTGCAAATATTACTAATTCTTTTACCTTAGATAGCTCTTGAGCTTTCTTTTGAGTAAAAACATCTCCACGAGCCGAGGTTAAAATAGTTCGGGTAGAAGGGGAAGGGTTGATTGAGGTGAGTGCTTTTTTTAATACATCAACGCGTAATACCATTCCTGCACCACCACCATATGGGCGTTCATCAACTGTTCCATAAGTATCTAATGCAAAATCACGAAGGTTAACTATTTTTATTTCCACGAGGTTCTTTTCTTGGGCTCGTTTCAAAATTGATTCGGCCACAAAGCCCTCGATCATCTGAGGAAACAGCGTTATGATTGTGATTTTCATGGCAATGAAACGACGACAAAACCTACAGCCACTATAATACTTCCAATGATTAATTTCAATGAAGCCGCCTCTTTCAATACAATGATGCTAAATATTGAAGTGAAAATCGGGATGGTCAGACTAGCGAGTGAGGTGGCAATCGCACTTTTGTTTTCTTGAATGCCTTTTACATAGAGAATTTGAGGGACGACATACACAAAAATACCCATGATGACAAAAAGGACAATGTCTCGAGTCGTGATTTTTTCTTTGACCATCACAAGTGTAGGTATATAAAAAAGCGTTGCAAAGAACGAAGCGAATGCTGCAACCAACACGGGACTTCTATTGCTAAAAAATTTCTTCGTGAAAATTATTTCCCCCGCCCAGAGGATGTCAGCTATAATTACGTATAGTATTGCCATAATCGGTAATTATACCAGCCCTATGAGAAAAGTCGTCCTCTTGTTGATACGGAAATACCAGTCGTTCTCTTTCTTTCAACGCTTTTTAGGAGTGTCTTGTCGGTTTTATCCGACCTGCTCACACTACGTGTATGAAGCGGTAGATCGATATGGGGTAGGAAAAGGGCTTATGTTGGGACTTTGGAGAATCCTCCGCTGTAATCCCTGGAATAAGGGTGGGATAGATAAGATTCAATAAACAAATAGACCGATAAACATAAGAAAAAAATAGTATAGTGAAAATTGTGGATGATAATCAGAAAGCATGTCTGGGCTTTAGTCTTTCTAGTGGGGTTGGACCCATGACATTTGCCAATCTTGTTGCACAATTTGATTCTCCTTCATCAGCATTTATTGCTCCAGCAGCCATGCTCCGATCATTCTTTCGTCAGGAAAAGTTTTTTGACGCGTTCATTTCATTTCGGTCTCACTATGATCCGGAAAAGGAACTGAAGAAGCTGGCCGAAAAGGACATTTGGGTTATGACACAATATCATAAAGACTATCCTGAACAATTGAAAAATATCAGTGACCCTCCAATATCGTTGTTTGGGAAAGGCGATAGGAATATCATAAATTTTTCGCGAGATATTTGTATCGGTATTGTGGGTACCCGTAAACCAACGCCGTATGGTATCCATGTTGCGGAGGAACTAGGGAAGGCGTGTGCAGCTGGCGGGATGGTTATCGTTTCAGGGATGGCAACAGGAATAGATACTCTATCGCATAAGGCCGCCATCTTCGAAGAGGGGAGAACGATTGCCGTTCAAGGGACTGGTATCGATATGATCTATCCGCCAGAAAATAAAGAGCTTCATGAACGGATACTCAAACACTATGGCATCATTGTCTCCGAGTATCCTCCTGGATTTGGGATAGGGAGAGGGATGTTTGTCCTTCGGAATCGCATCATCGTAGGTTTGTCAAAAGCGGTCATCATCGTCGAAGGGGGAGAACACTCGGGTTCACTTATCACTGCCCGCTATGCGGCTGAAAATGGAAGGGATGTTTATGCCGTTCCAGGACAAATCACCTCCGAAATGTCAATCGGTCCCCATATACTTCTGAGGGAGGGAGCCCATATCCTTACCAGTCCGAAAGAGTTGTTGCAAGAATTTGGCGTACAAAGCGAACGATATATATCCACACAAAAACCAACTGACCTTATCGGTAATGAAAAGAGTATCTATGACTTATTATCGGTCAAAAAATATTATGCAGATGAAATCGGGAAAAAAACTTCGCTTCCCGTATCGGATATTTTGCCAATCCTTTCGCTTCTGGAAGTGAGGGGTATTATCGAGAAGTGTGTAGATGGGAGATTTACTGTGTTGGCGTAGCGTCTACTTTATTTATCCTCCGGATATATTTATCGTTCTGTTTCGGTTTTGCTGCGAGGAATGCATCGATATATTTTTTTGCAGTTTCAAAATCAGTATAGTCCGCCGCAAGTGCAAGGATATTTGTATAATCATTTTCTCTTCCGTGTTGGACTTGATCTAGATTGAGTGCGAGTCCACAGCGGATGTGTTTGAAACGGTTGACTGCGATGCTGACGCCGATACCTGATCCACAGATGACTATGCCTAGATTTTCCTCCGGATTCTGTTGAACGGCCTGTGCAACTTTTTGGGTGAAATCGGGGAAGTCATCCTCTGGGTCATGCTTGTAGTTACCAAAATCTTCGACACGGATGTCCTTCTCCTGGAGATATTCAACCAGCTTATTCTTTAGCTCGAATCCACGATGGTCTGTAGCGATGAAGACCGGCATATGAAAAAAGTATAACATAAACGCCCTCCTATAGGGAGGGCGCGTATATGACGAGTTAAATTGTTATTTAACGAGTCTCTTCAGGCTTTTACCAGCTGTAAATCCTGGAGTTTTTGTTGCTGGGATTTGGATTTCTGCTCCAGTCTGAGGATTGCGTCCCTTGCGGGCTGCTCTCTTTCGGACCATGAATGTTCCAAAGCCTGTTACAACAACCTTTTCACCACGTTTCATAGCATCTGTGACTGTTCCAAAAACTGCATTGACTGCATCTTTTGAAGCTTTTGCTGTGAGACCTGCTTTTTTTGTTACTTGTGCGATAAGATCTGCTTTTGTCATATTGATTCACCTGCCTTTTCTGTGTGACTCAACTGATAGTTAATTAGTGATAGCTTACTCATTTTTGCGCGTCCTGTCAATCTATATTAAAAATATCTTATTGTAACAATCTATATCAAATTTGGAGCATTGGGACAATACGTATAAATGTAAAAATAGAGAGGATGGCAATTATAAAAAGCTAATTGAAATACTAATAAAAAACAAAAAAAGGCAAAACATAAATACAAATTTGTATCTACTATTTGCCTTTTATTTGTCCCGAAATTACCTTCTTATTAGATTTTCGTCTGAGTTTCTGTTCTGTATTCTCGGATGATTGTTATTTTGATCTGTCCTGGGAATACATCAAACTTCTCCTCAAGTTCTTGTTTAATTTTTGCGGCTAAGACAATCGTCTCGTCATCTGTCATGTCATCTGGTCTAACTATCACTCGTAGCTCGCGGCCAGCTTGGAGTGCATATGCTTCTTTGACGCCCTTTTTTGTTTTAGCGACATCTTCAATTGTCTTTATACGTTTTAGGTATTCTTCAAAATCTTCATGTCGAGCACCAGGTCGTCCACCAGATACTGCATCCGAAATATATACGATGACAGCCTCGATACTATTCATCGGGACATCTTCATGATGGGAAGCGACTGTGTCAATTACTTTTTGAGGAAAGCGATATTTCTTCAGTAATTCAACTCCAAGATCGATATGGGAACCTTCCTTGTCATTAATCACTTTTCCGATATCGTGGAATAAACAACCAAGCTTGACGACATTGACATCAGCCTTCAATTCATGAGCGAGAGCGATCCCAATACGAGTTTCTTCCAATGTGTGGACAATCATGTTTTGGCCATACGAGAAACGATATTTGAATCGACCAAGTAATTTTATAAGTTCGACAGGAAGATTAAAAACACCGACTTTATGCGCGAGTTCTTCACCGGCCTTGAAAATCGTTTTTTCGACTTCTTCCCGTGTTTTACTGACGACTTCTTCAATTCTTGGTGGCTGGATACGTCCATCTTTGATAAGACGTTCAAGAGCGGTCCGTGCAATTTCTCTTCGTATTGCGTCAAATGAAGATAGTTTTATGACGCCGTCTTCTTCAAGATCGACATCAACTCCTGTTGCGACTTCAAATGCGCGGATATTTCTTCCTTCTTTTCCGATGATTCTTCCTTTATATTCATCACTGGGGAGATGGACGACAGAAAGAGTATATTCAGCCGTTACATCAGTCGCACCATATCTCATAGCGTCAACCAACATACTTTTCGCTTTTTCATCAACGACACCTTTCAGGTCTTCTTCTGCTTGAGTAATACGTCTTGCGATATCTCCCTTTAATTTTTCTTCCCACCCTTGGAGGAGGAACTGTTTAGCCTGCTCTTTAGTCATTTGAGCAACTGCCTCAAGTTTTTGAAGGATTAAATCCCGCTTTTCCTCGATGCTTTTTTTCGAATCGGCAAGGGACTGTTTTTCCCGTTCCAAGTCCAGCTTTTCCGTTTGGAGACCTTTGTCTTTTTCGTTAATCAATGCCTCTTTTGTCGCGATACGTTTCTCGACTTCAAGGGACTCCGCAAGGTTTTTTTGAGCTTGTTGCTCAGCTTCCTGCTTTATGCGTAAGGCTTCTTCATTAGCCTTCAAAATAATTTCCTTAGCTTCGTGTTGAAGCTTGATTTCTTGTTCTTCAATGCGCTTTCCGAAGAACAATTTCTTAAAAAATGAGCCGAACATAGTCTGTTTTTAGATTAGTTGAAAGAGATTGGGTGTTTATGCACGCTTCGTCGAAAGGACAAATTGTGATATGAAATGAATCATGGTAAAAAAAACGATAATTGGTATATCTCTCCTCCAACCAATTAATAATTGGCTCTATTGTACTCTATTTTTGGGTGAGTTGCAAATAAGTTTGTCGTGCAATATCATACGAAAAACCCCGTCTGAGGAGGAAAGAAATTGCTTTTTCATATCTTTTTTTCTCATCCATTATTGCAGATAATGACTTGATTTTTTTTTGCAGTGCTTTTTTTGCCAATCCTTCCTCATCCTCAGTATTTTCAGAGAAATAATTAGTATAATCTATTTGAGAAACTCCCAATCTCCGCAGTTCTATCTCTAAGACTTTCCGTCCCTTTGGTTTGAGTGAGTTGCGAGAAGCGATAAATGATTTGATAAACTCCTCGTCATTGAGGAATCCCTGGTTTTTAAGCAGTTCAATTGTCGCTTCAATCTCTGCCAAGGTAAACCCATATTTTTGGGACTTTTTCTGGAGATGTAATTCCATCTCCTTAATGGTCCGTGGACGAAACGAAAGATAACGGTAAGCAAGAGATAATGCTTTTTCCATAATTAATAATAGTATTATAATTACAATATGGGACTAACAAATAAAGTAGTGTTGATAACTGGTTCAGGATCAGGACTTGGGAAATTAGTTGCATTTAAGCTTTCAAAGCTTGGCGCAAAGATTGCTCTTGTTTCTCGAACTGAGAGCGAGTTAAGAGAAACAAAAGAAGAAATTCAAAAAAGTGGAGGGAATGCAGAATATTTCATTTGTGATGTCAGCAAGGGAAAAGAAGTTGTAAAGACTGTACGAGATGTACTTCGAAAATTTGAGAGAATTGACATTCTCGTAAATAATGCCGGAATTTGGACGATGGATGAGATGGAAAAAGAAAATCCCGAACTACGGATGAAAGCACTAGAAATCAACACACTTGGACCAATACAGATGACGGAGGAAATTCTCCCGCTGTTTAAAAAAAATAATTTAGGGTGGATATTTAACGTAACCTCAAGTGCTGCAGATGTTGGAAGCGATATTAGTTTTTATAAGGCATATTCGGCAAGCAAATGGGGGTTAGCAGGGTATACAAAAGCATTAAAAGATGATTTAAAAAATACAAAAATACGCGTAACTCATTTCATGCCATGCGGATTTGACAGTATGCTTTACGAAAAAGCAAAACGGAAAGATGCTCATTCTCAACCATGGATGGCAAAAACCGAGGATATTGCTGATATAGTTGTCTTTATGCTGACAAGACCTGAGAGTGTCCTTATGGAACAAGTTTCTTTGAGGAAATATTAATATTAGAAATGGAGTTCCCAAATACTTGCGTCCACTCCATTTCCATAACGGTTTTTGTAATAACCAACTTTATTAAATTGGAATTTTTCTAAAAATAATTCTTTGTTTGAGCCAGCTTCAACATAGGAAGACACTCTTTTGTATTTATGTTTTTTTGCCTCATCAATAAGCCTGATCATTAGAGCACTTCCATACCCCTGTTTACCAAATTGTTTATTGACACAAATAAAATGTAAGCGGGCTCGAATTTCAAGATCAATAGATGCAAAACCGACAGGGATATTTTCTGGAGTAAAAATAAGAAAAAACAACTCACCTCTATTTATTAGTTTTTCAATTCTTTCTTTGGAAATATGATATTGATGAGCGAATCCATCAGATTTTTGAATACGAATAATATCCTCAATATTATTTTTTTCTGCAGGTTTAATAATCATATATTTTTGAAATACTCATGTACAATATTGTCCTGCTATAATTTTAGCATGAGCAAACGTATTTTAGCTTTTGGTGATAGTGTTGTTTGGGGTGCATGTATACCAAGAAGAGAAGCATGGGCAGATTTACTTCGTAATTATCTTGATGAAAAATTCAATTATGCAGTTGAACTTTACAATTTAGGGATAGACGGGAATACATCAGCAGATGTTTTACGGCGTTTCGATGGGGAAGCATTGGCGAGAAAGCCAGACTTAATCATTATTGCTGTTGGCACAAATGATTCCGTATTTAGGAAAAACAATCAGTTTGATGTAAGTGAATCGGAATTTCGCCAAAATTTGTCAGATATATTCGAAAAAGCAAAAAAATATACGCGTCATATAGTATTTGTCGGACTTGCAAAGGGAAGCGACCTGGAGACTATTCCTTTGAAAAGAAGTACAACGGGGAAGTGCTATAGCAAGCTAGGTGTAAAAAAATATGACGGATACATCAAATCATTTTCAGCCGAAAAAAATACACCGTTTGTCGATATCTTTTCCATCTTGACCGATGGGGATTTTGATGATGGATTACATCCAAACATTCAAGGACACTCCAAAATATTTCAGGCAGTAAAAAAAACTCTACATGGACAAGGAATGTTAAACTTCCTTATTTCTTGAATACTTTCTGTTCAACAGCCTTATAGATTGTATGGAACAGTTTCTCATCCTGCAAAAGTAGTTCTTTTACCTGTTCTTTTCCTTGACCAAGCATTTTGTCTTGGTATTTGATGAATGAACCGCTTTTTGTGAGGATCCCACATTCAAGAGCGGTGTCGATGACGCTTTCCATTTTATCTATTCCTCCCGCATTGATGGTGAACTCAGCAAGTTTGAATGGAGGGGCCATCTTATTTTTCACTATTTTTACGCGGACTCGGGTCCCGATGACTTCCGTTCCCTTCTTCAATGTTTCAATTTTACGAACATCCATACGGATTGATGCATAAAACTTCAATGCCATTCCGCCTGGAGTTGTCTCAGGATTTCCAAACATGATGCCAATCTTCATACGGAGTTGGTTTGTGAAGACGATTGTTGTTTTGGATTTCGATAAAACACCTGCGAGTTTTCTTAACGCTTGTGACATAAGTCGTGCTTGAAGTCCCATCTGTGCATCTCCCATTTCCCCCTCAATTTCTGCTTTTGGGACAAGGGCTGCAACTGAATCAACGACGACCAAGTCGACTCCACCGGAACGGATGAGAGACTCAGTGATTTCAAGCGCTTGTTCACCTGTGTCAGGTTGTGAAACGAGAAGATCATCTAAGTGGACACCAAGCGTTTTTGCCCATGCTGGATCTATCGCGTGTTCCGCATCGATAAACGCAGCGATACCACCAATCTTTTGGCATTCTGCAATGAGGGAAAGACAGACTGTTGTTTTTCCAGAAGATTCTGGTCCATAAATCTCAATAATTCTGCCTTTTGGAAGGCCGCCAATGCCAAGTGCGAAATCAAGAGGAATGACGCCTGTTTTGAGCGCATCTACCGATGAGGAAGGAGCTTCTCCTAGTCGCATAATAGAACCTTTTCCGAACTCACGTTGTATCTGTTCAATAGCCAAATCGACTGCCTGATTTTTTGGACTCCGTTTTTCTTCTTGTTTTGGGGTTGACATAGGATAAAAAATTAAAATATAAAATTGATAAGCTCATTATAGAGAGCTGTTTAGAAAATGCAAACAGGAAAAACTAATAATGAATACCAATAGAGAAAACAAATATTAATACTAATAAAAAATACAAATATAATATAAATTTTTATGTATGCCTTTATTGGTATTGTATATTTTCAATTGTTATTTGTTTTTATATTAGTATTTATTATTCTTCCTTTGGTCGGTATTGTAACGCTTCAGCAAGATGTTTGCCTTCAATTATTTCAGAATTTTCTAAGTCTGAAATTGTTTGAGAAATTTTTATTATTTTGAAATAAGATCGCGCGGAAAGTGAAAGTCTGGTAATCGCTGCTTTCAACAATGCATCGGCGGAAGAACTCATCTTACAAATAGTTCGCACCTGATGAGAGGTCATTTCTGCATTGGTGTATGTTTTGCCGAAACGATGCAGCTGTTTTTTTCGCGCTGCACAGACACGGTCTCGAATTGTCTTGCTTGACTCTGCTTTTTCAAGTGAGGTCAGTTTTTCCTGTTTGACTGGTGGGACGTTTACATGGATGTCGATACGGTCCAATATCGGTCCAGATAATCGTTTGCGATATAAAGAAATTGTATGGAACGTACAGGAACATTTTTTTACCGGATGCCCGAGATAGCCACATGGACAGGGATTGGATGCGGCGATTAGCAGGAATCGGCAGGGAAAGGTGATGCTTCCAGCCGCTCGCGATATACAAACCTGCCCATCCTCTAGAGGTTGCCGTAAAGATTCGAGAGTCGAACGGGGAAATTCAGCAAACTCGTCCAAAAATAAAACTCCTCGATGAGCAAGAGAAATTTCTCCTGGCGCAGGATGTGTTCCTCCCCCGATTAAACCAATTCGGGATGTCGTGTGATGAGGGGAACGAAAAGGACGCGTCGTCACAAATCCTTTTCCCTGAAGAAGTCCAACAATAGAATATATTTTCGATACTTCCAGAATTTCCTCGCGTTCAAGTTCCGGCATCAGGGAAGGGAATGCGCGAGACAGAAGTGTTTTTCCCGCCCCTGGGACACCTTTAAGGTGGATATTGTGAAATCCCGCGGCAGCTATCTCTAGTGCTCGTTTTGCTGTTTCTTGTCCCGCGATACTTTCAAAGTCGATTTCTGAATGTGCAAATGACTTTATGTTTTCCAGAGAAAGCGGATCAGCCGCCTTGATTATTTTTTGACCATTCAAGTGGAGCACTAATTCTTCGAGATTATAAACAGGAATTACTACAATTCCCTCAACGGCAGATGCTTCAAGCACATTGGCGGTCGGGACATATATCATCTTCATTTTTTTATCTCGTGCAAGAAGGGCAAGAGGGAGAATGCCGGAAACACCACGAATTGTTCCCTCAAGTGAAAGTTCGCCAATAAAAAAACAATCCTTTACGCTCGTTTTTTCAACCATCCCGGCTGCGACAAGAATGCCAAGTGCTATCGGAAGGTCGAAACTAGAGCCCTCTTTTGGGATGTCGGCAGGTGCTAGATTTACCGTTAGACGAGAATCGGGCATTTCAAAACCAACATTTGAAATTGCAGTACGGACACGGTCCTTTGATTCCTCAATTGCCTTATTTGGCAAACCGACCAAATTGAAACTAGGGAATCCTTTATTTGCGATGTCGACTTCAATTTCGATAAGAACACCATCAAGACCAATCGTTGTTCCTGAAAATATACGTGCAAGCATCGTAATACTTACTGTAATAAGGTAATGTGTATATAAGCAACGGCTTATAAGCCGCAATATGTTTGTTTTAGGCTTTTATGAAAGGAAAATAATCGCAATATCGCCCCCAAGAAACATTCAATGTACCCCGAGTGTAAAATGGGTTGTTGTCATAATGAAGGATGATATACAATACTAATCATGTACTTTTCACGCCTTGCCTCATATTTCGAGCGAATAGAAACAACCAATTCTCGACTGGAGATAACACATATCCTTGCGGAACTATTCAATGAGCTTACTTCAGAAGAAATAGGGCAGACGGTGTATCTCCTTCAAGGAAGAGTGGCTCCTCTCTTTGAAAAAACCGAATTTGGCATGGCGGAAAAAACTGTCATCAAAGCGATAGTCAACTCGCTAAATCTTGAACGCTCCTATTTCGAAAAGGAAAATCATCGGCTTGGGGATGTGGGAAAAACAGTTGAGGAGTTTAAAAAACAATTCATCTCATTTGAGGAAAAAGAGATGAAGATAAACGAGGTATTCTTGGAACTCGAACGGCTTGCGAAGTCTTCTGGTGACGGATCAAATGATCTTAAGGTCGGGATTTTAAGCAGCCTTGTTCGCCAACTTGATAGTAAATCATGCCGATATTTGGTTCGTATTCCTCAAGGAATGATGAGACTCGGCTTTTCCGATATGACAATCATTGATGCGTATTCATGGATGTTGAGTGGAACAAAAGAGTTTCGTCCGGAGATTGAAGCCGCATATCATGTCCGTCCCGATCTTGGCTATATTGGACAGTTGATAAAGAGCGAAGGAATGGACGGAATCCGGAAAGTAATACCACAGATATTTACTCCAATAATCATGATGCGCGCTGAAAGATTGTCATCAGGTGAAGAAATTGTCAATCAAATCGGGACATGCGCTATTGAGCCAAAATATGATGGATTTCGGCTTCAAATTCACTATAAAAAGAAGAGTGGGGAAGTCCGCTTGTATTCCCGGAACCTAGAGGATGTCTCATATATGTACCCAGATATCGTGATGGGAGTCCAACAGGAAATAGAAGCTGAGGAAATCATTTTTGAAGGTGAGGCGATAGGATACAATCCACAGACACACATATTTCTCCCGTTTCAAGAAACAGTCCAACGCAAACGAAAATATGACATCGAAGAAAAGGCAAAAGAGATTCCCCTAAAGCTTTTTGTCTTTGAACTGCTGTACCACAACGGGACATCCTATATCAACGACACATTTACGAAACGAAGAGAGGTTTTGGAAAGAGTAATCAGTAAAAAAAATATTCCGGAAAAAAATACGACCATTCTAGCTCCACATGACCTCATGTCGAACGCGTCCTTGATTGAGAAGACATTTGATGACGCTGTTGCGGAAGGTCTTGAAGGGATAATCGCGAAAAAGCTCGATGGCACCTATCGCCCAGGAGCGCGCGGATGGAGCTGGATAAAATTTAAACGAAGTTACTCATCGAAAATTCACGATACGGTCGACTGTCTTGTTATGGGATATGACACAGGAAAGGGAAAGAGGACGGGTTTTGGGATAGGAGCATTCCTTGTTGGTGTATACGATGAAAAAGAGGAAGTCTTCAAGACCGTCTCAAAAATCGGGACAGGACTCACTGATGAAGAATGGAGGGAAATGAAAACAAGATGCGATAAACTCCAAACGAAGAGGATGCCGAATGAATACGTTGTAGACAAAACGCTCGAAGTAGATATGTGGGTAGATCCAGGTATTGTTGTTGAGATAAAGGCAGATGAGATAACTCAATCTCCGATTCATACAGCGCAGTTTGCGCTCCGTTTCCCACGATTGGTCCGATTCCGGGATGATAAATCCAAAACAGAAGTCACGACATTTACCGAGATTTCCTCTTTGTATACCAAGCAGGAAGCATAAATCCTCTCTTCAACTGTACCACCGCTTTATCATGATAGAGAAGCGTTTTCATAAACCTTCTTGGATATTCGCTGAAAAATGAGTAGGGATTTTTTCTGATTCTTCTACTGGATGTGCCAACAATAAGCCTATTATCCCTTCGTATTTTTCCTCCAACTTCCTGGATATGATAGGCAAGGTCGATATCTTCATGGACTTGTTTATCATTGAGGCAAACCTTGTTTTTTACCTTTTCCCAGATTTTTTTTGTCAGCATCATGTTTGGCCCAACAAGTGTTTCTCCACCTCGATGGATTGGTTTCATCATATCCAAATAGGCACGTGCAAACAATGTCGTTTTAATTGGGGCATCGTAGTATGAAATGGGACCGGTAAGGGCATCTATTTTATATTTCGAGAAATTCAGGACAATCCGTTTTATCCAATTAGGCGGGAGTTTTGAGTCCGCGTCGCAACGAGCGATAATATCGCCTTGGGCCGCATTGAATCCTGCATTTCGTGCCGCTATCATTCCCTGTTTCTTTTCTTGGATAACGCGCACAAAAGAAAATTGTTTAGCCAATGCGATGCTCGAATCGGTGCAATTATTGTCAACAATGATCACTTCAGAGGCGGTAACCTGTTGTTTTGCTACACTCTCCAAGCACTGTATGATATATTTGTGTTCGTTATAGACGGGAATAACAATGGAAATCTTCATAGTATATTATAACAAGTGATATAATAAAGACCGATATGAAGCCATTTTTCAGCATAATCATCCCCACATTGAATGAAGAACGGTTTGTGGGGAGAATCCTCAAGGATATCGCAGGCCAAACATTCACCGATTTTGAGGTCGTGCTTGTTGACGGTTCGTCGACCGACAAGACACGGGAAGTTGCAGCCTCATTTTCCCACAACTACTTGATACACATCCATAAAGTGACAAAACGCAATGTTTCATACCAACGCAACATGGGTGCATCAAAAGCGCACGGAACATATCTTATTTTTCTAGACGCCGATACTCATATCCGGAAAAATTTTCTTCATAAACTTGCTGCTTTCATAAAAAAATACAAAGGTTTACTCTTTATCCCAGCTATATTTCCCGAAAAGAAGGATTCACAGATGCAGGTGGTATTTGATCTTATAAATACGACAATTAAGATATCTCAGAGCCTCCCAAAGCCATTTTCATCAGGAGGAAGCATGATTGTTGAACGAAACTTCTTTCACCTCATCGGCGGATTCGATGAAAAGGTATTTATGTCTGAGGATCATCAATTGATTCAGACGGCATATAAATATGGTGTTCATGCGCGCTTTCTTGAGTCAATACAGGTGATGTTTTCGTTGCGAAGGATGGAGCGCGAAGGGAAAATGAAACTTCTCTACAAAACAGTGGTGAACACAATCCATTTCATTGCAAATGGTACGGTCAAAAAACATATCATCGAGTATGAGATGGGAGGACATCTTTACAAAAAGGGGAAGAGTAGTGCGTTCTCCCTTGAAAAAATCCTTAACATGCCAATTAAGCAGATACAAACCATCCTTAAACGGCTTCTCCTGGACTAATCTTCATTATCCACACTCATAAAATATTTATCCACATTTTTCATGTGGGGCGTATTAGTAATCTATATTAGTAATAAATAAATATAGGATATCTTATAGTAGATGAGTATTTTTCTATAGGACTTGACAGTTCACTTTAACTCTTGTATATTCATATTTATGAAGATTTCCATACGCTATAAAAAACCTGCTCATATTGAAATAACAACCCTTGGAGAGGGGAGTGTTGAGTTCGCTAATTTTCAATTCAAAAGCTTAATGAAGAAGAATTTAGGATTGCCCGTGAAGACGTTTCGATTATAAGCCAAAAAAAAAGGAGCATCACTACCGCTCGTATGTAGGGGACGACGAGTAGTAATGCTCAGTCAATACGTTATCATACCTTTATAGCCTTGTCAAGAAGGCTATCTTTTTATTTGATACAAAGCCCCAAACCCATTACTCGACTCAAAAATCTTGTTTCCTATTTTTTCGAATTTCGCGTCCTGAAGCTCCTTATACTTTTGGTGTTCCAATGTGGAGACGATTACATAAGAAATATCATATTTTTTGATAAGTCGCATGGTCTTATCCAAGTCGGGAGACTCATAGAGATCTACGACGTCAGGAATTCGTCTTCCTACCGCATCAGACGTCCCCCTCCATAACCATTCATGCACCCACCATCCCGCGACAGTCGGAAGCCCTGTGTAGGCGCTTACATGATTGAAATCAGTATATGAATCACCCTGCGCTTCAAGGATGATTGGTTGACCTGTAATATGGCTATTGATATAGGTAATTATTTCCTGGGTATCAGTGTTTTGTGCAGAAAGCCAAGCAGTTCCTTCTAGTTTTGGTTTCCTCTGGAGCGATCCATAATAGGAAGGAGCTGCATAAAACATGTAAACACCAACGAAAAGAAACGGGACAAACCACACAACCTTCATAAAATGGGCGGGGAGAGTTTTTTGTCGTTTCAAAACATAGAGCGTATATGTTGATGCGATACTCAGCATCATAAAAGCCTGATATCCCATCTTAAACATCGTATTCGCGCGGAAGTGTGCAGGATAGATATCCTTGATATAGAAAAACTCAGGAATAAGAATAAGAAAAATACCGAATGAGAAAAGGATAAAGATGAAATCATCAATAACATGTTCTTTGTATTTTTCTGCAGCTTTTCCCCAAATAAACAAAAGAAATGAGATGAAAAAGAATCCCCAAAGCACGAACAACATCCACAATTCATCCGGCTGACAGTTTCCCTTCTCAAAGATGAATGGACCTATTTTCCCGATATTGACAAGAAATGAAGGGCTACAGTTCATCCCAATCGCCGTGACAAAAGGCTTAAAGTGGACTGAAAAGGGCAATGAAAACACAATAAATGAGCCAATTAGAACACAAATATGGAATACAAATGTACGTGAAAACTTGAACATGGTCAGCAAAATGGCGCTTGTTAGAAGGATATAAATCGGCCCATCAAATGCATTGGTCATATAATGGATTGCGCACATGAAACCTAAAAGAATAGTTGAAAGCAGCTGAAATCGGTTGAAACCTGTAGAATCAGCAGAATGTTTTTTTGTGAAGAAAACGAAAAGAATCGCAAGCGTCAAAAGTACGAAGAGGATGTCAAATACATGACCATGCAAATCCGCAACGACGTAAGAGTAGGACGGGAATTCGTGAATGGTAAAAGGAATAAATCGAGTTGCATTCGGATACCAGTATTTCATTGGATTGTATCCGGACAGAATTTCCCAGAAGGGAATCGGCTTTTCAGCTGGATACCCAGAAGTAAAAAGATATATCGTATGGAGATTGCCACCAAAGTTGAGAATCCATGTACCGATGAAACCAAAGATAAAAGCCTGTTTTAATTTTTTCCCAAAGGAATAAACAATTTGGGTTGTGAGTGAAAAGGTTGTAACGATTGACTGTGCGAAAATCGTCGCAAGAAGGAGATTGTAACCAACCTCCGAAGGGATACCACTCAGCAGTATTTGGACAGCTCCCGTTAAATGGCCGAAATAGTAATAATTGATGGGGAGTTTTGCAAACCACATATCAAGAGGAGGGAGGTATTTTGTGCGAAGAATCGACTGCATAAAACCGAAGTCCATGAATTTTTCCAACCCACGAAGGGATGGTTCTTGTCCTCGCACATAGGTCCACAAAAAAAGAGCTGCAAGAAAGAACAATTCCTCTGCAAGGATTATCCGCAAAGGGACTTTCTTTAACGTATCGCGATTTGTAAAGTAGCTGACAAAAAATGCGACTGATAGGAGTATGAATAGAGTAATACGGTTAAATGGGGCAATATGAAGATTACTTAATACGAATACGCCATAGCTTACGAAAAGAATGCCGATTGTTTTTGAAAATGCGTATCCTTGATCAAAGAAAGAATGGAAAAGTCTTTTGGCGATGCCAAAAAAAATGACACCAACCATTAAGAGCATCACATACCATTGTAAAGTCTGATATATCCATTGCATAGTTTTTTATTGTACAAAATTTTTTGCAACTTAAATTGCGCTATATATACATGTATTGTAGAATACACACTATATGGACAGTAAATACACGCATGCGCAGTATGAACAAAAGCTTTCTGCTTTTTGGGAGCAAAAAGGTTTTTTTAAAGGTGTCATCGAAAAAGACAAAAAACCATTTTGTATCGTTCTTCCTCCTCCCAATGCTAATGCCGACCTCCATCTGGGCCATGCGATGATGGTGTATGAGGATATCATGATTCGTTACCATAAAATCCAAGGAGATAATACGCTATGGGTGTATGGGACAGATCATGCAGGGATAGAAACACAGTTTGTATTTGAAAAACATCTAAAAAAAGAAGGAAAAAGCAGGTTTGATTTCGAGCGGTCCGTTCTCTTTCAGATGATATTTGACTTCGTTTCGAAAAATAAAAACATCATGCAGGAACAGTTGCAGAAGTTAGGATTTGGACTCGATTACGGGAATCCAAAATTTCCAATGGATGAGAATATCGTGAAAATCGTCCATTCAACCTTCAAGAAATTATTCGATGATGGATTGACGTATCGTGCGAAGAAATTAGTAAACTACTGCATTTCCTGTGGAACATCGTTTTCAGACCTTGAGGTCAATTATGAGGAAAAAGAAGGGCTTTTATGGTATATCTCATATCCTCTCAGAGATGGAAACGGATCAATAACCGTTGCGACCACGCGCCCAGAGACATTACTTGGAGATACGGGAATAGCGGTGCACCCAAAAGATAAAAGATATAAAAAACTTATCGGTTCTTATGTTATTCTCCCGCTTATCGGACGGGAAATACAGATTGTCGCAGATGAGTCAGTTGATCCTAAATTCGGTACTGGTGCCGTAAAAGTGACGCCAGCACACGATCATACCGACTGGGAAACAGGGAAAAAACACGGATTGATGAGTATCCAGGTCATCGGTACCGATGGAAAAATGACAACCGAAGCTGGGCAATATGCAGGACTCACCATTTCAAAAGCGAGAGAGGCTATTGTTGCATCCCTCAAGGAAAAAAATCTCCTCGTTGAGGAAAAACCATATACCAATCGTGTCGGAAAATGTTATCGTTGCAAACGACTGATTGAACCATTACCAAAAGAGCAATGGTTCATATCGATAAAACCATTAGCAGAACGTGCAATCGATTCTGTCAAAAAAGGGGAAGTGCAGGTATTTCCAAAACGATTCAAAAAGGAATTAATTCGTATCCTGGACAATTTCATCGATTGGAATATCTCTCGACAAATCGTATGGGGTATACGGATTCCTGCCTATAAATGCGACGCAATGAAGAACGATGTTTGTCGTTCAGCAAACGGATGGTTTGTTTCAACAACACCGCCGACAAATTGTTCTCACTGTGGATCGGAGTCGTTCAAACAAGATGATGACACATTCGATACTTGGTTTTCCTCGGGTCAATGGCCCTTTGTCACTTTAATGACCTCGGGGAATGAAATGTATAATCACTTCTACCCAACGACCGTCATGGAAACAGGACATGACATCTTAAGAGCTTGGGTAGCGCGCATGCTCATGTTGGGGTTACACATAACAGGGAAAGTTCCCTTCAAAACAATCTTCTTGCATGGATTAGTGCGAGACAAACATGGACAAAAAATGAGCAAGAGCAAAGGGAATGTGGTAAATCCGCTTGAAGTAATCAACATATTCGGAGCGGATGTTCTTAGAGCAAGTTTGATGTTTGAGACGAAAGAGGGAAGCGATGTTGTCCTTACCGATGAAAAAATGATAGGTATGCGAAACTTCGGCAATAAATTATGGAATATTGGGAGATTTATCTTTATGAATCGTCCGGGAACTATCAACGAAAATGTGCCTCAACCGATAAAGGGACAAGTATCTGTGCCAAAAGACACGACTAAAATACTCGCCAAGTTGGAAAAGGAGTTCGAGAGCGTCAAAAAAAACTACATGAAGAATATGGATGGTTACAAATTCGGACAAGTATTGGGAGATCTACACGCATTTACATGGCATCGATTTGCAGATATATATATCGAAGAACTGAAAGGAGAACTCAAAAAAGGGGATGAGCAGGTCCAAACGAGTTTGGAAAAAATGTATTTGGAATGCATTGTCCTCCTTCATCCATTCATCCCATTTGAGACGGAAGCGATATGGCAGGTGTTCAAAGGGGAAAATGAGTCGATTTTAAATCGAAAGGTTTGATATAATAGGAGTTTGATTATTTAATATTATTTGTTTATATGCCAAAAAGGACATTTCAACCAAAAAAAGGGAAGCGAGTAAAGACACATGGATTTCTCAAACGCATGGCTACCCATGATGGACGTAAAGTTATAGCACGTCGCAGAGCAAAAGGAAGAAAGAATCTCACCGTGTAAGATATGTTACAACCATCATTTTTTAACTCAGTTTTTGTTTTTCCGATACTCAACGTTCTTGCGTTGTATCACTATTTATTCTCATTGGCGCATCTCCCTGGGATATTGGGATTCTCAATAATTGCACTTACTGTGACGATTCGTCTCCTTCTCCATCCTTTTTTCAAACAACAGATGGAAACGGCAGAGAAGATGCAGGAAATAAAGCCACGGGTTGATGCACTTTCTAAAAAGTACAAAGGCGATACAAAAAAAATCCAGGAAGAACAGATGAAGATATATCAGGAAGTAGGAATTAATCCTGCATCGGGATGTATATTCATGATTATTCAAATCCCTGTTTTTTTTGCACTGTATCAAACACTGCAGACATTCCTTGTCGCAGATTCATCAAAAGTTATTGTTGCGATGAATAAAGCGCTTTATCTTCCATTTCTTCACATCAATAAGATTGATGTATTATTTTTCGGTGTGAATCTTGTTAAAACACCAGCACAATTGAACTCAGTTTTCGCCTATCTTATACCGGTTGTCACTGCATTATTGCAGTATTTTCAGACGATGACGACAATGGCAATGACACCGCAACCAGCAGCCCCAGAACCAAAAAAAGACGGAAAAGACGCAAAGAGCTCAACGGGTGATGATTTCCAAAAAGCGATGAATACACAGATGAAATACGTGTTTCCACTTATGATCGGATGGTTCTCCCTCAAAATGCCAATAGGTTTAGCTCTTTACTGGAACATATTTTCCCTCTTTAGTATAATCCAGTACGAATTACATAAAAGAGAGTCGCGAAGTCTGAAAATCATAAAGTCGAAGGTCTAAAAAAGATTATCAATATTATTATTTTTTTATCCTATGGAAAAAATTGAAATTGTCCGAACAGAGACAGAATCGTTACTAAAAAAAATCGTTTCACAATACACACTTGAAGTGGTTGAAGATCAAGGCGCATTCCAAGTTGTCATTAAGACAGAAGAAGCCCCAACACTTATCGGAAGACATGGTGATACCGTCCGCGCATTTCAAAAGATATTGGAAGTCATGATGTTCCAACAGTTCAAGGAACCAGTCCGACTTCTTATCAATGTGAATGATTATCGTGAAAAACAGACAGAGAGATTGAATGAGATGGCACGGGAATATGCTCAAAAGACGCTTGATACGAAAATGGCAGGATACATCAGCGACCTTTCATCATATGAAAGACGCGTAATCCACCAGCTTATCACAGCGGAATTTCCTGATCTCGCAAGCTATTCAGTTGGAGAAGGACGAGACCGCCAACTTGTGGTAGACTTGAAGGAGAATGTCCCTCCAACAACCACACAAGAATAACAAAAAGGAAGTCAATCCGTTTCTTTTGCTATTCCTCCCGTTTTTAGTCGTGTTGGATATCATCGTATATTTTGCGACAAAGTCGTCCTGTTGGAATTGTTTTGGCGTGAATGATTTCCTTCGAGACTCCTCAATAAGTTTTCATATCCTCTCCCAAACACTCCCTTTTTTGAAGGACAAAATACCACATAATTGACGTGTCAAGGGGTATTTGTAATCTGCGATTTTTGCTTCTGTTTTTCGTGCTAGAATGAATATATGGCAGACAGAGGAGAGTATCAAACACCGCAACAGCAATTTGAACAGGTGAAGGCTCAGGTAAATACTTCTACTCCTGAACAAATAGTCACCCAAGTCATGAGTGTGGCCGACAGAGTAGCGGAAGTAAAAGCCATTGTTGACTCTGAAGTGCATAATAATCAAAGAGCTCCAGAACATTTTGAAGGAAATACTCTAGATGCTGATTCCGCAAAAGCAAAAGTTATTGATGCAAAAACTGCGGTTCAAAAAGTACTCATTGCGGTGAAAAATGGAAAAACACTTCCATTAACTGAAAAAGAAGGATTACCGATAAGTGACACAACAAGAGGAAATGCAAATAAAATACTGTTAGAACTTAGTAATAAGCTAAATTCTGGTGAAAGCATTTCAGAACAAACATCTCCACATATTTATGATTTTATTCATAAAGTCTTAAGTGGCCAAATTTCAACCGTTGATCACCTCGTAGCAGAATTTGAAAATTTCAAGCCCCTTCAGATTGCTTCTGCTGGAATTTATTCACGAATTCAAGAAGCGATGGTTGCCTCTGCTCAAAATATAAGCACATTAAGCAAAGAGCAGATTGAAGCACAGTTTGGTATAGAAGATCCAAATAAAAAGGATGATGGCGAAATTAGAACAAAAAAACAATTAGAAGAACTTGAGGCCCGCGTTCAAGCGTATGAAAAGGAATTTGGTGATTTAATACTGCAGATACGAACAAATAGAAATATTAAACCAACCGATGCAGAACGAGTTGTCCAAATACTCATTCATACAAGCGCACCAGCTGATCCAGCCTTCCTAGAATCTGTATTAGCACCAAAAGGTTTTAAGCCTGATCAAATCTCAAAATTACTATATTTCAGCAAGGATTATAAGAAGTTACAAGAACTAAAAGGCCGACAAAACTATCGCTATCTTGAACAGTATAAGCTGTTAACTCCGGAGCTAAAGTCAACATTTGACGTTAGGAGTCTAATGAATGAGGATAACAAACTTCTCGTAAGAGATGAAAAAGGAATGTTGAAATTATCCGACGTTGGGCGTAGGCTTCTTAAAAGAAGATCTCTTAGTGCTCTGAATCAACTAATGTCAAATGTAGATAAAAATCCAGACACAGATTTCCATCAGAATTTTTCTGATCTTCGTGAAGGGCAGGCATATTTTGAAATACAACAACTTATTGGTGAGTTCCAATCAGAAATACACAATAGTCAGCAATTGACTGGCATGATGGGCGAAAAAAATAAAAGTGAACTTGAAATGTATCTAAAATCAGGAGTTGTTCAAGAGTTAGCCCGTGAAAAAAGTTTGCGTGAACTTTTTCACACAATGGGAATCTATATTAAACAACTTCCTCCCGACAAATATGGTGAGTTTATCTCGCGTTATAATCTTTCAGATATCGACTCTGTTGTAACAAGTGACTTTTCGGGAAAAATAATATCTCTTGCTATGAATGAGTATGAGCGTTATATCCAATTTGACAGAATGAAAAATAAAGGAGAGCTTCGTACGAGTCTTTTTGCGGGAAAATCACACTTAGACATGATGTATAAGGATAACGACGATAGAACAAACCTTCAAAATCGTTTGAGAGCAACTCTTTTAGGACTACAAATGCACATCAATGGACATGATGTCGAGGAAGGAAAAAGTACTCAATTCACACAAGAAGT
>JAVHSH010000013.1:27177-29810 GCA_036172095.1 Patescibacteria group bacterium
TATTCGGGAAAGACAGATGGAATCCGGAAGAGCTTCATGAAAAATATGGAAAAAATAAATGGAACACAGAGGAAAAGATGATGGAGAAATGGGCAGAAGTAGAAGATCAATGGCTTTACAAAGACATCAGTTTTAAGAAAATGATAAAGCTCATGGGTCTTGGTGGACTAGCGGGACGAGGCGGATGGCGACTCACTGGCTTTCAAGGTGGAGTGGATTCTGCAGGAAGCGAATATGAACAATATGTCTCAAAGATCCAAGAAGCGGTCTTGCAAGCAAATGGGGAGATGAATGGTAAAACAGGTCCGGAAAGCTTTAGCCCAACCCAGGCGGTCTATGACCAACTTGCACGATCAGTTGGAGTAGGAAGTAGATTCTTTTTCGATCAAGGGCGAGGTGATGCATATGCAAAAGCTGAATTGTGGAAATATCTTGAAGCTAAAGGAGGTTTTTCCTTGAAAGATACACCTGGCAGAGAGTTGGACAAACTATGGTATGAATATACCTTTGGAGAACATGGAAATGAGGATATTATTACTCTCCCAGGAGGGGAAAAAATGACCCTTATGGAGCTTGACGAAGTGAAAGTGCTTATGCTTCGAGGAATGAATTTCAGAGACTTAATGAAGCGTTCTCCTATGGATTTTCTAAATAGCTTGGTTAACATAACTCCGGAGCTATTAACGGAAGGGTTGGGAGGAATGCCTGATGAATACTTCATTTTTAATGAGCATGCATTGGAACAAGAAATCACACGTAAATACAGCGACAAAACAAAAGGTGAGAAGGAAGAAATGCTCATGAATATCAAAGTGAAGCAAACTGATATGCGTAGAATGTGGGGGACAGATAGAGTAGAAAATCAGAAGCATTTACTTGCGGTGAGGGATTTTTATAAGAATATCGAAAAATGGGGAGAGAAGAAGTTGAGGGCAGAAGGACACCTCAAAGAGGGCGAAAAATTTGATGGAAAGAAACATAAAGACCTTGTTGATAAATATGTCTGGGAACCTTTATATCGGTCCATGGATCTTGCTGTCGAAAAGGTGCGTCTTCATAACTCTGCCGAAATGAAGCCAGATGATATTATTGTTATGAATGAAAATGGTGAAGGAGTTGATAATGCTGCAACCAAGGCAATCAGAGATATGTTCTTTGGTACGGAAGAGAATAATAACGGGTTAGTCACATACTTTAACAGTTTGAACGAACGCTGTGGAGTTGAGGGAGTATCGGAGGTTGGCGTCAAGGAATTATCCGTTGCAGACAGAGGTTTCTTCTATCATATGGGTCGGAGCTGGTATAACGAACTTGGCCACAATTTTCCTCCAGACACATCAGATGTCGACTGGCGCTATATCCTTCACAACATGGGAGCCAACTCTGGAGAAAACATGGTAAAACGTTTATGGGGAGATTTGAACGCATATAATGGCGTTATGTCCAAGCTTATGAGCTTGGATGACGTTCTTGCTAAATGTGCATCAAGTAATAGTCTAGAGAAGATAATGGAAATTCATGCGGGGATTCGTGGACTCAAAGGAATTTGTGGAGATGAGCCTGCATATGAAATGCAATATTATTTAGCACAAGTGGTTGCTCGTTATTTTCAAGAAAATAGCAATGCACGTTTACCATTTTTAGTGGGGACAGCATATAGTGCATTTAATGGAGGAAAAATATCCCTCTCTCGTATTTATGGAGGCATGCATGCTATGACTATGACAACCGATGGGATAAATAAATATTTTCAAGAACTTGCATATGGCAATTACATTGCAGAAGAAGGAATATATGGAGTTGAGAGACTTCAGCAAGCGCTTGGCGCAGACTGGCAAAAACTCGTTGTTGCTGAAATTATTCCAAATGTATCCACTGCATTATTTCTTTTCTTAATATATCAATATACGAAAAAGTCTATGGAAGAAGCGGAAGGAAAGGGTAAGAAGTAGTATTGTTTTTTTAATTAAAATACGGTCTAATGAATATATGAAACGATTTGTTGTTCTTTTGGCATTTGTTCTCTTTCTTATTCCACAAATAACAAATGCACAGACACCTTCCCCAAGTCCTGCACTCCTTCCATCCACGATGTCTTGTGGAATATCATCCGACCCCACTAAGAATAAGTGCTGCAACATACAACAGCCAGTCTTCAATCTCCCTAGTACGGGAAATATACTTTTTGACGAAGCAATGAAGTTGATAAATGGTCTCAAAGATACATTTATGACTCCTGTTATCAACAAATTAACCGGTACTGTTGTACAAGAAGTTGATACGCCATGTTATGAGGGGGTTCCTAGCACTCCAGGAAGCATAGGAAGCTCAAATTGTATATGTCTTCCAAACCCCCCCAAATCCAGTATAGATGTACTACTTCCATTATGTGATCATGCAGATGCTTCCGGCATAGGTAGTTGTAAAACATGTATATCAGGTGGTGGTGTTTGGACGGGAATGGGGTGTGTACAAGCTGACATTCAATCATTTATCCAAGACACATTACTAAGGCTCGGTATTGGTATTGCAGGGGGAATCGCCATGCTTTGCATAATGTTTGCTGCATTTCAAATGCAGACTTCCGGGGGTAACGCTGAGAAGCTGAAAAAAGCACAAGAGCTTCTGACAAA
>JAVHSH010000013.1:29910-52090 GCA_036172095.1 Patescibacteria group bacterium
GCCTCTTTAACGGTCTTAATGAGGTCTGGAATAACCAAAGACATTCCAACAGCTATGATTGTGCCAAAAGCTTTTGGATCTATTCCAAAAAGGAAGGGGGGAGCAAAGAACGGATTATTGTTTGAGAAAGGTATGCTACCTGGATTTGCCCCTACCCATGATCCAACAGTATTTAAGGTGCTTCCAGTAAGGGTATTTATTGGGTTTGTCATTGATTGTTGAATCGTAATCATAAGTACGTGGGAGATAAGAAACATGATTGTAACAACAGGAAAAGCGACAAGTTCTCCCATAAGATTTTTTAGCCATTGCCCAAATCCAAGTTTTGATCCTGGTATAAGTTCAATAACAATAAGGAAAGGTGAAAAGATTATTAGGAGAACTATTTGGATATATGATGTCAATAGAACGAAAAGGATACGAAACCATATATATACAATTGTAAAAAAGAATAAAATTCCAATTAAAAGTGGAAGAATGAGCCCACTAAATAGTATATAACCGATTGAAATGACAAGAAAATTAAGTGCAGGTAAGAAAAATTTTGGTCCATCACCGAGCGAAAAAGTTCCTATTTCCCATTTATTGAGTCCATTTATTAGACTTTTTATTTCAAGATTTTCATTTATTTTTGGCGCAAGGAAAAACGCAAAAACTGACCCCAAAACCATTTCCAAAAGCAAACTTATTCCAGGACCCATGAATTCCTTAAATTGTTTTCCGAAAAACATCAAGAATTCAAGCGGCGTATTAAATCCTGGAATCATCTGTGATAAACCACTCCCCACAGGGGTAAACTGCAATACATGAGACCAACCATATCCAAGCGGATTTCCCATGAGACTATCAAAAATCTTTCCTGGCCCCGCAACGAGAAGTGATCTTTGTACTTCCTGTGTTGAATAATAATAATTATTATCGCTCAGTAATGAAATTCCAATTGCCATAAGGACATACATCAAATCAATCATAAATCCAGCGATTGCGAATGAAAAAGTTATAAGAATCATCGTCACAGCAATTTTCGGGAGCGTATTTTCGACAGAAATGACAGTTTGTGGATTTATTTTGACTCGGAACATGATCATGAACCCAATTGCCACGAGGAATAGGACAAGAAGCATATATGCAACATCTCTAAAAACTTTCCATAAATTCATGAGTGGCTTGATAGAGGAAAACCCAATTCCTTCGGCTGCATAAGTGTTTGGAATAAATCCAGCATTCTGAAGGGAATCTTTAACCCAGTAAACTCCAGAAGCTGGGGGGTTCATATATGGAAACGCCATTAGCTGTGACATGACGCCAAAAGCGCTTTTATTAAAATTTTTATCCCCATCAGCTGGATTATCGGTACAAGCTTCACCAGTCATCACGCAGATCATGTATCGTGTAACACCAAGTGCCATCTTTCCTTGAAATGTTTTTTTTGCTTCTGGATTATTTAACTTCCTATATATATCTTTTCGGGATTCAGCAATGGAGTCGTAGGAAGAACGGGGTTTGTCTTTCTGTATGAAGTAGCTAAAAATGCCAACAATGAGTGAAAAAACAAAAATGACAAGAAACACTTTCTTGAAGATGTCCAAAGAATATTTGAATAAGGCGACCATAGTTTCATTCTAACGAAAACCATTGTTAAAATGCAAACTTATCTTGAGTGAGTGCAGGATAATTTTCTTCACGCCACATAGTAAAGAGTTGTTGATTTTCATCGTTCAATTCATTGAATCGTACAACAAACATATCATTTTCATAGTCAAAATCAACAACTCCAAAGGGGAGAGTGAGCGGTGTTAGTCTTCGCAACGCTGTCTTTTGTTCACCTATTTCTTTTAATTCAGGAGGAAGCTCTTGGTTTATATCTGCACCGGTAAACTTTTGCGGAGGAACGAGTGTCGGCGAAATGGTCTTGTCAGGAGCAAGAAATTTTGTTGGAAGTACAATAATCTTGTTTGGAGTAGGAGGGATGTCGATTTCATCCTTTTTATTATTCAAGGGGACCAAAAGAAGAATGACAATAAACAATAGAGCGATAAGCCCAGGGACAATATAAAATTTGATGGCTGATTTTGACATTAGCTTTTTTTCACAGCAAATGCATAACGATAGTAAGGTGCTGGAGTATATCTATTCTCATTTATTGGAGGGGTTTGCTGTTTTCCATAATAGGGGTCATACGCGAGTATATCTCCATTGTCACTTACGTCGGTAACCCAAAAGTAATGACCACCACCATCAGTCTTGAAATTTGCCAAAACGAAGACTGTCCATCCAGACTTCGTATATCCTTGCAAATCTTTTGCAACTTCTTTTGCAGTGAGTCCTTGTTCTCTAGGAATGATATAGTCAGAAACTTTCAAGTCACCCCTTGTGTTTAAGTAAGAATATATTTCTGATATATATGAACCATAACATCCGATACGTACCCCAGCTTTATTCATAAGATCGATTGTTTTAGGGGGGGTGAGAGATTTGTCAATATAAGAAGAGAGAATCATTGCAACACTTGTTGGCCCGCACCCCGCTTCACATACGGTGCACCCATTGGGAAGCGGATTTGAGTCATATGGCCCACTACACTGTGGATAATATGTATAACTCGTTGAAGGCTTTGGAGTTATATTTGTTTGTTTTTTTGGTGTTGGGGATGGCTCGGTCGGCAAAGAAGTTGGAACGATTGGAGAAGTATTCTTTGGAGGTTCAGCATTCATAAGCAACTGAGGGATACTGAGGAATGTTTCGACGATATTTGTAAAAGCTGTAGCATCTTTTTTTGCCTGCATTATCGGTGACAGCTTTTTTTTATTCGCTATTTCTATGGCCTCATGTAGTTCTTGCATCGATTGTTTCGCGATAATCACATTTTGTTCTTGAAGCTCAGAGTAATAAGACGGATTTTGATCAATCCAGTCATTATATGAATTGGTAGCTTCATCATTCGGAACGGTGACAACATACTTATTCATCACATCTGAATGGTCAAGTGTAAAATCAGGAGCGATAATAGGAAGTTTATTTTGTAACTCTTCCGCAGTCAGCTGTTTTACCGATGTTTCATATGTTTTTCCTTTTTGAGGAACAAAGCCACTTCCTTGTTTCCCTTGAAACAATGTTGGAGTAATAGTAGCCGCTCCCTGTGAGTTTTTCTCATTGAGCATATTCTGAAGACCAAGGAGTATTATCAATACGATGATAAGAATGAAAATAGAGAGGGGGAGTATTTTTTTTATCATTTGTTGACAACAGACATTTTTTTCTTCATAATGAATTATATGTCTGGCTTTTTTGATTTTATAAAAAATAACAACTCGAATGCAAGTCCTTCTGTACCGGTACAAGTTCCAGGAACACCTCCTCAACAACCACAGGTTGTTGCACAACAGACTGTTACACAGCCGCAAATCATTCCTTCGACGGGCTCAGGACAAGCATATAATGGGATAGGGAATCCACCGGGTGGCCAAGCATATAATGGTATTGGAGCGCCCCCTCAGAAGGTGCTTACACCAGAGCAACAAAGAGTCCAGGATTTACTTAATAGTCAACAACCACCTGTTGCTGTAGGAATAACGAATGATAAATCACAAATAACAAATCAATCACAAAGTCCAAATAAAAATCCAAATCAATCAACAGTACCAACTCCTGGACAGCCGCCTACGAAGCCAGGAGAACCTGCTAAACCATTTGGTGCATCATTGAATTCGACCATGAATGCGCAAAAGAGGACAGACCTTGATTTAATGACGCATCTAACACAACGATCAAACAGAGTATTTGTCACAGCTCAAGCAAAAGCAAAAGAACTTGGTAGCGCATTCATCGATAGCGAGCACATGCTTCACGGGCTTCTGGCAGATGGTGAGATATATAAGCTTTTGATGGAAATGAAGGTGCAACCACAGCAAATTGAAGCTGAGCTTGCACAAACATATAAACGAGAGCCAGCAAAACTGGTTCCTCCACAAATGTCCCCTCGTCTAAAACGAATTATCGATAACTCACTTGTCGTTGCTCGTAAATTAGGATTCGAGTTTATTTCACCTGAGCACATCTTATTTGCATTGTATGAGGAGGGAGAAGGAATTGGTGCGCGCGCACTTGCAAAACTTGGATTAAAGAAAGAAGAATTAAATAAAAAAATCACTGGAAACAAAGAAGGACTTCTTACCGATCAGAAGGAAGCGGAAAAAAAGAAAAGTTCATTGGAACAATATACAATCGACATAACTGCTCGAGCTGCACAAGGACTCCTCGATCCTGTCATTGAACGATCTCAAGTGATTGAGCGTGTTATTCACATCCTATCCAGAAGAAGCAAAAATAATCCAGCAATGGTCGGAGAAGCAGGGGTTGGAAAAACGGCAATCATCGAAGGACTTGCTCAACAAATTGTGAACAAACAAGTGCCCGAATCACTTCTTAATAAAAGAATATTAGGACTAGATTTGATGAGTGTTATGGCGGGCGCATCACATAAGGGAGAGTTTGAAGAGCGCATGAAAAGCGTCATTGATGAAGTAAAAGCAAGTAAAGGCCAGATAATTCTTTTTATCGATGAAATACACAATATAGTTGCAGGTGGTGAAGGAGCGGGCGACGCAGGAAATTTATTGAAGCCAGCACTTTCCCGAGGAGAGATGCAGCTTATCGGAGCAACGACTCTTACCGAGTATAGAAAATATATCGAAAAAGACCCAGCTCTTGAAAGAAGATTTCAGCCAGTAGTTGTTCCTGAACCGACTGAAGAACAAGCGATCAAAATGCTGAAGGCATTAAAGGGGAAGTATGAGGCATTCCATCGTGTACAAATCCCTGATGATGCTGTTGAAGCAGCTGTCCGACTTTCCAAGAGATATGTAGGTGAACGGTTTTTACCAGATAAGGCTATAGATCTTATCGATGAATCTGCTTCAGCTGTTCGTCTTCCTCTTATTTCACTCCCTGAAGAAATCAAATCACTTGAAGAGCGGATAAAGCAGCTCAATCAAGAAATGGCTGAAGGAACAAAAAATGGAGATGCTGTAAAGGCACGAATAATAAAATCAAAACTTTCAGACATTGAAGGTGACTTACATCAGAAAAAGGATGAGTTTAATACGAAGAAAGCGCAAACAACAACAGCCGTAACTGTTGAAATGATAAAGGATATTGTATCCAGATGGACAGGTATTCCAGTGAACAAGATAGCTAGCACGGAAACGGATAAATTGGCTAAGTTGGAAGATATCATGCATCAAAGATTGATTGGTCAAGAAGAAGCAGTGAGCGCTGTCGCCCAGGCAGTCCGTCGTGGAAGAGCAGGACTTAAATCTGCAGGACGACCAATAGGATCATTCATCTTCATGGGTCCAACAGGAACAGGTAAAACAGAACTTGCAAAAACGCTTGCGGATATATTGTTCGGCAGTGAAGACTCCATGATCCGCTTTGACATGACTGAGTACATGGAAAAACATGAAGTCGCAAAACTTCTTGGTGCACCTCCGGGATATGTCGGATATGAAGAAGGAGGAAAACTGACAGAAGCCGTAAGACGAAAGCCATATTCAGTCGTATTATTCGATGAAGTTGAAAAGGCTCATCCGGATATTTTCAACATACTGCTTCAGATTTTAGATGATGGACGTCTCACTGATAACAAAGGTCATGTCGTATCGTTCAAAAACACCGTCATCATTTGTACATCAAATTTAGGTTCAAGAATTATTCAGGATGAATTAATGAAGGGTGGAAAGACGCAAGTAGAAGAGCCGCAAACGATAACATCATATACCTTCTCTCCACGAGGAAGAGAAATACTGACAATCGGAAGTAAAATTCTTGAAAAGGAGACAACGGGAAAATGGACGGAAAAAATGCTTCTTGACTATTTTGCTGGACAGGAAGTTAAGGCGGTTACAGTCAAGGCAGTCGAGGGAGAAGCTGCTCCAGCCCCTGCACCAGTCCAAGAAAAACTCGAACTTCCGCTCTATGGATTCGATACTCATGCAATGTCTTCAACGGGCGTTGAGATGATCACTAAGGCGGGAGAGGTATTCTTTAAGACATCAACCACGGCAAAAACATGGGAACATACAAATCTTATAATGTATTTTAAAGAAGGAGTAGTAATCAATGCTCTTCCAGATGCGCCAGACGAACAGCTTCCAACAGCATCCCTTAAGACGCATGCATTTACTCCAGATGAACAAGAAATCGTTACCTATAAAGATCGCTTTTGGAAAAGAAAACTCAACATGAACGATTGGCAAACAGGATTCTTGAAAGACTATTTAGTTGACCAGACCGCAGATAAGGGACAACTACCAATCGCATATTGGGATATCCATACATTCTCCCCAAGTGGTGTTGAAGTGATTGTCGTTGGAGCAACAGTGTGGACAAAGGCACAAGGAGAAGTTCAATGGAAAACAAAGTCAATCAATGAGTACTTTGGCCCAGATTTACCACTTGATCAACATGTTGAAGAAAAACACAAGATAGATAATGAGATTTATAAAAAACAGTTTGCCTCATTGAAAGAAAAAGTGATGGCAGAACTATTGAAGTTTTTCCGCCCAGAGTTGGTGAATCGTTTTGATGAAACCATAATGTTTGAACCACTCCGTTTCGAACATATGACACGTATTGCAAAGATACAGCTCAAAGGAGTACAAAAAGCCATGGAAGAACAAGATATGGGCTTCTCATATACGGAAGCGGCCATTAAAGAAATAGCACGAAGTGGTTTTGACCCAGTCTTTGGAGCGCGTCCACTGCGACGTGCAATCCAGAGGATTGTTGAAAATCCTATTTCAAGCCTCATTATCGAAAAGAAAGCGAATCCTGGGGATGAAGTTGTTGTTGATTTTGATGGACAACAGTTCATATTCAATATCCAAAAGGCGACATTGCTTGAAAAGAAAGAGCAAAAGAGTGGAAAGAAATATATTTGCAATGTTTGTGCCGCTAAATTTTCAACAGAAATTGTTCCAAATTCGACAATAATCTGTTCCTACTGTGGATCAACAAAAGTCCAAGAGCAGTTTGATTTAGATTCACCGGTAACACCACCGCAAATAGAAGAGAAAAAGGAAGAAAAAAAGCCAGAAGTTGAACCACAACTTCCAAAAGAACAACCGTTGCCAACCCCAGACGGGATGCAACCACAGAAGTGATACAATTAACTCGTATGGATAAGAATTACACACCACTAGACACTCTTTCATTAGAGAAAAAGCTCACTGAGAAGAAGGTGACTTCCCATAAGTCATTTGATTTTAATGTCATTTTTCTGGGACTCATTGTGGTGACGCTTTTGGTACTTGCCTTATTGCTTTTTGTACTTATCCAAAAAAAACTGCAAACATTATCATATGTTCCTTTCCTTGCATGAGCGGTTTGCTCCCTTTTTTCATATTTGTTATTGAGATTTGCTCACTATTTTTTCTGTCGAGGCTTGTTCTTCAAAAAGCGTATGTTTCTTTACGTCGAGTTGGATTGGGGAGCAAAATAATTATCGGAATCATTTCATTTATATATCTTCCGGGGACAATAATTCATGAACTTTCACATTATTTTATGGCCCTCTTATTGAATGCGAATCCTCATGAAGTGAGTATTTTTCCAGTAATAGAAGACAAAAAAGTGCGTCTGGGGCATGTTATATATGAGAAAAAAAGGGGTGAATTCATTCGCCCAATACTAATAGGCATAGCTCCTTTTTTTGGTGCATTAGCGGTTTTATGGTTGATAATCTATTCACGGCAATTTCCTGGAGATGAAATTTGGCAAACTATCTTTTTTGGATATTTAATACTTACAACAACTGCAAATATGTTTTCATCCAAGCAAGATTTAGTCGATATAGGATATCTTGTTCCAGTAGGAATATTGATACTATTCATTCTCTATTTGAATCCTATATCTATTTCCACTTCTTTTCTAAATCAAGCAGCTAATGCAATGGCATATTTTGTGCAGACAATACAATCGCCACTTTTGTTTTCCATATTGTTTCACGCTATACTTGTAGTAGTGTTATCTAAATTACAATAATATATCCATGATAAAAACAGTTTTTGCACAAGACGTGAATGTAAACGGAATGACTATAAAAGGACCACTCGTCGGATTCAATAATATTGCCGACATCATCAATAATGTTGTCCCTTTCATCATGTCCCTAGCGGGTGTCATCCTTTTCTTTGTGCTTATGTGGGGTGGGTTTGATTATGTGACTTCTCAAGGAGCTCCTGAAAAACTGAAGACCGCAAATGCAAAGATAACTGCTGGCGTTATCGGATTTGTTATCCTTGTGCTTTCATTTCTGATAACACGAGTGCTTTCCTACATCTTTGGAGTCGGGCAGGGAATAATTTAAAAACAAGTATAATGATCGGATGATTTTGAAACGGGTACAACTCCATAATTTCCGTAATATTCCTTCTAAGGTTTTTGACATATCTTCGCACCTTACTATAGTTGTTGGAGAAAACGCTAAGGGAAAGACGAATATGTTGGAGAGTATACACTGCTTAATAAATGGTGTCGGATTCCGGGAATCAAAAGAAGAAGAATTGCTATTATTTGATGAGTCAGAAGCCCAGCTTGATGGCGTATTCGATAAGAACAAAACGCAGTATCATTTTCGGATTCTCCTGAGAAAAGATGCTGCCGGAAAGGTCCTAAAACATTTTTTTATCCAAAAGGTTCGGAAGGGATCATTCCTCTATAGAGGAGAACAAACAAAAAGCGTGCTGTTTGCCCCTGAACAAATAGAAATAATAACTGCGTCTCCCGATGTCCGGCGAGAATATTTTAATGTGCTCATCAGCACATTTGATCCGGTATATAAAAAACACTTGGTGAACTATGAACAGGCATTAAGAAAAAGAAACAAGATACTTGAGCATGCATTTGATTCAAAAAACCTCATGGAAGAACTTTCATTTTGGGATACATATTTACTGAAAGAGGCAGAATATATAACAAAAAAAAGGACAGAATATGTCCAGTTTCTTACAGCTCATCCACATCTTGATGGAAAGGATTTTTCAATAGAATATATCGCTAACGAGTTCACACTCAAACGATTGCAAGAAAAAAAGGAGCTTGAATTGCGTGTGCGCAGGACATTAATCGGGCCTCAAAAGGATGACTGGATACTCTCTTTGAAAAATAAGAATTCCGACAGTAAGAATATTCAAAAATATGGTTCGAGGAGCGAACAACGGCTTGGCATATTTTGGATGAAGATGAATGAGATACACTACATTGAAGAAAAAATAGGAGTTCATCCGATATTGCTCCTGGATGATGTATTTTCTGAATTCGATCATGAAAACAAAGAAAGGATAATTAGGCTTATCGAGAACTACCAGACGGTGATGACGACAACGGAGGAAGGTCTTGTCGAAGATATCGAAAAAAAATACAAAAACTCCATAATACTCCATATCTAGTCTTTCATTCAGCTAGATTTCAGACAATTGAATATAATGAAGGTAATGAGAATATTAATAGTGGAAGATGAACATAGAATCGCACATGCATTACAGAAAGGATTGGAGCAAGAAAGATATGCTGTCGATGTTGCCTATACAGGGATAGATGGGTATGATTTAGCCTCAACTGAGGACTTCTCTCTCATCATCCTCGACATAATGATTCCAGAGATGGATGGCATATCTCTATGTAAGAAATTACGACAGGAAAAAATCCATATACCAATACTTCTTCTTACTGCCAAGGGACAGACAGAAGATAAAGTTAAAGGGTTAGATGCGGGCGCGGACGACTATCTCACAAAACCATTCTCTTTTGAAGAACTTCTTGCGAGAGTTCGTGCTCTGGTAAGGAGAAAAGGAACAGAAATACAATCAACCTTAAGCGTTGACGACTTAACGATGAATATAAAACAGTTCGAAGTAAAAAGAGGAAGGGTATCTATACCATTGACGAACAAGGAGTTCTCTCTTCTTGAATTTCTTATATCAAAAAAGGGAATAATCGTAACGAAAGATCAAATAATACAGCATGTTTGGAATTTTGACGCAGACATTCTTCCGAATACGGTTGAGGTGTATGTAAAAAAATTGCGCGATAAAATTGATGCTGCATTTCCTGATAGAAAACAATTAATCAAGACAGTTCGAGGATTTGGATATCGATTAGGGGACGACGAGTAGTGAAATAAAGAAATGTTTAAAACAGCGCGCATTCGACTAACAGCTTGGTACATTCTCATCTTGATGAGTGTGAGTATTGCGTTTAGTGTGGCGATTTTTCGCGGCATGTCAGTCGAGGTTGATAGATTCGCATATCTTCAACGCATACGTGTTGAAAGACGATTCGATGAATTGGGAATTCCTCGTCCACTATTTGTTGATGGGGAGATCATTCAAGAAGCGAAACAACATATCATTATCGTCTTATTAGGGATAAACGGAGTAATCCTTATTGTCATGGGAGGCATCTCATACTTATTAGCGGGAACAACTTTGGCACCAATCCAAGACATGATGGAAGAACAAGATCGTTTTGTCTCAGATGCATCCCATGAGTTGAAGACGCCGCTTACGATTATGAAAAGTGAGCTTGAAGTATATGTTCGTGATCCAAGATTAACACTAGTTGAGGCAAAAAAAGTTCTCAAAGACAATATCCAAGAGGTAAACAGACTTCAAAAACTTTCAGAATCGCTGCTTACATTATTGGAGCATGAACCAAAAACTGTTCAGAAATCTTTCACGAAAATAAAAATAAATACTCCTATTGAAAATGCTCTTAGGCTAGTCAAGCACAATGCCACAGAAAAAAATATTGAAATAAAAATCCATAATATTTCTAAAAAAATAGTATGGGGAAATGAGGATAGACTACAAGAGTTATTTATAATCCTTCTTGATAATGCGATTAAATATAGCCATAAAAACACTCAAGTAATTATTTCTGGAGATGATGGAAAGAAAAATATTGCAATTAGCATTGCCGATACGGGTATTGGGATTGAAGAAAAAGACCTTCCCCATGTATTTGATCGATTTTTCCGATCGGATAGCGCACGCGGGAGAAGTGGAGCGGGCGGATATGGGTTGGGTTTATCGATTGCAAAAAAAATTATAGAATTACATACAGGAGAGATTGATATCCAAAGTGGGGTCAATATTGGTACAACGGTATTAGTTAAGATACCTTCTGTTTAAGCTTGTTTTAAGAATTATCAATTACTATTCGGTATGAATATATATAAAAAGGCAAAAGAGTGGTTCAGCAAAAAGTCGTTGTGGTTGAAAATAGCAATAGTATCAGTATTAATTGGGGTAGTTGGATTGCCGATATATTCAGTATTCGGATCAAAAAAGGCAACTGTGTCATATCAGACAGGAATTGTTGAAAAAGGAATGCTTGTCGTTACCGTCACCGGTTCGGGCACTGTTTCCTCTGCAAATAATACAAATATTACAACACAGGCTACTGGTGTTGTCTCAAAGCTATATGTCAAAGACGGAGATATGGTAAAAAGCGGCGATAAGATCATGGAGATAGATCTTGATTTGGATGGAAAACAGACGGAATCGCAGGCACTATCAAGTTATCAGAGCGCAAAGAATAATTATGATAGTGCTCAAGCAAGTATGTATTCAACTCAGTCAACCATGTTCACCAATTGGGACACATTCATGAAGATTGCACAAAACGGGACTTACCAATACGAAGACGGAAGTCCAAACAATATCAATCGATCCCTTCCGGAGTTTCATATTGCGAATGATAATTGGCTAGCTGCTGAAGCAAAATATAAAATACAGCAAAATGTGGCCTACCAATCGCAAACCGCATTGAATTCCGCGTGGTCCGCTTACCAAAGAGCATCTTCAACAGTATATGCCCCCATTTCTGGGACAGTGTCTGGTCTTGCTCTCCAAATTGGATCAGTAATAAATTCAAATGCATCCTCTCAAAACAGCAATGTAAGCAATACAAAGATTGCCAACGTCAAAACAGATGCGACACCGCTTGTGACGTTAAGCTTGACCGAAATCGATGTTCCAAAAGTCACCATAGGGGATAAGGCGACGATAACAATGGATGCGTATCCGGACAAAACATTCACGGGAAAGGTTGTCAGCATCGATACGGTTGGCTCTGTTACTTCAGGTGTTTCAACCTATCCAGTCGTAATAAAGCTTGACACCAACACAACAACAATACTCCCAAATATGGCCGCATCCGCGAATATTATCACCGCACGAAAAAATGATGTCCTCATGGTTCCAACAAGTAGTATTCAGCAAAATACGGATGGATCAAATTATGTACAAGTAATGAAAAATAACATAGTATCACAGGTAAATGTTGAAGTTGGTATGTCATCTGACACTCAGTCAGAGATAGTATCAGGAGTAGCTGAGGGGGATACTGTAGTAACGGCGACAATCCAACCAACAGCTACAAGTACTTCATCCACATCAGCATCACCATTTAGCTCCTTTGGAGGAGCGAGAAGTGGAGCAGGTGGAGCCGTATTTAGAACAGGAAGATAAATAGCCAACCAATATGATCCAATTAAAAGACATATCAAAGATATATAAAACTGAGGCTGTAGAAACAACAGCGTTGTCTCATATATCTTTTGAAATAGAAAAAGGCGAATTTACAGCAATAATGGGTCCTTCTGGAAGCGGGAAATCAACGATGATGCATATTCTTGGGGCTCTAGATTTAGCGACAAGCGGAGAATACATTCTTGATGGAGAATCTGTTTCAAAATTAAGTCAAGATGAACTTGCAGATATACGTAATCGAAAAATTGGTTTCATTTTTCAAGCATTCAATCTTCTTCCCCGCACGACGGCTTTGAAAAATGTCATGCTACCTATGGTGTATGCGGGAGTTCCGAAAGAGGAAAGGCTGGAGAAAGCTCAAAAATATCTGGAAATGGTTGGTCTTGGAAACAGAATGTACCATACATCAAATCAACTATCAGGAGGACAACAACAACGTGTTGCGATTGCCCGTGGGCTAGTCATGAATCCTGCTATTCTTTTGGCTGACGAACCAACTGGGAATATTGCTTCTGCCCAGGCGGAAGAAGTAATGGCATTATTCCAAAAATTAAACGATGAGGGCCATACAATAATAATGATCACTCACGAACCAGATATTGCAGCCCATGCAGGACGCATTATCCATGTAAAAGATGGAGTCATCATTGATGACGAAATAAATAAGAAAAAAAAGAAAGCATATTATCAAAAATAAATCAGTTATGGACTTAGGAGAATTACTATTGGAATGTTTTAGCACCCTTACCGTCAATAAGATGAGGACTGGCCTTGCTATTCTGGGAATAGTCATAGGGATTGGGAGCGTTATTGCCCTCATTTCATTAGGGGAATCGAGTCAGAAGATGGTCGAGAACCAGATTCAGTCACTCGGATCAAATCTATTGACTGTGCAGCCAAGCGGTCAGAACAATGGGGCAGTTAGAGGCGCACAAGGAGGCGGGACAACACTTACCTTGGAGGATGCCTTAGCAATCCGAACATCTCCAACAATCACCTCTGTCAAAACAATTTCACCAGAACTATCAAGAAGAACTCAAGTAATTGTTGGAAGAAATAATACAAATACGCAAATTTATGGCGTCTATCCAGCATATGCGGAAATCAGAAAACTAACACTTTCATCCGGAGTGTTTATTTCTGCCCGAGATGTGGAAACAATGAGTAAAGTTGCTGTCATCGGACCACAAGTGGTCACTGATTTGTTTGGAGATGGTGTAAATCCTATTGGCAAAATGATGCGTACTGGTACACAGACACTCAAGGTTATTGGAGTAACTACTGCAAAAGGAGGAAGTGGATTCAACAATCAAGATGACATGATCTACGTGCCGCTTAGCACAGCTCAAAAACAATTATTCGGCGTTTCCTATTTAAGCTCTATTTCGATTGAAGCAAAATCGCAGGATGTCATGACCCAAGCTCAAAACGAAATAGGATATTTTCTTTTGGCACGTCACAAATTCAACGATCCTACCCAAGCAGACTTTTCCATAATGTCCCAAGCTGATATTATGAACACCGCTTCAAGCATAACAGGAACCTTTACTACTCTCCTTAGTGGTATCGCAGCCATTTCATTACTAGTCGGCGGAATCGGCATAATGAATATCATGTTGGTGACGGTCACGGAGCGCACGCGTGAAATCGGATTACGGAAAGCGCTTGGAGCAAAGCAAAAAATAGTCATTCTTCAATTCTTATTTGAGGCGATAATACTTACGATTACGGGAGGGATAATTGGCATGATTCTTGGAATCCTCATTTCATTTGTTCTCTCAAACACAATGAATTTACCATTTACTATCTCATGGCCAGCAATATTCTTGGCAATGGGTGTTTCGGGAGTGATTGGTGTAGTCTTTGGGTGGTACCCGGCACAGAAAGCCTCAAAATTACAACCAATTGAAGCATTGCGATATGAATAATGGAGTGGGGAAAAAATTCAGCAAAAAATCAGTCTAATTGTTTAATATTAGTTAATAGTTATCAATACAATAATAGAATAATCATATGAAACCAATAGTCGTTTTCTTAATAACAGTAGGAGTAGGAGCCTTAGCATTTTATGGAGGAATCCAATATCAACTGAGTAAACAACCTGTCGGACGCAATTTTATGGGGCAACAAGGTGCTGGAAGAACTGGCACAGGGGCAGGGGCGCGAAGAATAGGGAATGGACAGCCTGTTTCAGGAGAGATAATAAGCATGGATGCAGACTCTCTTACTGTAAAAATGGTCGATGGAAGTTCACGAATAGTTTTATTAAATGATAAAACTATCTTTAATAAAACAGCATCTGTGGAAAAAACTGAGTTAAAAGTAGGTGAAAAAGTAGGTGTATTTGGCACATCAAATACTGATGGAAGTGTAAGTGCACAAAACGTTCAGTTAAATCCACAGTTCCGTATGGGTGGTCCAGGGGCTAATGCTAGTGGTTCTGCTCGATAATCGTATATAGTATAAATATGCTAGGAATTATTTTTGCAATCGTTGTATCTGCACTTCCTTTTCTCTATTTATTTACCCAAATAAAGATTGTGGGAAACTTTACCTATGCTTTTGCGAATATTGCGGGTTTTATTGGGGCTGTTTTGCTTTTTTGGGAATTTATTCTAGGGATAAAAGATTTCGCGAAAATAATTGCTCCAAATCCAGGCAATTTCATTAAGTTACACATAATTCTCGGCGTATGGGGTATGTTCTTTGTCCTTATCCATCCCATTCTTGAGATGATGGTATATATGGAAAAGATAACATTTTTGTTCCTGCCTCAATTTTCCACATCATCCGAGTTTCATATAACTTTGGGAAGGTTGGCATTCATTCTCGTGATTCTTGTTTGGATTACGAGTTCATTTTTCAGAAACAAGCTTTCATATAAAAAATGGCTCAATATTCATTATTTATCATATCCGATGATGTTTTTTGTTTTTATCCATGCGCTTGATATCGGAAGTTATTTGAGAAATTTTATTCTCATAAAAGTATATTGGTTCACCTTATTAATAACATATTTAGCGTTAGTGATATGGAGGATATGGATATTACTTCACAATAGGAAAAAATTAAATTTTACCCCACTACAAAAATGAATATAAAACGAAACAGTTACCTAGTATTAGGTCTGGTGATGGGCGTGAGTGTTACTCTATATATTTTTGATGTACCAATGAACATTCCTTCCTCACAAACAACTCCAACAATAGCGTTTCCAACATCTATTAGTGTTCCTGTACCGACAATTCAACATGGCAATATCTCAAATATTATGAAGAAGTATTCAGCCACTATCGACTATTATCCGGAAGGAAAAAATGAAAGTATAAATGTTTCGCTAACGCTTCGCGATTTGATCATCATAGATGTAACATCTGTGCATTCAATGAATAACGGGAAGTCACGTATATATCAAACCGGATTTGAAGCTGAAATACAACCAATTGTTGTCGGTAAAAATATCAATACTTTAGATCTTTCGCGAATAGCTGGAGCGTCATTTACTACAGACGCTTTCCTTCAGGCAGTAAAAAAAATAAAAAATAGCATATAACTGAATTAGGATGATATACTTAAACGACTACTAATTTAGTACAAGATAATTTCATATGTTTCCCGCATTTTTAGTAACATTCAGAGAAGTAGTTGAGGCTGCATTTATTATTGCCACATTACTTGGGATAATCGGAAACCTTAAGTTAGAGTACGCTCGAAAAACCATTTGGCGGGCGACAGTATATGCAGCGTTGTCGAGCATGTTCCTTATAGGAGTTGCAAGCTTTTTGGGATTAAGACTTCATAAATTATATTCAGGCAGCATTGAACAAATTACAGAAGGGACATTGATGTTGATTTCTGCAGTATTTATCACATGGGCCGTTTTTTTTCTGCACAAATTTTTTTCGCAACAAAAAGGGTATTTATTACAAAAGGTGAGGAAAACAGTCGAAGAGCGGGAAAAAAAAGGTTTATTCATTCTTGCATTTACTGCCGTCTTTAGAGAAGGGTTTGAGATAGTTCTTTTTCTCAGTACAATTTTTATCTCGACAAATCCAAAAGAAATAGCTATTGGTTTCAGTGGGGGAGCGATGTTGGGAATAATACTTTCAGTTTTACTTTTCAAGACAACTAAGCGTTTACCTGTAATATATGCATTCAGAACAACAAGTATTCTTCTTATTTTGTTTGCTGCAGGACTGCTAGTTCGCGGAATACATGAGTTTGGAGAGGCTAGTTTGATTCCTGGACTCTATGAAATTGCTTTGCCATTCATTCCGGCAAAAGCTACTGCTGCAGGTGGAATTATTCAGTCACTTTTTGGTATAACACGAAAAATGGATATATTGCAGATAGGTGTATACACAGCATATATCTTTGGGATGTGTCTTTATTTTTTTCTTCCCCATCGCCATTCCGGTTTTTCGCCGGTAAGAAAGCAAACGAGAATAAGAAGCAAAGTAGCGATTCCAACCTCCAGAATATAATTCTTTGGGACGGTTGGTGTTGTCCCATATATAAGAAACACAGTATATAAAACGAGAATAAGCCAGCCTTGCCATGTATTTGGATACCAGCCCCAACCGAAGTTTTTTGCCCTAAACCAAAGAGGTTTCCTCATTATATTTATTTAACTTCCCCCGTGAGTTTCCCAGCCTCAATGAACTTTTTTTGGTACATAAACTGTTCCTCTTTTGTAAAAAGAGTAAGGATTTCAAATTCTATTGTGGTTTTTTTATCTTTCAAAAAAGCTGAATGGGCGATGGCATATCCATAGAAATTCCAATTAGCATCGATAAGGAGAATTGCGATATGAAGGGGAAATGCACGTTCTCGTTCAAGGGTAACAGTATATTTATTTCCGACAGAAAGCGAAGTAAAATCAAAAGGAGAAGGAGGACGAAGAAGCGTATTGAGTTCTACATAGTATCCCATATAAAAATTATACAATATCCTTACCATTCCACTCTTTGTAAAACTGTTCCAAAAACATTTTCATGTAGACATGCCGTCCCTCCGCAATTTTCTTTGCGCTTTTTGTATTCATAAGGTCTTTTAGTAGGAGAAGTTTCTCATAAAAATGATTAAGTGAAGGGGAGATTGATTTCACATATTGTGTCGCAGACATATTTCTTTGTGGTTGTATTGCAGGGTCATAAAGTGAGCGTCCCCTATGGCCTCCATAATTGAAAGTACGCGCAATCCCAACTGCACCAAGTGCGTCCAAACGGTCAGCATCTTGTACAATTTTGCCTTCCAATGTGTCCATTCTCTTTTTACTCCTCAATTGACTAGTAAATGAATAGGTTTCAATGATATGGAGTATTTTATTGACAATCAATCTATCATCAATGAGTGGGGTGAGAAATGTCCGTACTCTTTCCAGGCCAGCTTCTTCATCTCCTTTATTGAGCTTCCTATCCGCAATATCGTGAAGTAGAGCTGCAATTTCAACCATAAACATGTCCGCTTTTTCGATTGATGCAATTTTTTTTGCAATATTCCACACACGATATATATGCCACCAATCATGTCCTGACTCTTTTCCTTCAAGTTCCTTTTTCACGAATGAAACTGTTTCTCTGATTATCTTTTCATTATCCATATTTTCAATCTTATTTTTTTGAGTTCTTTATCAGATACACGTATGCACCTATCGCAATAATAAGAAGGCATACTCCTATAATTGGTCTATAGAAAATCCATGCCATAGCAATGATAATACTTGCGAGTATGAGTGTTAGTATTCCGGCTACCAATCCTGTGCCCATTCCAATAATCCTTCCAACAAATGGAACCACACTCCCAATAACTTGTAGAACGCTAAATATCATCTGAAAACCGATAAACATAAATAGTATACCGACCACTCTTAATATCCATGTCAATGTTTTATTTGATTCTTGTGCATTCTTAAACATCTCCTCTGCGGTTGCTTTCCCCACCTGGATCATTCTGATTGTTGACCCATTTTTTGTTTGATAGGGAACAAGCGATTCACCCACTTGTTTATAAACAACACTTATTTCTTGTGGCGTAACAACTTCATATGTTATACGTGTATTTCCTATCTCAGGAACTCTTGCATCTTTTGTTTGATAATATATTGTGCTACCAACTAACTGCAGTTGGGCAGACATGGTGGTTGATTCAAGATTAATCATATCTTGTGAGAGTGAAACTGGCTCATAGCCGTTGAGTGCAGACAACATGTCTTTTGAAATGCTAAATGCACCGACTGTCACCTTCTCAGCTATCCACTCTTTATCCGCTATTAGTTTTGATGTGGGATTTTGATGTAGCTCTGACTCTTTAAAATTAGTGGAATCGATTATTGAGTCAGACCATTTTTTTGTATATGTGTATGTCGTAGTCGTTTCAGTTCCTCCACCTAATTTTTCAACAGTCTTGCTTTTTGCTTCCTCACTCCATTGATATACCTCAACAGTTCTTTTCATTTTTAATGCCTCTTTAGTTACGGAAAACTCTTCATCAGTTAGTACATCAGGAACATTAGTCATTCCCGTAAAATGAATAAGTTTACCTTCGTTTTTAGCGTCTTTTTTATCTGATGAAACTGAGATTACCGATGAAAGTCCTTCTTTCAAGCCCTGTTCGGTTTTTACCGCACGTCCTTCATTCCAAAAAAGAAGAATAACGGTGCCAACAACAAACAGTATTCCTAGAACAATATTTTTTAATGAATTTCCTAAACGGGAGAACCAAGAGGTTGAGGTTGTCTCTGTTGTTGTCATATACTGAGATTATAGCACGGTCATATCTCTACTATCTCTTTCAGCTTTTGAAGAATATCGAGAGTGAATGGCTCTTCAAGGTCCCCTTTATCTACCCACTCATAGTATGTAAGCTCAGATGCGTGTCCGTTCACCGTTTTGTGGGTATACCTCACATGGTAGTTGCCATCGTTTGATACTAATTCGAACAATTCATTTTCTTTTAGTGCTACTACGATATATTCACCCCAAATGTTTTTTTTATTTTGGTTTTTATAGTGAGTACCAACTTTTATGGGCCAGTCTGAAGTAATCTCCTGTACAACTGAGTTGAGCCAGAGGGGTGTGTTGTGTGGATTGACATAAAAAGCATATACGTCAGAGGCTGGTTTATTAATTATGATTTTCAATGTGAGTTCTTTCATACAAATAGAGAGAATTTTTTTGTAAATTGTCGCAACACATCTGTTTCCCCAAATAAGCATATTCCAAAATATTCGAGTTCTAATTCTGATGTTGCCTTTGTATTGTTGACTTGTTCTTCAGAAGTGCCTATTGTCATTGTGCTTGTAAAATCTGTGAATTGAATACTTCTAGTAATCGCCTCGTTTCTAATAGTTCGAATTTGGTTGGAATTATCTGCCTTTAGGATAATAAATGGGAAATGTGAGATGTTTGGATGTTTTCCGCCCTCTTTATCTTCATAGGGAAGGAAGCACATCTGTGAGATATTGGATGTTCCACCAACTAGACCTGCAGTCATATGGCCTAGAGCGTTCATAAGTTTTCCGACTTCAATTTTTTTGTTTAGTATTGCAATAAATCGTTTCGAATTTTCATTCGGCATCTGTTGGAAGTCCATATAAAAATTATAAAGCACTATTAATAACATCAACCTTCATTACAAAGACACATTTTTTTGATTGTAAATTTCTTGATCTTTTTTTATGTCTTTTAGACTCATATATGAATATATTCCAAATATAAAGATCACAACAGCGCTTATTTGTATTGCAAATTGCGATCCAAATTTTTCTGCAACATATCCAATTTCAAAATTACCCAAAGGTGCAAGCCCCATAAATGAAAGTGCATATATACTCATGACGCGTCCCCTCATGTGATCGGAAACAGAGTGTTGAATTGTTGTATTTGTCATCGCAAACGTTCCCACTAAACTGAATCCAACAATAAAGAGAAAAAAATATGCAAGATAAACAGAAGATGTTAGTGTGAAAAATAATAGTCCGATCGCAAACAATAAGTCGCATCCGATAATAAATAGATAGGGGTTTAGCTTATGGGAATATGCGGATATAAGCATTGTGGCAAGAAGCGCGCCAATTCCTGTTGCTGCATATAGATATCCAAGGCCAGCAGCATCAAGATGAAACACATCGCTTGCAACAACCGGCATAAGAGTCGAATATGACCATCCAAATGTTGAGATGACAGCCGTTGCTATAAGAAGTGATTTGATAGTTGGGTGAGAAAAAGCATAAAGCAATCCCTCACGAATTGCTTTTATTGGATTTGGGTGGACTTTAGGAATAAGCGTCTTTGTTTTTATAAAAAATAAGGCAGTTATGACTGCGATATAGCTTATGCCATTAAATACAAATGCCATTCCCAAACCAAAAATAGTGATTAATAATCCTGCGATTGTTGGACCAATAATTCGAGCAGAGTTATATATGGTTGAGTTTAAAGCAATCGCTGAAGAAAGTAATTTTTTATCGTCAACCAACTCAGATACATACGCTTGTCGTGCAGGAATATCTACAGCATGAACAATTCCAAGAAGAAAAGCAAGAATTATTATATACCAGACAGTAATGGTGTTTGTAATTGTGAGAATTCCCAATAGAAAGGCGAGAATCATTGACAAGGCTTGTGTTATAAGTATTATTTTTTTCTTTGGAAATCTGTCGACAATAACACCACCAATAAGTGACAAGAAGAGAGAGGGGAGCGTTGAAGCGGCGGCACTTAATCCCACATAAAATGCAGAGTGCGAGAGTTGAAATATAAGCCATCCTTCTGCAACTATTTGAAGCCACGTTCCAACCATTGATATAAGTTGACCAATAAAATAGAGGGTATAGTTTCGGCTTTTAAAAGCGGGAAGGGAAGAAAGCATTTTATCAGTCCACCCGACAGTTTCTCCTACTGTGATTTCTGAACTGTTATTGACGATGTATTCGTCATCTTCTGAAGTTTGTTCCACAGCTGTCTGCGTCATTCGTTATTTTATCAAAAAATAGGCACAAATTCACTGCTATTTTTGAAGATTTTCCCAGCATTTTTCACAACATGCTCCGTATGTTTCACCCGCTCCAATAATAACTTGATTTTTTGCTTGGATTTTTCTATATGAGTGGTTTGCTTTTTCTCCACACCCATTACAAATGGCAAACAGCTCAATAAATGTATCAGACAGTTTAGAAAGAGGGAGTGTAGCCCCAAATGGTTTTTTTCTGCTATCAAACAATAGTCCCACACCAATAATTGTTCTTCCAAGCTTTTGTTGTCGTTCTATTTCTGGAAGCAATGTGTGAAATGAAAAAAAATTGAGTTCATCTATAAGAATGATTTTAATTTGTTTTTTTAGCTTTGGGAAATGAGGATTTGTATAGTTTATGTTTATGGCTGGTAGTGATTGTCCATGGTGGGTAACAATTGCGTTCGTTGCATATCTGGTATCTAAATCTGGCTTGGCTATAATGTAGCTACCCTTCGGAAGTTGTTTTGTATAACTGATAAGCCACGTTGTTTTACCTGAGAACATGGGTCCACCAACGACTATATTCATAGTCAGAGTATAGCATGGGCGGATTGTTCTGGTGTGATATACTATATTGAGGCTAAAATCCGCCTGGAGAGGTGGCAGAGTGG
>JAVHSH010000014.1:0-16899 GCA_036172095.1 Patescibacteria group bacterium
AAAAACAGTTGTTTTTCATGCAAGATACGGTACAATTGTAACCATGCCTACACACACGGTCAAAAAACAACCAAAATCCACTGTTGAGATTATTGTCAAACTTACCTGGACAGAGATACAAACAGCATATAAGACTTCATTTGAGCTTCTACACGCTGAGTTCGAAATGGGTGGGTTCCGCAAGGGAAAGGTACCCCATGAACTTGCTGAGAAGAATATTGCAAAGGATTCAGTCTATTCGCATCTCATACGTGAGCTCATGCCAAAGATATATGAGGATATAGTAAAAAAAGAAGGCCTCAAGCCTATCCTTTCTCCGAAAATAGAACTTGTCAAGGCTAAGGAAAATGAAGATTGGGAACTTAAGGTCACATTGGCCGAAAAACCTGTTGTGAAATTAAAAAACTATAAAAAGCAGGTTCAGGAAGCCAAAAAGACTCTAAAAACAGATGAGATTTGGGTTCCTGGTAAAGAACCACAAACACCAGACAAAAGTGCAGATCAAAAGAAAGAAAAAGCATTGAATGTAAGTCTTGAAGCTGTCCTGAAGGAATGTGAGTGCGAGCTTTCTCCCCTATTGGTAGAAGAGGAGCTTAACAGAAGATTATCTCAAATGGTTGACGACGTGCAAAAAATTGGCCTCACCATGGACAAATACCTACAAACAAGAAATTTGACCATGGAGACCGTCAAAGAGCGACTTACCCGAGAAATAACTGATATGTATAAGCTCGAATTCATCCTACAAACGATTGCGGATGAGGAAAAACTAGAGGTAAAACAGGAAGATCTGAATGCACTATTCTCAAACATAAAAGAAGAGAAGGATCGAAAGGCCGCTGAGGCTAATGCGTACTTTTATGAATCGGTCCTTCGCAAGCAAAAAGCACTTGACTTTATTATAGGTCTATAATATAATTAAGGCTTATGGCAGCTAAAAAGGCCTCCGGTCATTTGGTAAACCCAGTAGAAACACTCCGTGAAGTGTCTGCTTCTATGGGAAAAGGCACAATTGATGCTCTCCAGTCAATGGGATCAGGCATGCTTGACCAACTCCTCGGCATTACTGAAAAGACACAAAGCACTTCAGAGGAACAAGTTCAGAAACAAGTTGAAGACCTCAAAACAGAAAACAAAGTCTTAAAAAAGGAAGCGAATCTATTTAACTATCAGAGCCATCATGAGAATGTTACTGTGCGCCAGGAAATTCAGCACTTATTGGAACAAATCAGACAGGAAGTCCAATATATCAAGAAGGCCGATGCCTCATTGATGAACGAAGTTCGAGATATCGAAAAATTCACAATGGAGACACTTTCTGAAAAACCAGGGATTTACCATGTTAAGTTTCTCGAAATAGTACTCCGTATTTTGCAAAGTGTACGGATGAAAGTCGGTGAGTCCAGAACTTGGATGTCAGCGCTCATGAGCAAGAAAAAGAAGAGAGGATCCCTTTTCGCGTCTCGCAGTAAGAAACAAGGTACCGCATACTCCATGTCCCAGGAACTATCAAACTCCAGAAGTGTTCAGTGATGCTTACTCTATCATCTTCAAGAATGTGTTTACACCAAACGCCCAAGATCCATCAGAAGGAGGAGTGTATTTTCGCATGATCGCCTCAGCAGTCGTCAATCCCTTGTCAACATAATACAGTTTAAGACCCCTACTTATAGTCTCTATTGCTTCTTCGTAGGAGTCAAATCGCGTAACCTTATTCCCATAAATTCCCCACCCCCAACAATTATGTGAACCTTCATATATATATTTGCACACATTCGATTCTTGCATCGCAATCGCAGGTATCAGTCGGTAATCAAGTTTATACGTATCCGCCATCTTCACGATGAATTCTGACTTATCATAGAGAACTGAGTTATATTTTCTGAAAAAATATTTTAGATTAGCCACACGAATATCGTCTGTCTTAAACTCAGCCAAAAGCTCAGGGGCCGTTTTTTCCTGTTCTGCACTAAGTAACGAAATCTGCTCAAGATCGTTCATCACATGTTGGTAGTACAACAGTTGTTTATTCATTGCAGACAGTTTGAAACCAATCATGAACGATAAGGCCAAAATGAACCAATAGATAAGAAGTAGCCGCGCTCCTCTTTTGAAAAGTTTAATAAGAGTCATGTTACAGATTATACCTGATAATAGTAGGTTGGGAAGGTTAGGCTCGGATTTGTATCGATGAGATATTTTTCCATACCTACGAGCTTAAAACCATGAGATATTATGAGCGAGCCTTTCTTTAATTCTTTTTTGAACTTTGGAATAAGTTTTGCTAATAATTGGGGCATCAAAAATAGATATAAATAATCTGTATTGGTAAGTGGATAATCAAATACATTTGCTTTAATGAATACGACCGATTGAGCAGTTCCATCTCTTCTGGAGAGGAATCGGGACCACCAAATAAGAAGCGGATTTATCTCTATTCCAGTCCCCCTTACTCCATATTGTTTTACGGCTTGACGGATGATACGTCCATCTCCGCTTCCAAACTCAACAAATGTTTTTCCTTTCTTCAAGTGAGCCCGCTTAAGGACAATCATCATCTCTTTTTTTGTTGTCGGTACATATGGGGCCCCTTTGAATGAGGAAAAGAGTAGCCCGACAAAATATATGGAAACGCCAAGTAACACAAAGAACTCAGATATGATGATAAAAAAGTATAAGATGACGCTCATTTATATAGTATAATATACAAGTCTTAGTAATGGAGGGGAGAGTCCTCATAGCTCAACGGATAGAGTAGTGGTCTTCGGAACCATTGATGGGGGTTCGATTCCCTCTGGGGACACAAAATAGGGTCCGTAGCTCAACTGGTAGAGCATCTCCCTCTTAAGGAGGTGGTTGTGAGTTCAAATCTCACCGGACTCACCCACATAAAAAATATGAATTGGTATCTCTACATTGCTCGCTGTTCGGACGAAACCCTATATACGGGGATAACGACAGATATTGTTCGGAGAATCAATGAACATAATACAAATAATATGAAAGGGTCAAAGTCTCTTCGAGGGAAAAGACCGGTTGTACTTGTCTATTCGGAAGAATACCCTTCTCGATCGGTTGCTTCCAAACGGGAGTCGTTCATCAAAAGCTTGTCGCGAGATGAGAAATTGAAGCTCCTCAAAGCGTGATGATTATGTCTTTTTTTTGAAATCTTACTTTACTTGCAAGAGCATATTTATCATCTTCACTTCTGTATCCGATTGGTGCAATAACTGCAGTTGTGTACTCAGATTCAGAAAGATTCAAAAGAGAGTCAAATTGTTTGACATCGAACCCTTCCATCGGACACGCATCAATTTTCAAAAGTGCGGCTGACTCAAGTAGTATTCCGAGCGCAATATATACCTGGCGTGCATTCCATTCAACAATTTGTGACTCTGTTTTTCTTGAAACAAACCCTGAAATCATCTGCTTGTATGCACTAAGGTCCTCAACATTTTGATTCCTTGTTTTTGCAACTTCATTCAAATACGTGTCAAAATATGCCAGACTTAGATTCCTTCTTGTCGTAAAGACAATCAGATGAGATGCATCTGTTACTTGAGATTGTCCATAAGCTGCCATCTTCAATTTTTCGCGAAGTGCCACATCACTAATAAGCAGGATTTTCCAGGGTTGAAGACCAAGAGAAGAGGGAGAAAGTCTTATGCTTTCCAACAATGTCGATAAATCAGAGTTACTTACTTTTTTTGCGCTATCAAATTTTTTTGTCGCATATCTCCATTGTAACGCCGCCAGGATTTGATTGTTCATATAATCTAATTATATATCTATTATTGATTGATATAATGAGAAGATTATGTCTTGGATATTATTATCATTGTTAGCGAATGTTTTTTTTGGTCTTTCAGTCATTCTTGATAAATTTTTGAATACCAAGAAAATCAAGAGTGTCTATTCATTTGCAGTAATACTCAATTGCATCTATCTGGTGTTCATTCTCATTACGACTTATATGCAGTGGAATACATTCAAATTTGGAAATGGAGCCTTGCTTAGTGCTATGGCTGGAATATTTTGGTTTTTCATGTGGATATTTTTTTGGAAAGCGATGCAGAACGGTGAAGCAACTCGCGTTTCAGCCATTTTCTTTTCTCAACCCATTTATAGCTCAATCATAGGTATGTTTTTCTTCCACGAAACAATAAGCATACTTAAATGGGCGGGAATTCTCATAATTGTTGTAGGTGCAGTTTTGTCATCTATTGGTGGGGAAAGCCATAAGAAAGAGGTTCGTAGCGCTTACTTATTTGCATTACTCTCAGCGCTATTCTCCTCAGTCGGCAACTCAATTTCAAAATATGCTATGCAAGATCTTCCTTCATTGACGGTGAACTGTATTGCCTTTTATTCATCAATCCCCCTCTATCTGTTTCTTCTGAAAAATGCTGAGGTACGGAGAGAGATTGTTTCCGCATTCAAGAACACCAGTCTCCTTGCGCAGTTTAGCGTACGTGGACTTTTTGGGTACATGGGAATAATAACGTTTATGAGTGCTTTAAGTTCAGGCCCGATCTCTCTTGTCACCGCTGTATCTGGGACACAGCCGATATTCGTTTTGATATTTTCCGTTGTAATTAGTCTCCTATATCCTAAGGTGATACATGAAGAGTTTGGCAAGAAAGCCCTACCTGCAAAATTGTCAGCACTTTTCTTGACAGTGCTTGGGATACTTCTTATCAGTCTTTGAGATTGGCTGTGGTGTGAAACGTCAATTTTTTCATGACGGCGTTGCTCGTTATCAAGCTGACTGAGTCTACACAATAGCTTTGAAGTTTCAAATCAGACGATATCTCAACAATTTTTTCCTTGAAGGCACCAGGCGGAGCAGTATTGAATCGAGCAAGAGTCATATTGCTAAAAAAATATCGGCTATTGATATACTTCTTATCATCAGGGATTCCCTCTCTTTTCAGTTCTTCATCCAAATCGAGTATTATCCTATCTAGCTCCTCATCGGTCGTACTCATAAGGGCAAGATTATTCTTAAAAAGAAGAAGTCTATACGGATAAATATTAAATTTCATGTGTTTTAGAATAACACGATTGAGCACCTTTTTGGCTGTCTCTATATCATGAACTGTAAAACTCGGTGGATCGTTGATTACACGAATATTTTTTACCGTAAGATGGAGTGATGATGGTTCATAATAGTAAGCGTTCTGAAAGAGATTTTTTAGTGGTGTAATGAGACTTTTATAGATGTTGTCTGTATACTGAACTGCTGGAAAATGTACACTTGTCAAACACATACGATTATCAGTCGCAAAATTATTCACTGGAATTACCGTTGTTGCTTCAAGTGAATCTGTCTTAACCTGTTCCTCAATTTGGTTAATTATTTCTATTTGCTTATCTTGATGATGTGTCATAATGATATTACCCCAACAAGAAAACCACCTGTGCTTACCAATAATGCACTAAGTACCTTTCTTCGCAGTTGTTTTCGTTCACCTAAAAAGATTGCTGCAAGGAGAACGGTTGTGATTATTGATCCACGAGATATCGGTGACAATTGAGATACTGTTGCGCCAGCGGCAAGAGCTTGATAATAGGTTATTGCCGATGCTCCGTAAAATACAGAAAATATTCCAACATGCGATAATGTTTTTGGATTGAGAAACTTATATATATTGATTGTTTTCTTTGAAAATATAAGAGCAAGAATAGCACCTGGTAGAAAGCTCATAACTGGCACAAATGAAATGGCATTATATGACTTAATTATAACTACATCATTTACGACTGCGATTGCATAAAATACTGTAGTCCCAATCGCATACCATACGCCGACATTCATCTTCATTTTTTCATTTGCATAAAGTACGAAAATTGATGCAATAATGCTAGTAACTCCAATAATCTTTAGAAAATTGAATGTGTCACCAAGAAATGTAATACCGAGTACGATGGTAATTATTGCTCCTCCTGCCATTAGGATTGCACTTTCTCCTGCTGGAAGATGCTTTGACGTATAAAAATTGCAGAGTGAACCCGCAGCGTATAAGACAGCACTTAGCATAAGTCGAGGCCAAAGAAAAGGTGCTGGTGGGAATTCAAAACCTCTGGTGAATGCATAGAGTAATACGACGCCGGTAAGCATGAATTGAAAGACAATCGTAAACAAGATTGGGTCACTTTCTTCTTTCTTCATGAGCACGCGAAGGATAATGCTAGAAATGGAACTAGTCAAGACTGTTGCGAGAGCAAAATAGTGCCATGGAAGCATAGTATATTATACGGGAAGAATTGTGATTCCGAATGTTTCCTGAACCTGGATATCAGGACCATCTGATAGCAATTTTATATATGCTGTGTTATTTATAGCCCCAATATAGGGTATTTGTTTGCTGGTACAGTAAGCCAGATGGACTAGAAGAGTTCTCATCAATCCTCCATGAGAAACAAGAAGGACTGTCTTTCCTCCGTACTCGACACTCATCTCACGTATAAATGTCAATGCTCTGCTTACTATTTGTTCATTCGTCTCCACGTTGGACTCGATTATGTGTGGGTGATCTTTGTAGTCCTCGAGTAGTTTATACAAACGATTATGCGCTTCATCGATAGGCTTTCCTTGATAGGTCCCAAAATTCCTTTCTCGCAGCGCTTCCGTAGTCTGAATAGCCAGCTGTCTCTCAATATTTAGTATTTCCGCAGTCCGCTTTGCACGTATGAGGTCTGAGGTAAAGAAAGCGTCAAAGTGAATTTGCTTTAGCTTTTCCCCCAAATCAAACGCTTGAGCTTCTCCAACCTTATTGAGTGGAATATCAATCTGTCCTTGGCTTGTTTTTGAAACATTCCAATCAGTTTGACCATGCCGAACTATGTAAATCGTGCACATTTGCGCTGTCATTCTATTTCAATTATAATCGAAGTATGAAGATAACAGATGTCATCGAAGAACTTAAAAAAAAATATCCTGGAAAGAATATACTATTGAACAATAGACAAAACTGCACTGAAATCCTTTGCGAAATAGAGCCAACCTCTGCACATCCATCGCATAGTACTGTCATCTCCATCATCGACAAGACGCAACCTCATTATCATAGTGTGGCTGAGGAAATGTACGAAGTCATCAAAGGAGTACTCGCTCTCACTGTCGACAAGGAAAAATTTGTATTAAATGTTGGACAGTCTTACACCATTAAGCCAGGTCAAGTGCATGAAGCTGATGGAAATGAGACATGGATAAAGTGCAGCTCAAAACCTGGATGGAAAAAAAACGATCACCACACGGTAAAAAAATGAAGAAATTTTTATTCATTCTTCTTCTCCTATCGATTCTAACTATCTTGTACGGATATAAGACATATATTAGCAAGCAAAGGACCGAGATAGAAATAAACAAGGATATAGATAAGGTATTTATGTATTCAAATTGGGGATACAATACAAAGACATTTGAGGCCATGTACCGAGTACTGATGAAAGAGGTCAACTCGACTTCATATTTACTCTTCCCATTTAAAATCACGTCGTTCGAGTTGAAACATGATAATATTTTGCGTCTTGCTCAGTCTGGATATGCAACAGAAGTCGCTAAACAAAAGAGCGAGGTTCAAACTCGACTATCCTACCTCAGGGATAGAGTAAAAAATAGCAAGTATATCCAACAATCAAGAAAATTGTACTATTTCGACTCATTTGAAATTGTTGCCGTCAATATTTTCGAGAAAAATAGCGATTTAAATGATTTAAAGAAATTCACAGTTGTTTTGGAGGAAAAGGATGCTGAAATAACAAAAGAAATTGAATCCATCAGAAAAGAATCAATTTTGAATGAACTTCAAACATATAAACAAACCTGCTTGGCACTAATGACTTATTTCATCGAGAAGAATAGCCCCATAAACGAAGAGCTTGCCCAAAAGTGTATCGATGAAGCGGATAATCTTATGGGAAACAGGTATTTGGATAATGGAGCTGATTTCATAGAAACCTTAAGCCGTGAAAGAGTTTTCACTGCGTCACAAAAAGCAGCTCAAGCTAAGCAGAGACTCATCCGAGCTGAACAGTATGTGCTCTTACTGAAGCAAAAGGAGACTGAACGACTCACCATTGTGCCTCCAGCACCTCGGCACGAAGGAAAAATTGTCGTTGTCAATATTGGACTGCAGAGACTATATGCTTATGAAGATGGGGCAACACTGTTCTCCACAGCAGTTCCAATTACAACAGGTAAACAGGGATTTGAAACGGTACTTGGAGAGTTCGCGATATACCTTAAGGAGGAGCATCATCAGATGCAGTCACCTTTTCCAGGGATTTATTATGATGATGTCGTAAACTATTGGATGCCTTTTTACCTTGGTTATGGTCTCCATGATGCACCGTGGAGAAGTGTCTATGGCACTCAGGATTATTCATGGGTAGGAAGTCATGGTTGTGTAAACATACCCCTTAAGGAGACTTCTATCCTGTATAATTGGGCTGAAGTAGGAACGAGGGTGTTTGTCCTGTAAAAAACAGAAATTCAAGCACCAAATTTGAATTTACTCCAAACCATATGCTAATCGACGAGGTCTACATCAATGCTCAGGCAGGAAAAGGCGGCGCTGGTCGAGTGGCTTTTTTTCCGATGAAGAAAGGTCCTTGCGGTGGCGATGGCGGTAATGGTGGATGCGTAATCGTAAGAGGAAAAAGAGAGATAAAGAATCTAAATCACCTAGCACAAAAAAAAGAGTTTATTGCCGATGATGGTGAAATGGGTGGGAACTTCCAAAGGACCGGTATGATGGGAAAGGATTCAATAATATATGTTCCACTTCATACAGAGATTCAAAATACAGCACTGAAGATCAAATTTGAAATAACTGAATATGATAAAGACTACGTGCTGTGTAGAGGCGGAAAAGGCGGAAGAGGAAATGATCGTTTCAAGACTTCTACAAACCAAACACCTAAATTCGCTGATCCAGGTTTACCAGGTGAGAGCTTCCATTTCAAAATCATCCTCAAGCTTATTGCCGATGCCGGGTTTATTGGTTTCCCGAATGCAGGGAAAAGTAGTCTGCTCAACGAAATAACGAATGCAAGAGTAGCCACTGCACCATACCCATTCACGACACTTGAGCCAAACTTGGGAGCGTTCGAGGAATATATTCTTGCGGATGTTCCGGGACTTATAGAAGGGGCATCTAAAGGAAAGGGGCTTGGTAGCAGATTCCTTAAGCATATTGAGAAAGTAAAAGTCCTCTATCATTGCGTCAGTTGCGAAAATGAAAAACCAGAAGAAATATATTCGCTTATTAGAACAGAGCTTGCCCAGGGTAACCCGGTACTCTCAGAAAAGAAGGAAATAATCCTTTTGACGAAACTTGATTTACTTGAACCAAAAAAAAGAGCACCATTAATAAAAAAACTCTCCAAAAAACTTGGTCTTCCTGTGCTTGGAGTATCTATCCACGACCTCGATTCTATCGAAGCGTTGAAAAAAAACATTCGCGATAATGTCACTGGAGCAGTGAAATAAGATCTTCAAGAGTAACCACTTTCATCAATTTATCGCGTAGTTTTGCTGAACCATCTACTCCTTTGCAATACCAAGAGAGATGTTTTCTCATTGGACGTAGGTCGAAGGTAGGTCGATACTTTAGGAATAGTCTTGCATGGTAAATCATCGTTTTTTTCCTTTCCTCAAATGACACATTCTTGTCCAAAAATATCCATGGATTACCGAATGCTGCACGAGCTATCAGAACCCCATCAACGCCATATTTTTTTACGATCTCCTCGCCATGTTTTCGACTTCGCACGTCCCCATTCCCCCATAGCTCTACTTTTGTCCCTTTAGTCAGCACTTTTGCTTCGGCTATCTCATCCCAATTTGCTAAACCACTATATCGAGCATCAAAAGTACGTCCATGAAGTGCTATTCTCTCCACTCCTGCGTCTATGAGAAAAGGTATAACCTCTTTTACTTGTGTTTGATGATATCCGATTCGTGTTTTTACTGAAATGGAAACATGCTGTCTCTCTCGACAACTGCTGTTGTTGCTGCCAACGGGACATCTCATGCTTTCAACCATCTGTTTCATATTGAGGGGCAAATCGGTATCTGCCAGTCTCTTTCCATTTTTCCATTCCTCACGTGCCGCGATGAGCGTCTGTAGTATCTTCTTGGCACGTGGTAGGTCCAAAAGAAGTGCTGCTCCTCCACCTTTTTTTACGATATTTGTGTCAGGACATCCCATATTGACATCAACTCCAGAAAATCCGAGTTCTGCCGCAATAAAGAATGCATATGAATAAAAATGAGGATGGGGACCAAAAAATTGAGCAATAATAGGGGTAGTCGTTGCATGCTTATCAAGTGCATGCAATAATGTCTCTCTGCCGCGAAATAATCCCTCAGTCGTAATAAATTCCGTATACAATACGTCAGGATGTCCCAGTTCATCAGTGACTTGTCGGAAAGCAGCGTCCGTAACACCATCTACTGGGGCTAGACCAATCATATGATTTCTTCTTTTCTTTTTCGTACGAAAGTTATCCACTCCTCAACGACCTCAAAAATAAGCTTGAATGGTGCTTCAATAAGAAAATCGAGAATGAATATCATAAAATTCAGTCGAGCAAGCCCTCCACTGAAGAATTTGCCTAGGGAGAGTACTGGCATAAAGAAAAAATCGATAATTGGCGAAAATATGCTTTCCTTTTCAGCAAGTCGATATTCATTGACAATTTGTTTGACTCTATATGAAAAAAACGATACGAGACTTACGAAGAAAATGAATACCGCGATACTAATCATATTGAATTGAAGGAGTAGTAGGCCTTCATATATGATTGAGAGTGTAACGATGAATGTGAGCGAATAGAAAATGGTAAAGCCAAAAATGAGTATTGGTTTTTTTTCTGTAGCCTTTTTAGGCATGTATGAAATGTTTGTTTCAAAAGAAACGTTCGCGTCTATTATGTCTATTATTCTCTGAAAGATATTTTTTGTATTTTCCTCTCCTGGTATTTTGAATATTGAGACTATAAGCAGCATGAGAAGTGGTGGAAATAGTGTATTTATTCCTATGGAACGCATATTTACTTCTCCATAGAGCCACTGCGAAACAGGGACTTCAAGGATAAGTGCAAAAACCATCTTGGTAAGAAACACGTATATGAAGCTTCTAATCGCAAGTGTACGGACACGAGATGTGAGTTGCTGATATTTCTCTCTACAGGTCTCGTCAACATACTTCCAAAGTGTATTTTTATCACTGAGGATGGTCTGAATTTCCTCTGCCTTATCTTTCATGATGCTGAATAATATGAGGAATGGAGGAAGTTGTTTTCTGGTGAATCGCGTTAAGCTTTCAACGTATTTATTCTCTATGGTCTCATCAATTTTCTTGAAAATTGCTGGTCCCTTTGCCGCAAATACATCCAGCTCTTTTTCTGAATACTGGTGGATTGGTTTATAGAAAGTGATAAAAAGATGGTATCGTTGGTACGGTTGATCGCTCTTCCTGAATGACCGCTCAAGTGCAGCTAAGAAATATGCATCTTTTTGATCTTCTGAAAGCCCCTCTATTTTTATTTTTTTCCTCAATACCTGGTAAATGAAGAACATATAGCTTGAAAATCTCTGTGCAGTGTCAGGTGAAAGCCGTTCCTCTATTTCACAGGTCATAAGGTCCATTACAAACTCACTGAGGAAGTGTTGTGTTTCCCCCGATCTGCCCTTGGCAACCCTTCTCTTTAAGGTAATGTATCTGTCGATGATAAGTTGGATATCTATAAGCTCTTTCCCACCAAGCGAACCATTCGCAAAATAGCGAGCCCACAGAAGTTCACGAAGGATCTGTTCAGCTTCATGCTTTCCTTCTGGATTAAGCATAAGTCTTCTATTAAGAATTCGTTCAATGGCTGCTCGTCTGATAAGATGATCTTCCCTATACTCAACGGCATTGCGAATTTTTTCATAAACAAGCGCAAAAAAGGAGACAGCTTGCGATACGGCTATTTTGGATAACTCATCTGGCTTTGCTCGCTTCTTTATTGCGTACAAGCTCTGAAACAATGCTACCGTATACTGCGATAAAGAAATTGGCTGTGGCTTTTCGACCGTATTGTCCTGAGGCTCTTCCATAGGTTATATTATATCAAAATACTAGCTTTATTCCTAGTGGGCAGGCAAAAACCGATGAATAGATTTTTGGACCTCCTCAAATAGCGAATCACTAGTACATATGAGGATAGATGCATCCTTATAGGTTAAAAAATGGGGCGTATGTCCCGACTCTTCCATGATGAGCATGTGAGGAGTCGTATCAACGATTTCTTTGATGGTTAACGGAGAATGTAGATTTGCCTTAATGAATATGTCGACTGCGCCGGTCGAAATATAGAGTCCGAAAAATCCCGCTGTTATGCGTAGTCTATATGCATGGGTTGCAAATTTATTGATGAGCTCCAACTTCCAAGCATCCTCGGGCTTATTCAAAGAACCAGTGTCGATGTCGACAATGGAGGAGGCTATAGTCGTATGATTGTTCGGTTTTAAGCGTAAATCATTTAAGTATGCTCCACCACCTTTAATAGCGCGAAACATCTGCTTAGAAAGCGGATTATAAACAATGCTCAGGACGGGACTATACTGTTTAAGGAGAGCGATTTGCGTATAGAATAGAGGAGCTCCAGTTGCATAGTTTTTAGTACCGTCAATCGGGTCGATTGCCCAGTTATACCCTTCTGAGACTGCAGAATCCCCTTCCTCAACGATAAAACCGGCATCGGGAAGGATAGCTGTGAGACGCTCCCTCAACATGTTTTCCACCTCAACGTCAACATTTGTTACGACATCCCGCATATCCTTGTATGTAAGGGATTTTGTATTGGTCCAATTCCCTAAAATATAATCTCCTGCGTTTTGCACAGCAGGAATACAATATTTCGAAATCCTTTCCAATTCCTCCTGGTTTATATCTGTCATTATTGTTTAGTTGAGTGCATCGGTGTTGACTCCTTTTGACATGTCAATATCGCTTACTTCTTTTAGGATACGTGCTACAAACTGTTTCAATTCATCATATTTATCTTGCGTTTTAGCTTCAAACTTTGCTGTCAGATAGGGGCCGTTTTGTGAGGCGCGTATGACAAACATATTGCCTGGCATGTCCATCCTGATACCGTCAATCTCCGTAAAGACTGCATCAGGATATTGGGCTTTGACTTTATCACCGATTTCCTTGGAAACTGTCTGGAATTTTGTCGCATCCGGACATCCTACTTTAATCTCAGGACTTGAGATGTATTGAGGTAGCTTATTTACTGCATCCTTCAAGCTTAGATCAACTTTTGTCAGGTAAGAAAGAAGTCTCAGACTTGCGATAGCTCCATCATCATGTCCATAAAAATTATCTACAAAAAAGAAATGTCCAGAAAGCTCTCCACCAAATGGGGCATGTTCTTCTTTCACTTTTGCCTTGATGAATGAATGACCTGTTGTCCACATGATTGGCGTACCTCCATTTTGACGAATAACGTCATCAACCTGTTTTGAACAAAGAACATTGTAGACGATCTTCGCTTTGGGAAGTGAGCCTATGATATCCTGTGAAAAGAGCGACACCAGCGTATCGTTCCACAGCATGCGGGCATCTTGGTCTACTACACCGATTCTATCTCCATCGGTGTCATACGCAAATCCCAAATCTGCCTTTTCTGTGAGAACTCTTTTCCCCAGTCGTTCCAATACATCCTTTTCAGTTGGGTCCGCGACGCCAACTGGAAATGTTGGATCTGGCTTCGTGTTTTGTTCAATCACTTCACATCCAACAGCTCGAAGGATTTCAGGAAGGAATATGCCTGTAGTAGCTGCACATGAATCGACCACTACCTTGAATTTTCTAATTTTTCCTACACGTCGTAAAATGTCAGCTTTGTAGTCAGGAAAAACGTCTTTTTTTATGATTTTACCTATAGTTCCTGTCGTAATAAAATTACCTGACTTTGTCAAATCACGGAATTCCTTAATTTCTTCAGTCACCATTGTCTCTGAAAAGCCTGTTCCAAACTTAAATCCGTTGTATTCTTTCGGGTTATGTGAAGCTGTAATCATAACCATTCCTCTGGTCCTAAATAAGTATTGCGCAAAGTAACAAATCTGGGAAAGCGTCATCCCAATGTCGTACACGGTAATCCCTGACTCCGTCAAACCCTTCAGAAGCGCATCTCTGAATGAAGGACTTGATTCTCGAGAATCAAAACCAACAACGCAGTCTGATACATTTCTTCTGATAAGCCATGTTGCATACGATTTTCCCAGTCGCTCAACGCGCGGTTCGTCTAAATCGATCCCCACAACCCCTCGCAAATCATATCCTCTGAACACATGATCTGGTATTTGATTATTCATAGTTTTTCATTAAAAGAATATATAACTGAATATCATTTATTATATCAAAGATAGTGGCATGCAAGTATTTCAAGCGATTTTACAACACCATAGGGGTTTGAGCTTGATTTTATGCCGATTTCCATTTTGATGAGACCCTCATAAAAGCCCATCAACGCTTGTTCTGACCATTTTTTTGCAGTTGCTTGCACCTTATATTTCTGCCAAGGCGCCATCTTTGAGGACAAACTGTTCTTATACGCGAGAACAACTTGTCGCATGTGACGTGAGAGCATAATAAAAACAAAAAGCGGCTCTTGATCTTCAACGAGTAAACGCAAAGAATCGATAAACTTCTTTTTGTTTCCGGGAGCACATAAATCGATAAATTGGAAAATGGAGAGCGCAGGTTTTGATTCATGAACTATCGCGAGATCTTTGATCTTTAGGAGTCGAGAGGGCTTCCCTTCTTCGTAATCAATAATATCCACTTGCTTGTCTTTCGAAAAACGCAATAGCACTTCGTACATTTCATTTTTTGTCGCTTTTGTTGATTTTTTCAATCCGTGTTTTTCTATATTCTCTATGGAGAATACTTTTTTTTCAGAAAATAAGCTTACACTTTCGGCAAGACCTTTTGGAAGGTCGGAAAGACCAGATGGTAAAAGAGAAATCACTTCAAACGATTGGGATTTGTAGGACTGAAGTGCGGCAATATAGTCTTTTCTAGATGCGACTGTATCTTCTCCACAATAAACATGTATCACATTGGTATTGTATCAAAATTTTATGGGTTGAATGCGGTTTAAATTTACAGTATCATAAAGCCATGTATGACCTTATAACAATAGGAAGCATTAGTATAGATATGTATTATCAGGGTGACTCTTTGACTCAAACACAGGATAGATTCACTCTTGCAATTGGGGGAAAATACTTAGTAAACCACTTTTATTCGGGGCTTGGAGGAGGTGCTGCAAACGTCGCGATTGGGGTACAAAAACAAGGATTTAAAGCTGCAATTGTGGGGAAAATCGGGAATAACCCATTCAAGAAGATGGTGTTAGAACATTTGGAGAGTCATGGAGTCGCACATTCTATGTGCCACTTTGAAGATGATTACATGAAGATTTCATCTATCCTGCTTTCTCCTAGCGGTGAACGGACTATTATCCATTATGAAACTCCTCACGAACATATTTTGGCTGTCGAAGAGGATATCCATCGATTTGAAAAAGCAGAGATTGTCTATATGTCGAATTTATGGCGTGTGCCGATTTTGGAGCGGGAGAAAATTCTTTCCCATGCACATTCATCTGGTGTTTTAACCATTGTCAATCTAGGAATCGTTGACTGCAAAAGACCAATAGAACAAATAGGCGGATTATTACAACATGTCGATATTCTTATAGTTAACACGCATGAATGTTCAGAGCTACTCAAAAAGCAATTTTCCACCATCGATTGGCATAGTGATATCGCTAAGGATGTTGCCTATTTTAAGGATAAGGTCATCGTAGTTACCGATGGGGTCAATGGATCATTTTCATATGTCGATGGAGTCATCACTCATGTATCAGCACACAAAGTAACAAAAGTAATTGATACAACCGGCGCGGGAGATGCATATTCCGCTGGCTTCATTGCTGGATATTTAAGAACAAAGAATATAGAACTATCGATGAGATTGGGAGCTAAACTAGGAGCACAGATGGTGCAAAAAATCGGAGCAAATTGATTCTTCTTAAGAAGTTAGCAGATACGCATATCCGCAGGCAATAGCATCGTATTCATCATCAAGACGTTTCTTCTTGGGCAGTATTAATTGCATCTCTACCATTTTTTGGATCGCCTTTTTGTCAGCTTGTCCATATCCAGTCACAACTGATTTAATTGTATTTGGAGCAATTTCAGTTGCAGGAATACCATTCTGGAAAGCTGTCAGGTACACAATCCCTTGAACCTGAGCGACCGCTATTGCAGTCTTCACGTTCTTTGAGAAAAAAAGGCGCTCAAAAACAATTTGTTTTGGTCTATATTTTTTAAGCAAGGGAGCAAGCTCAGAATGAATCTGGCCTACTCTTTCCGAGTGAGGTATTGTTTTTTTTGTAACAATGATTCCAGAGGTTATATATCGTATTGTTGTGCTTACTTTTTCAAGAACAGCAAAACCAAAACGCTCTACACCTGGGTCAATTGCTAAAACAATCATACGAAGATTATACTCGTAAAAAAAAGTCTATTGTAGGATCGCAAAACTTCTGTAGTGTTTAATAAAGAAAACAAACAAAAGAGATGGGAAACATCGTCCATTAGTACCTCTTGGCTAAATTCATTACTGAACTTACACCGAAGGCCTATCAAACCGGTAATCTACCGGCGGACTATAGGGATTTCTTATCTTGGGGTTCGCTTCGCACTTGATATGCTTTCAGTGCTTATCGGAGGGAAATGTAGCTACCCGGCAATGCTCTTGTGGAACAACCGGTACACCAGGGATTTCCTCAACCAGGTCCTCTCGTACTGTGGTCGACTCCCCTCAA
>JAVHSH010000015.1:0-3864 GCA_036172095.1 Patescibacteria group bacterium
AAGATGATTGATGAATCAAAACGAGTGGTAATCCCGAAAAAAAGCATTTTGACACCATTTGAGACGAATAACGTCCTCGACTCTGCCGATATTAAATCTGTTTCTCTCATAGCTGTAAATACCGCTTCTGAAGTATCGCGCATGGCAAAAGAAATAGGATTTCCCATCGTGATGAAAACAGCATCAGACAAGATTACGCATAAAACGGAGATGAAAGGCGTGCGGGTGAACATTCAGAACGATGAAGACCTTCTGAAGGAGTATCAAAGCCTCATTGAGGCGACCAATGATGAAAATGTCTATCTGCAGAAAATGATGAAAGGGCAAGAGCTCATCATTGGTGCAAAACGAGATGCCCAGTTTGGCATTGTCCTCTTGCTTGGGCTAGGAGGAATTTATGCAGAACTTCTTCAAAGCGCAGTAAGTTTCATCTATCCGTTCTCATTCGAATACATGTTTAAAAAAATACGAACGTCCAAAGTCCAGAAAATAATACAGGGGTTCCGTGGAGCAGCCCCAGTTGATGAGGTCAAGTTATTTGAGCTTCTCGACAGATTGGGGATGCTCATGAACACCTATCCTCAAGTCAGAGAAATCGATTTGAATCCAACGCTTGTATCAAACTCTGGCATTCATATAGTTGACGGACGTATGATGCTCTTGCAATAACTTTTTCATCTGGTATAAATAGGCATTCCTATGAGACCAGAAGTACATAGAATCCAGAAAGATAGTCTCCCAACGTTGGAAGGATCTATTCCCCACATAAAACGAACATTCATCCGCCCGCCAGGATTTTTAGAACGTCCCGAAATGCTTGGGAGCTATGGGCTATATCTTCCTGAAGAAGTCGATGGAGCAATAGAAAAATCAAACCTCGTGTCCCCCGGGGGAAAGACATTATTGAGAGGGTTACGGGAAATGGGGGGAGTTGCCCTTTTTGGCACAGGCGAAGAATATGATTTGGGATTGAATTATGGAGCGCTATACAAGACGAAAGTGGATGAGAAGATTGTCCCCGTCCTTGAAGAGCTTGCCGCTTCCATGCAGGGAGTCGCGGATAAAAGAGGATACTCCGTGCATGCAGTTCTTGCTCCAGAAACATCTGGGGTCGCTCAGGCAAAAGTATTTTCATCATTTCTGAAAGGGACGGAATGTCATCCTGTCAAGAAAAATAGGGACTTCTCGCCAATCAAGGTCGCACTTGATTCCTATACAAAAGGAAAAACAGATATTTTGTCTCTTGCGACAGAGATGCTTGCATCCCTGCAGGCAGAGGGAAAAACAAATATCGTCCTGAGCGATGACATCATCGATGCAGGATTTATGTCGCAGACAGTGACACTTCTTTTGCAGCTTGCGCAAGAGCAAGGGTATGACGTCCACTTGGTTGGAATCGTTGCACCAATTGAAAAAACATACACCGGAGCGCGTGAGCACATTCAGGAAACATTGGGAGATATTCCCGTCATAAGCGCACTCCAGATAGAGGATATCGGACTGCTGAATGATACTCAGGCATGGATAAAAGTATTTGGGATACCAAAAGCTATTCCCTGCAACTTGGCTGACTTCAGGATTAAATCCTAATAAATAAGTCTTGCAAACGCAAAATATGCTATGATGTGGGGTAATGGAGGCTCCAGTATTCAATCAAGAGCCAACACATCATCTGATTGCTGGTTCACGAATAAAGGTAGAAACCAAAAGCGGGAGAGGATTTGCACTTGCGACTCTCCAGACTGATATTGATGTTGCCATACAGCCAGAAGGAATCAAAGCCCATGAGCCAGCGATGCGTCTATTTTTATCTATGGCCGCATTTGCTGTGCATGGATTTAACTATCACCCTGAGACAATTGGACATTATGATTCCGGAACCCTTCTCTATGCTTACACAAAAAAAGGGGCAGGATTAAGCCGATTGCCAAAAAAATAATTTAATCTGTTATAATGCTCTTATGAAAACAAGTGTTACACAAAACTATTATTACTTCCAGCGCTGAGCGGGAAGTTTTTGTGTATACAGAACCCCGCAAACAAGCGGGGATTTTTTTTGGCTCCGTTTCCGAAACAATATTTCGGATTACGGAGACAAATCCTTCCGAAATGAGTATTCGGCTGCGAGGATGTAAACCTCGAGCTGAACACGAATGAAGGAGGATTGGTGGGAATTTATATTTTTAACAACATGAATAAAAAAACGTTGGTTCGACAATTTAGCTTCTACTATTATCAACTCCTGTACGGTGGGCCCGTTTAGTACATTTTTTTCACTAAACCACCCACCGAAAGGTGGGTTTTTTTATTAATAATTCAAATTAAATACTATGCAGTTACAAGAAATGGAAAATACACCGCTTCAGGAAAGTGCGATGAAATCCGCATTCAAACATGAGGTGAGTGATATTCTAGGAAACAAAGATAGATTTCGAAAAGTTCCTGGACAAGTCAAAATTGGTTTTGAGATGGAGGCCGCACTTGTTGATCATGCGGGAATACCAGTACCAGAAGCGGTCCGTGATTCCATAAAAGATGGAGTCCCCGGAGCAGATCCGGAGCTAGGTGCGTCCCAAATTGAATGGCGTACAGATCCAATACAGCTTGAACAAAATGGAGGATTACAGATGCTTATAGCGCAAGCGACAGAACGCGATGCACAAATGAGGGCGTCAGCAGCAATGCATGATGCGGTCCTCTTACGTACAGGGACACAACCATTGATTGCCCTCAATCAGATACAGAGAACGAATAAGCCAAAATATAAGAAAGTTCCAGATTTTCACGACCGTCACAGAAGCAGAATGGATACGAAAATCGGATTTTGGGAAGATGCGGTTGAGGTCCACGCCGATGTTGTTGCATTGCTCAACAGTTTACAGTGTAACCTAGAAGCGGAGAATCTTGATGACGCTGTTGACCTCACAAACAGATCTCTCATGATTGGACCACTCGTCGTTGCTCTTTCCGGAAATGCTCGGTTTCTTGAAGGGAAGGATACAACGTTCAACGATGTGCGGACGACAGCATGGGAGATAAGTCATGACACACGGACGGATGAAGAACGAAAAGCTGGAAAAGGTCTTCGTATAGGCCTTCCCGTCGATTACTTTGCCGATATACAAGACTACTTTGAGAGAGTGGGGAGCCATCCCTTTATTTTGGACGATGTGAATAATGCATTGCGTATCGGTATAGGATTATTTTGGCAAGATACGCGCATTAAGATCATCGGGGATTCTGCTGTTGTGGAGTTCCGTCCTGTTTCAATCCAACCAACAGTTGAAGAAGATATCGCAGTCATGCTCTTTTACCTTGGCCGACTGCAGTGGTCAAAACAAACACAAGAACAGCTTCTCCCGATAGATGAGGTTCGGCAAATGCGCTCACTTGCTATGCAGGTAGGGATTCTTCCTTTTGCCGGAGGACTCCCACAGGAATTAGCTCGTGCAGAAGAAGCTTTGGAGAATCTAGGTATGAAAAGAGAAGAACTTGATCCGTTTTTTGCTATTCTTAATCAACGGGTACAAGATAAAAAAACGCCGGCGGATGTGTTTGCAACACAAGTCCACTCATTTCAGGGAAGCAGAGAGGATGCATTAAAAGTTGCACTTGGTATATAATAAATCCTATGAACACACAAGATAAACTAAATCTTATCAACGAAGTTGGTGAAGAGATAATCGGTGGGGATGAGTTGAAAGCCCTCATCGAAAGCGGTGAACAATTGATTGCTTATGACGGTTTCGAACCGTCAGGGCAAATCCACATTGCGCAAGGACTTCTTCGCGCGATTAACGTCAACAAAATGATAAAAGCAGGAGTCAAATTCCGTATGTGGGTTGCCGACTGGCATGCAATGGC
>JAVHSH010000016.1:0-16465 GCA_036172095.1 Patescibacteria group bacterium
CCAACTGCTACTTTTCCTGAAACGGTTATATTTTTATAGGTTTTTTCCATAATATAGTATACACAGTAATTCGGGCACTGGTATTGCTATTATGACTTTAATTTATGTATTTTGGTGGTTGTATAGAAGCATCAAAATTTTATTTTTTCACTTTTTTGAGTAGATTTTTGTTTCTTTCTGTAACGGTTGCAAAATAACAATCTGCTCGGGCTATAAGGAAACAAACGTACAAAAAAATGTGTCATGAGATTTTTCCAAAAGGTATAAACCTATCGTTGTGAAAACGGCCATCAGTTTACCATAATGTAAGATATAAGAGTTAATAGTTATAAGTTTTGTAGATTCAGACAAGAAAAAGAAGACGGTTATAAACTTTAACATATAATGTGGGTGGACTTGACTTTTGTAACATATTACCCTATAATAAAATATTAGTATTAGTATTTCGTTCCTCATATAAGCGAGGGTAGGAATATGTTCTTATATAAAGATAAGACAAAGGATGCCGAACGCATGCCCAAGGTTGTTTAATTACGATGGCTAGGAAATATGGTAAAAAATACAAAAGCAAGTCGTTTATCCTCGATGCTTCTAACTTTCGCATTTGCTATTAGTGCTTGTGCAGTACCAGGAACAGTTAATAGTGAAGGAAAGGTGATCAATGAATTCACCCTTAGTGTTCAATCTAATTTGGATCCTCTAGGAAATTATACTCCTGGACGTCCACGTCCAACACCAGCAGAATGTGTTGAAGATTATGGTTACGGCTCGCCTCCTGGTCCCTTTGATGTGAATCCACCAATATTATGTATAAATATAAATGGATTTGTAACGTACAATCCTTACAGTTCTTCAAAAAAAAAGATTTTAGTTAGAGACCCAAAACATGCCACTGAAACAAATAGTGATGGTGTAATATGTGAAGAAAAGATAATTGGTGAACCGCAAATTGAAGATTTAATGGGAATTGATAGGCCATTTGAAGTCACTCTAAGAGTTGAAGAAGAGTGTGATTATTCTTCTGCTAGAAAAAAATAGATCTAAAATTTGATAAGTCTCATTATGTCATTTATTGATATGAGTATTGCCACTCCTATAAGAAAAACGAATCCTGCAACATTGGTGATATTCTCAACCTTTTGATTTACTTGTCGTCCGCTGATCCATTCATACACTACAAAGACCATGCGCCCTCCATCAAGAGCAGGGAAAGGCAGGATATTCATGACTCCAAGTGACAAAGATAAGAGAGCCATGAGATTCAAGATATTTCTTGCAAGTTGTGCGCCAGAGGTTTTTACCATATCCTGGACAACACTGTATATGCCGATTGGTCCAGATACAGCTCCAGAAACGGGTGCGGCACTCTTTTGCTTTATGGATACCCCTATTAAATGCCCTATTGCGGCAAAATTATATTCAAGAACATTGTAGGAGTGCAAGAATCCAGAGAATACTTTTTCTGTAGGGGTTTGATAGGAGAGTACCAACGCATCGATGAGGTTGACTCCAATAATCGCTCGCTTCAGCTCACTATTATATTGTGGGATTACCGCAACCGTTTTTGTTGTGCCATTTTTTACATTGACAGTTTCCAAATATATTTTTTTCCCCGGTGAAGATTTTATGACATTGATAAGCTGCTGTGCGGAACTCAATCGAGTTATGGTATGGTCTGCATCGATACCATAGGAAGAAATGATGTCTTCTGGTTTTATTCCCGCCTTTTCTGCAGGAGAGCCTTTAACAAGTTGCGTTGTCATGACGCGTCCCTCTTGTATACCAAAGGTAAATTTGTGACTAAAAAGCAATGGAAGTGGATCTGACTTGAATTGTTGCGTAACAAGAAGAGAATACATAACAAGAACGCCGAAAAGCAGATTTATGATGACTCCAGCAGCAATGACAATCGCTTTTTGATATGGTTTTTTATAGGCAAATGCGCGATTTGAATTTGAATTTGGACCTTTGATTTTATCAACTTCCTGGTATTCTTCTCCAAAGAGTCTGACAAATCCTCCAAGCGGGAGCGCATTTATCGTATACTCCGTTTCTCCTTTTTTTATGCCAAATAATTTTGGTGGAAAACCAATGCCGAACTCATCAACACGTATGTCATTTTTTTTTGCTGCAATGAAATGGCCGAATTCATGAATCAAAACAAGGAAGCTAAGGATTAGGATAAAAAAAATAAGTCCAATCATAGTTCGTAGTGACGATAATGTTTGCTATTAGTAAAGACAATACATTATACACTGGAAGATCGATTGAGTTTAGACTTCTTGTAGTTCTGCGTCTTTTGACGATTTTACGGTGGCCAGATCTTCATTCGCTTTTTGTGTCAGAGTATCAATTTCCTTCTCAACTCTATACTTGTCATCTTCAGTTATATTCTTTTCTTCGAAATCATCCTTTATACCTTTTCTGATATCATCTCGATGATTGCGGACAATTGTTCTTTTTTCTTCTACCATCTGTCCTACCAATTTGACATACTTTTCTCTTTGTTCCTGTGACATAGGTGGGATTCTGACAGTTATGCGCGTTCCTTGCGTTTGTGGGCTCACTCCAAGAGGAGATTTCAAAATCGCCTTCTCAATGTCTTGGATGGTGGATGGGTCAAATGGCGCAATTAAAAGAGCTGTGGCACCATCTGTCGTAATTGTCGCTAATTCTCTTAGTCTAAGTGATGTTGAACCTCCATATGTCTCCACAACTAAATCTTCGACCATAGCAGGATTAGCTCTTCCTGTACGAATACCTTTTAGCTCCTCTTTGAGTGCTTGTACTGTCTGCTGTAGGTTTGATTTAAATTGTGTGAGATCCATTATAGAAATGACAAATTACTAATGACAAATAACAAATCAAATCTAAATTACCAACAACAAGATATTTTGTCATTTGTTATTAGTAATTGATTTGAAATTTGATATTTATGATTTGTGCTTATACTCCCAGTTCCCAACGGACAAACTTACCTATCTTTATATTTTCACCAAACTTAAGGACGGCCTCTTTGAGCAAATCCTTTATTTTTTTGCTTGGATCGCGAACATATTCCTGTTCGAGAAGTTCTGCAGTATCTTTTGCAGGCATTGAGGCAATATGGAGTGCCAATTCTTTTCCAAATGTGTGGAAATCAGCATTTCCAGATACGAAATCTGTTTCAGACATGACCTCAACCAATGACGCGATTTTTTTATTGTGGTGAATATAGCTGAAGATTCCTCCCGCCGAAGTTGCACGAGTTGATTTTTCTTCAATCTTTGATCCTGCAAGTTCTTGTAGTTTTTTGATTGCTGATGGAATATCGTTATTTGTTTGTTCGAGTGCCTTTTTGCATAGTGCAAAAGAAACACCAGTTTTTTCACGCAGCTCTTTGAGCTTAGACATGTCTATAGACATAGGAAGAATAGATAAAATAATAAATTGCAGTACATTATGCCTTCTCTTCTTTTTTTACTGCCTTTTTCACTGTTTTTTTTGGCTTTTTCTCTTCTTTTTCTACCTTTTCAACTTTTTTTTCAACAGATTCAACTTTCTTCTCAGGTGTTTTTTCTGCTTTTTTTGCATCCTCTGCCTCTACTTTATATGCGGAAAGGATTGCGTTTACTACATAGTGTGAAGATGTTGGTGAATCATCGTTTGCGACTACTGGGTAATCAACTGTGTCAGGATTAGTATTTGTGTCCGTGATTGCGATGACTGGAATTCCATTCTGCTTTGCTTCTTTGAGGGCATTTTTCTCTCTTTTGATATCAATGATGAAAAGGATGTCCGGTCTCTTTTTCATTCCTTCAATTCCCCCGTAGAGTCTTTTTAATCTGTTCAAATCCTTCTGCATCTTTGTTCTTTCGTGTTTTACGAACTGATCCCATGATCCATCATTCCTTCCAGCTTCATAATCAAGCATTTTCTTTGTATTTTTTGAAAGTGTTTCAAAGTTTGTGAGAAGCCCTGGCATCCATTTTGTCGTTATATGTGGGATATCATTTTCCTTGCACATTTCTTGGATGAATTGACTTGCGACTCTTTTTGTCCCCACAACAAGAAGTTTCTTTCCTGCTTTTGCCGCCTCTTTAAGATATTGCTGTGCTGCATGGAGCTGTACGACAGTCTGTGTGAGATCAATTACTGCAACGCCATTTACCATCTTATAGACATATTTGCGTGCTTTTGGATGAAGTCTGTTCTTTTTGTGGCCAAGATGAGCCCCAACTTCAAAAAGTTTTTCTATTTCCTTTGTATTTGTTTTTTCTTCCATAGCTATACATTGTAACAGTGGGCCTATTATTTTGCAAGTTATTTTGGCAAACAGCCAACTATCGGTTTTTTCATCGATGTGGACATATATGCATGGTTTATATACGTCTCGTTCGCATATACCCCAATCTGACCATTATTATCTATACAAATTATACCTGCCTTACCATTCTCCAATCTTGATAGTTCTTTTATGCTTTCCTCAACTGCCTTTTGGGCAGAATATCCCTTAAAGCGTATAAGATCTATTGTATATTTAGCCAGAGCGGTTTTTATGACCTGTTCTCCGTAGCCAGTCAAAGATACTCCGCCGAATCTGCTATCAGCATAGGTGCCGCTGCCAATAAGAGGACTATCGCCGATTCTTCCCTTCATTTTGTAAGTCAATCCACCGGTCGATGTCGCTGCTGAGATATTCCCATTTAGGTCAAGCACGACAACCCCGACCGTTCCCTTCATTCTTTTTTCCCGCTCAAGTATGCTTTTTTTCATCATCCTCCACGAATACAATTGGTACTCCGTGACGAAATCTTTTCTAGGCGTTTTTTTGAATCTCATATTATGCGCAAACTCTTGAGCTCCTGCTCCCGAGAGATAGACACATTTTGTATGTGTCATGACCTTACGGGCAATGGAGACTGTGTTCTTGTAGTCTCTGATTCCAGAAACTGCTCCACATGAAAGAGTTGTCCCATCCATAATGCTTGCGTCAAGCTCGACTTCCTTCCGTTCATTCAGAACCGCACCAATTCCCGCGTTAAACACTGTATCGTTTTCAAGCATGTTAACAACTTTTTCCGCGACTGTGACTGCAGAATCTCCTGCCATGACATGTTTCCACCCCTTTTCAATGATTCTATCCATTGATAGCTTCTGTTTTGCCTGGTGTTCTAATTCATATGTATCGCCGTGATCAAATGTTGTACAACCGCCATGGAGTATCAGCGCTGCTTTTTTCATTGTGATTTTGAATGGGAATTAATAAATCTGTCGATTATAAATTTAAAATAGCTTTCTGCCAACAGCGTGCCCTCATCGGAAATCGTGCAGTTTTCTTCATGGAGGTCATACATATCCCCTGTTCCGATAAATGCAGTCACGGAAGGAACCAGCGATGATATATATGCAAAGTCTTCACATCCATAGGAAAACAAATCTTTTTTGCTGATTGTGAACTGCTTGTCGTATTTTTTCAAATCACTTGCAATATTTTTTGTAAGTGATGAATCATTGCTTACCGTTGGACAACCATAAAAATAGGATAGTTCTACCTGAGCACCTGTCTTTTTCTCAATCTCACTGCATATTTTTTTCAATGCTGACTTTACACGCCTCTGTTGGGACTCGCTTTTCAGTCGGATATCACCCTTAAGTAGCGCGAAGTCGGCGACGGTATTTGTCTGTCTACCGCCTTCAATGATTCCAATGCCGATTCGGAGCGTTGAGTGTCTTTTTTGGAATGATTTGATTTTTTGGATAATCAGAGATGCGGCATACAGTGCATCTATTCCATCAAGATTGTCTTTTATGTGTACCATTTTCCCCTTGATACGGATTTCCATGTAATCCCCTCGTGCCCAAATCACACCTGGTTGCAAACCAATTTCACCCAATTTTAATTTTGGAAATACATGGATGGTAAATGCTTGTTTGATTTTCTTAATACTATCTTTGCATTCGCTGACAAATGCCTGGGCGCCAGATGGAAAGGCCTCTTCCGCAGGCTGAAATAAGAAATAAATGGACTTATCAGCTTCGCTAATATTCTTCTCGATAGATTGTGCATACTGATACGTCCCAATAAGCGCAGACATATGAGTCGAGTGTCCACAGGTATGTCGAATGCCCTTCGAGGTTTTAAGGGCGTCAATATCTGCCCGTAACAAAATGGATTGAGAGCCAGTACCAATCTTATAAAGTAACCCGGTGTTTCCCTTTCTAAAACCCCGCTTTATAGGGGTATCCTTCAATATGGCGGCAATATAATCAGTTGTTTTCTCTTCTTGCCATCCCAATTCAGCAATCGTGTTTAATTTTTTTTTGTATTCAAGAATGTGTTTCATAGTTTTTTTGAAAGCCATAAACTTCTACCTGGTGAAAATGGATAGGTTTTCACTTCTCCATTCGATTGTACTGCATTTTTTAAGTTCGTGTATAACTCTTGAAATCGCTTTTCTCTGACCGGGTCTATACCAAGTGTCGGAACAAAATCTGGATTTAATTGTAGAACAAATGGTGCAACAGAAAGCCAAGAAGCAAGTGGATGCTTGGGTGATAGGGTAGAAACTGGCTTATCATTTGATAAGATGACGCTTCCGATACGTTCCATAAAGTCGATAGTCTCTTGATACTGTTCCATATCTGTCGGTTTATATCCTCTCTCGATAAACGCATGCCACACATACGTCCAAGTTGGAATTGCAGTTAAATGGGTGTGCCCAGTTTTTTTAGCCAACACCTCTGTTGTTTGGAGTGTGTTTGAAAAAAACCCATCAAAGCCGCGCTGCGAAGTTTGTCCTGGTTGAGGTATTTCTTTTCCCCGCATACCCCTGTCAGCAACCTGAAACCAATATTTCCACCAAAGGTTAATCGTTTTTTCACTTACTTCGTTGAAAGGAATATATGCAAACGGATCATCAATAAATTTTGCAAGTTCACGCGGATTTACGAATAGTCTATTCTTCTTGAGCAGTTGGTCAAGCAATACACGGTCGGGATCAGAAGAAATAACTGAAAGCTCAAGTGATTTGACCCCGGGTTCTTGTATATCGTTTTTTTCGGCATAGCTCCAATTTGTAAACCCAATATGCCTTGATCTTTCTGGAATTTGTTCTTCTGATAAACCATCAATTATTTTAAGATATTGGGGAGAGCCGGATTCAAATGAACCATCATGACTGCGCTCCCTCAAAACAACTTTTGTTACGACATTCTCGTTTGATTCGTCCGTCACAATAACCCCATAATTATCTAGGTCGCGGATAAAATGCACTCGATATTTTTTTCCGTCACGCTTTAGAATTGTACCCATCTGATCCTCTCCAAGTCCTTCATGTACTTCTACCACCTTCTTTTGAGTAAGGTTAAATGAACCTAAATCAAATGATTTCTTAAACCCCTCACATGCAATAGTCGAAAGCAGTTCTTGCTGAGACGCGGTATGAATGGATGCTGGTTCAGTTTTGAGACGGTGAGAGAACTCTTGTTTTCCCATAGGACTTATCATATCCGCCTAATCGGCGGACTGGTTGTGGCACCGTTTTTGCGAAGTCGCAACACGGTTGTCGGATGGGTGTGAGGGTCAATTCCCTCTAACGATCCAGATCTCTCCCCATCTCTCTTGATAGTTAGATAAGTATTGTATATGTACTAAAGAAAAAATGCAAATTAATCTAATCCTGTATAAGATATGGATTGATTGGAAATAGAGTCATTAGCCAGATATAATATCTTCATAAAAGTTTAAATTTCTATGACTAAAACGCCTATGGGTAGGAAAGAAATAATCGGCCCTCAGATAGCTCGAATCGGTTCACAGCTGGAGTCAATACCACTAGGTGCTCGAGGTGAAATCAACTCAAATCCTGTTCCGTGGATTTTTACTAACGACGCAGGGTTCAAGGAGATATTACCTGGAATTGAGCATGCACTTTCCTTACAAAAAGTTGGTGATAAACCACGTGTAGCACTTTTATCTGGAGTTGGCTCTTTTGCAACTATGGCTGGTCTCCTTCCAGACATAGACTGCTTTGTCAGCGCCGATTTAACAAGCGCAATTTTTCCCCCGATTCAAAGATCTCTTGATGCGATTCATAAATCGTTTGGTCCTAATGGATATATAAATCAATACGATGCTCGACACTATTTTGCAGAGTTGCAAGCTTTAGGTGTAGATCCGACACCTTATTGGAATATTGAACGTACATCTTTTGGTGAAAGACATTTTCTCGCTTCTGCGGAAAACTTTACCAAATCAAAAAAAGTATTAGATTCCAAACCTTTTTTATTTACTCAAGGAAATTTTGTCCATAAACCTTATGTTGAAGCACTTGCGTTAGCGATGAAAGGTGGAGAGATACCTTATGCAAGTTTTACAGATCTTGCTGAGTGGTATCCCGAGTTTTTAGATTTAGTTGCACAATTACCATTTACAGAAGACAGTGTGATCGTGTGGTCGACAAATCATGGACAAAAAGAGGCTCAACCAGTAGCGCAATATTCTGTTGGTGTAGAAAATTATATTAAAGAAGCAAGGGCGGCTCTTGAAGGTACTCATGTTTCTTATCATCGACAGTACTTAGAGAAAGACAAATAATACTATATGAAAATTGCAATATTAGGTGGGGCTTTTGATCCAATTCATATTGGACACTATCTTGTTGCACAACAAGTTAAGGAACAATTGAAAATGGACGAGGTATGGCTTATGGTGTGTTATTCTTATTTTCCAGAATTTCCAGATAAGCTACAAAGAATAACCCCTTATGATGAGCGATATAAAATGGCAAAATTGGGCACGCATGGAGACTTAATAGTTTCTGATTTTGAGGAGAAATTCAACAAAAGAAGTAGGACAATAGACACACTTCGCTTATTGAAGAAACAATACCCAAAAGATGAGTTCTACTGGATAATTGGGTCCGATGCTCTGCCAACATTCCGTTTATGGAATCATTGGGAAGAGCTTGTAAGTAATCACAATCTAGTTGTTTTTCCCAGGGATACAGATTTTAAGACATTGGAAAAACGAGCATGCGAATCGTTTGGCGTCAAGACAATTCCCAAGAACATAACAATTCTTGAGGGAAATCTTATTGTAAGCACTGTCTCTTCTACTCATGTACGGGAACGTGTGAAAAAAAAATATCCGATTATTCCACTTGTAGGCAATACCGTAAAAAAATATATTGATGAAAATAGGTTATATTTGAAATGATAGAAATCTAATGAAATATGAAAACAATTAGCGCTCAACTAGAAAGTAACAAGATAATTGCATTTTTGAAGAAGACATTTGAAGATACTTGCAAAAAAAAAGCAGTCATCAATTGGTCCGGCGGTATTGACTCAACGGTATCGCTCTATCTTCTGACAAAAGCATTGGGTTCACAGAACATTACCATCCTTCATCTCCCCTATGAGACATCATACGAGGATGAGTTTTTGCCCATTTTTGAATATTTGCAGTTTAAAAAAATGCAGCTCCAGGTTATTTCAATCAAACCAATGGTGGACGCTATTCAGGCGAACCTAAAAGTGAGTGACCCATTTCGTTCTGGAAATATTATGGCTCGTGTGCGTATGATAACGGCGTTTGATTATGCAAAAAAAATGAATGCGCTTGTGTGTGGTACTGAGAACAGGTCAGAAGAACTACTTGGTTATTTTACTCGGTTTGGGGACGAGGCGTCGGATATTGAGCCAATTGCCCATCTCTATAAAACACATATATTTCAATTAGGTGAATATCTAAGAATTCCAAATAACATAATGGAAGCGAAGCCAACAGCTGGATTATGGGACGGTCAAACAGATGAAGGCGAGTTCGGTTTTAGCTATGAAGAGGCAGACGAAGTGCTCAGTAGATACTTTGATGAAAAGAAAACGGAAGAAGAAATCGTGAGAGACGGATTCAAGAATGCAAAAAAAATAATTGAGTTCTCCAATAAAAACTCATTCAAACACGAGGTCCCATATATTTTATAAATTTACTTTAGGACTATCTCCATCCCTGGTCGTGGCATATCGAATGCATGAATGCCTGTGGTAGCGACTTTTTCAGTAAAATGTCTCCAGACAGATATTTCCATGTACGGATTGCTTGGATCTCCCGATGACCCTGGGTAGATGACCAGTTGTCCAGGAACTCCCCCAAACAAATTGCTGACATGAGTCACTTTTTTTGTGACATCGTTCAATGTTATTTCAATTGAATCTCCAATCTTGCATTTTCCTTTCATATCTTCATGCGTGATTGTTGTTTTTACGTTTCCATAATTATCAATATGTCCGACAAAAAATCCTCGTAGTTCAGGAATGCAATTGGACGGTTCTTCATCGAGATCCAGTTCATCTTCCATCCCATCCATCAAATGCGCACTGACTCTTGAATAGAGATCCCGTGATCGGAATTGGCTACCCTTATCAAGGCCTGGATAGCGGTATACATACTCAATGTTTGGTTTCAGGAGCGAAAAATCGTACCCTGCATTTGGTCCACAGAGAAATATGCCAGACTTTAATCGTATGACTATGAATTCAGCTCCTTTGGCCTGTTCTACTCCCTCTTTCGTTTGGATGCGTGGATCAGTATTTTGAAAAAAAACAGTTTGTGAAGGGAGCCCATACCGTTCTTCAGTGCGGACTAATTGCTGGAGGATATATGATGTGTGGAGAGTTGATGGAGTTGATGAGACAAATGTTATATTTGTTCCCATTGGATTCTTTACGAATCCTTCGACTGCTGTACGCACCTCTTGGTTTGTAAGTGAATCATGAGCCCAATCAGCGACAACGATTAATTTTTTCATAGAACAAAAATATTATAAATTGAAAATTTTTCCTACAAGGCCAAAGACCACTGCAAGAGATACAACTATACCACACAAAATAAGGGTGATGTTTTGATTTCTTGTATTTTTGTATTTCCCCATGATATCCGGATTATTTGCAAAGCGATAAAGGAAATAAAATATGATCGGTAGGATAAGTCCATTCAAAAAGTCAGCGTACAATGTGATTTGGAAGAGAGAAAATTTTGGTTGCATAACAAATGCAGCCGCAAGGACTATCTGGAAAATAAAGAAGCCATAGAAGAATCTGCTTTTATGAAACCCCTGGTCCAGACTCCCCTCATATCCGAATAGTTCTGAGTACATATAAGCTGTTGAAAGAGGTACGATTGCGCATCCAAGGAAACCAGCTACAAGAAGCCCGAATCCGAATAAGACTCCTGCAAGATTTCCCGCGAGAGGTCGAATTGCAATGGAAGCTTCGGCTGCATCGCCAATGTGAAGGCCTAAAGTAAATATGGTTGCTGCAACTGCGACCATCATAAACATGGTAAATGTATTACTGATAAGAGAGGCTATAACAACTTCAAATCTAGAAATATGTATGTCGTTTGCGGTGAGTTTTTTATCTTTGATTGAGCTTGCAATGACAAACTGCCCCCATGCAGTCACCGTTGTTCCAAGGACTGCAACAGAGGTATAGATGAGATCAAAGCTCATTTTACCTTGAGGGATTATAATCGATCTAAACACATGTCCCCAATCTGGTTTAACCAAAATAGCAGAAAAAAGATAACTTAAGTAAAAAAGGATCAAAACAAAAAAAAGCCGCTCCGTTTTCTTATAAGACGACTTGACCAAAAAGAAAAATAGAAAGACAAGTAATAATGGAAGATATATTCTGTAATCAAATCCAAATAATTGAAGTGCTGATTTGAGACCACTCATATCCTGCAGAATTACTCCAAAATTTACAATAAACACAAGCAACAACATAAAAAATGAAGTGATTATGCCAAATCTTTCCCTAATGAGATCAGCGAGCCCCTTTCCTGAGGCGAGAGCAATTCTTACTCCAATCTCTTGAGTTATAAATAAGACGACCGTAATTGGGATGAGCGTGATTAGTATCTGGTAACCAAACTTACCTGCAGCCACAGAATATGTAGCGACTCCTCCTGCATCATTATCCGCAAAAGCAGTCACGAGTCCTGGTCCAATAACGCTCAAGAAATATATCCAGAACTTGAGCTTGAAATATTTTTTCATGTCATGCTTTGAATTTTGATTCGATAATGTCTGAAATATTATCAAATGGAATTATCCCCAGCAACTGTTTGTTGGCGTCCACTATTGGGAGCGCATGAAGTCTATATTTAATTATCTTATATACGATCATTTCAAGTGGTGTCTTTAGGTAACCCTCAATGAGGTTTTGGGACATGAATTTATAAAGAGGAGTATTTTCATCTTGTTGAAGAAGTTCCAAGAGGTTGCATGCGCCAATCAACTGCCTTTTTTGATTGAGAACATACACATAGTCCAACGACTCATATTCATATGCCGTTTTTCTCAATTTTTTGAATACATCCCTAGGAGTCTCTGTAGGTTCAGCCACTATATATTCAGAAGAAATTCGTTTGCTTATGTGGGTTCTAGTTATGGAAAGCAATGACTGTAGTATTACTCGTTTTTTTTCTGAAATAAACGTGAGTATTTCTTCCCTCTTCTTTTTTGCCAAAGTAAATAGAATGTCTGCTCCAACGTCAGTATCTAGTTTCTCGATTATCTCGGCTGCTTTTTCTGACTTCCAATTTTTAAATAGGTCACGCTGATAATTAATATTTAGATTACTTATGACTTCCGCCGCAAAATCCTTATCAAGGAGTCTCAGGAATTTCTTAATGTTGAGTTCGTTCGTTTGTTCCAGATGGTCTGCTAAATCTTCCGGGCGCATGTTCTGCAATTTTGTCTCCTCTTTCTTTACACGAATACTACCTCGCGCAAGATCAAGTGGTTGGATATCTGCCCATGAAAGGAAGTTTGATATAAGATTGACTCCAAAGAAATGGATGACCTTTGTCATTGTGCTTTCGACATGGAGGCGCCTGAGAATGCCGATGAGTCCGATATCGACTCCCGATATATAACACTCATAGAGATGGCTAGATAAATTTATTTGTTCATGGATGATTACGTCGTTAGCTCGGACTATCTTGTTACCTGAAATGTCGATAACTTGTTTATCAAGGATATTCCGTTTTACAAATAGTTCATTTTCCGCAAGTTCTGCCTGAGTGTAAAATTTTGCAATGCGAACTATTGAGTTAAACTTGTGGACAGCATCTGCATTGATTATCGTCTTTTGTCCATGGAAGTCGACAACAATCTTAGTTACTTTTGGCTTATTGTCTAATAAGAAGATGATGTCATCCAAATAGCCGATGAATATGCCGTCTGTTGTTACCACTTTTTTCTTGTCTAGTTCAGAAAAATAGAGCATATATATATGTTGCTTATTCTCTTACTATTACACACTTGGAACACACTTTCAATATGTATTATACATCAATACATATTAGATGTGTAGAACAATCTAAAATATCGATTATCGCTCCTTGCTGAATAGTTCAAAATATGTGTATATATTATTGTATACCATATTCTTTACTGAATGATGGTTCCTAATTGACATTCCGATTTCATGGTATAATTACTCATTATGGATAAACGACTTGGAGGCCTACTTCTCGTTTTTTTTCTCCTCTTCACGGTATTCGCAACTGTCGTGCTATTAAATAAGCAAATCGTGACATTCACGCGTGCGAAAGAAGATTATACCCCAAGCGTTTCTGCCTCACTTCTATTTGCATATCCCCTATTACTGAAAGCAGATGGGACTACAAAAAGCACAATCAATGTTTTCGTAAGAAGTGATAAAGGAATGCCGGTAAAAGATCAGAAACTAACTGTGAGTGCATCTCTGGGCAACTTAGACGCATCGGAAGTCACAACTGATGAGAAAGGAAAAGCGACGGTGAATCTTACTTCGACCACTGCTGGGACAGCTATGGTCCAGGCTTTCATTGGTGGTACTCTCAAGATGACTCAAACGTTATCCATTAAATTTCAGTAATCATTCCTATGAAAAAGAAAATCACAAAAGTCGTTATTCCTGCAGCTGGATTTGGTACACGTTTTCTTCCCCAGACAAAAGCGATGCCTAAGGAAATGCTTCCCGTTGTCGATAAACCTGTCATTCAGTATGTCGTTGAAGAAGCTGTCCATTCAGGTGTTGAGAATATTATTATCGTCACTGGAGCAAATAAGCGGGCCATTGAAGATCACTTTGATGTACCTAACGAGGACTTAGTGAAAAATCTCATGAATGGGAATAAGGAGCACATACTCAGCAAGATCAGAAAAATATCCGATATGGCGAATTTTATTTATATCCGTCAAAAGGGTCCTTACGGAAACGGAACGCCTATTCTTGCAGCAGAGCCTGTCATTGAGGATGAATCATTCGCCGTTTTGTGGGGGGATGAGTTTATCCATTCCAAACCTCCTCGTTTAAAGCAGATGATTGATGTATATGAAAAATATGGAGGTATCGTGATTTCAGGTGTGAAAATTGAAAAAAAGGAAGATTTGAAGAGATATGGAATAGCAGAATTGGAACACGTTGAAGGTAATGTACATAAGATAAAACGGATAGTTGAAAAACCTGATCCAGATGAAGCCCCTTCAAATATTGCGACTCACGGTGGATACATTCTTCCACCTGAGGTCTTTAGCGCTCTAAAAAGAGTAAAGCCTGGTAAAGGTGGAGAGATATGGCTAACAGATGCAATCAACTTATTGAGAAATGAGGGTGTTCCAGTTTACACGGTTGTCATTGAAAATGGCCGCTATTTTGACACAGGAAATAAATTTGAATATTTGAAGACTGTCGTTGAGTTTGCATTGCAGCATGAAGAAACAAAGGATGAGTTCAAAAAATTCCTTAAAAGTTTGGATTTGCAGTAATGCAAACACATATCATAATCCCTGTTGGGAATGAGTTTGTCTCCGGTGAACTATTCACTCCAGCAACAAAAATCGTTGCTTGTATGGTTTTTTGCCATGGATGGACCAGCAAAAATACAAAGTATTTGAAACTGGCAGAACTGTTGGCTGACAGAGGAATACTCAGCTTAGCGATTAATTTAAGAGGTCATGGAGACAGTGAATATTCGATTGAAAGGTATTCCAGGAAAGACCATCTATCAGACGTTTTGGCTGCGATAGATTATATAAAAAACAAAAGTAACAACGCCCCAGTTATAGTATTAGGTAAAAGTTATGGTGGGTATTTGAGCGCCATCGCTTCTTCCCTTACACAAATAGATTATCTGATTCTTTCTCAGCCAGCTTTGTATCCAGATGCTGAATTCGATGTGCCAAACGCAGAGCTTATTCGAAAGAATCCAGACATTTTCAGAAGCAGGACAGAAAGTATTGAGTCAAATGAAGCACTTTGTGCGATTTATAATTATAAAAGCAAACTTCTCATAGTTGAATCTGAACATGATGAGGAAGTGTTTGATACGCCAAAATTATATATAAAAGCAAGTCATGAAAACAAGAATAGAACGCTTATAACGATTAAAGACTCTGATCATCCACTCTCCAGTCCTAGATGGTTAAACGACTATTATGGAGTAGTAATCTCCTGGATACAACAAAATCTTGAAACTAAACAAATTTAAGCACCTTTTCAATACTCTGTATTACAAAATCAGGATTTGTTTTTTGCAATTCTACACGGTTATAGTACATATGGTAGGTGTCTGGATGAAAAAGAACTGTTTTTGCGCCTGCAGCTTTTCCCATAAGTATATCTCCTCTTGAATCGCCGACCATAAGACACTCCTCAGGGTTTAGATTACTAAGGGTACAAAACTTTAATATAGCCTCTGGATTAGGTTTTGGATTTTTCACATCGTCTGCACAAATAATCATATCGATATATTTATCAATAGGATATTGCACCATCATCATATTCATGTACCACCTATATTGGAATGTAATTATTGGGGTAACAATATGTTTTTCTTTCAATTTTGACAGTGTTCGAATTGTTTCATTAAAGAGTAAGGCGGTTTTAAATAGTTGTTTTATGGCAGCAAAGTAACTTTCACTAAACTTTGTTGTTTCTTCAGGTACATTCAATGTACTGCATATGTCAACCTCCTTTTTACCAAAACATAATGTAACAATTTCTTTTTCCGAGTATGATGAAAAACCAATAAGATCAAGTGCTTGTCTATAAGCCTTTACATAATAAGGTAGTGTATCTGCAAGTGTTCCATCAAAGTCAAATAAAATTGCTTTAATCATGAGGTAGAGGTAACTATATGTTTGCTAAAAGTTGTTGTTTTGGTGTCAAAAAACGGGCTAGGATTTATTTTATCCGTTTACGAAAAACGAAAATACTATTTCGGTCTCCACACCGAATAAGTACTCTTTTTATCCGAAGATAAAAAAAAGAAAGGAGGTGATCCATCCGCACCTTCCAGTACGGATACCTTGTTACGACTTAACCCCCATCGCCGGATGTATCCTCCCCCGATAAATCGGGGTTCAGATATACTCGACTTTGTTGGCTTGACGGGCGGTGTGTGCAAGAGGCAAGAACGTATTCACCG
>JAVHSH010000017.1:0-15765 GCA_036172095.1 Patescibacteria group bacterium
GTACCACAGCAAATATTAAGTTAGGAAGTGATGCAAGTAATAGATATCTTAGTGGATCGATAGATGAAACTAAAATCTACAACTACGCCCGCACGTCCAGACAAATTATCGAAGATATGAATGCCGGCCACCCTCTCGGCGGCTCCCCTGTTGGCTCTCAAGTCGCATACTACAAATTTGATGAAGGATATGGAACAGCACTCAATAATTCTGGAAATGCAGGCTCTGCCATAAACAGTACTATTGTAAGTGCAACTCGCACGAACGAAGGAAAATATGGTAAAGGTATTAAACTATCTGGAGCACAATATATATATGTCCCTGATAATTCGCTCCTCGATTTTGGAACGGGAGATTTTACAATATCAACATGGATTAAGACGGGAACTGTTGCTAATAATAAAAACCTATTTAACAAAGGTGCTGGGGCTGGTACAAGTGGGTGGAGGTTTGGACTCCTTAATGGAGTACCGGACATATTAGTTGGGGATACGATTGGATGGACAGAAGGAACACTCGGATCAACTTCTATTGCAGATGATGAATGGCATCATTTGGTTGTTGTTTACAATAGAAATGGAAATGCGGTTGGTTATGTCGACGGTAAACAAGTGGGAGTATTAGCTATTTCAACAAGAAATGGATCAGTTGACAATGCAAGCAATTTAAAAATGGGAGGGTCATTTTCAAATTTTGAAGGATTGATTGATGATGTAAAGTTTTATACTGCTGCCCTCTCAGCCGATGAAATAAAACTTGATTACAACCGCGGCTCGGCGATGGTGTTGGGAACTATGTCTGATACTTCGGGGCTCTCTGGCGGCTCAATCGCTTCTTCTTCTGCCTCCGCCGCATACTGTATTCCTGGAGATACTACTAGCTGTAATTCTCCTGTGGGAGAGTGGAATTTTGAGGAGAGAACAGGAACTATCGCCTACGATAAAAGTGGAAATAATAGAAATATCACTCTTTCTGGCTCTCCAATTTGGTCGACGGGAAAGATTGGCTCAAGTCTCCAATTCGAAGGATCACCAGACACCGCCAGCTTTACCGATCCAGGCATAAACGGTACAAATACCTTATCTATCGAATTTTGGATGTACAACGACTCATCTAATGCTAGTTGGGAGAATCCCTTTAGTTTTGGCGGCTCATTATTTCGGTTTGAAACTGGCACTACTCCTACCACAGATCTTGATATTTTTAATCCTGGGATTGATTCTGCTGCTATCATTTGCACTGGTTGTATTGCATCTGACACGTGGCAACACATTAGTTTTACTTCCAACTCATCTAACTGGTATCTCTATGTTAATGGAGTTCAAAAAATTAGCGGAACAACCGATGGAACTCTAGCTGGCTCAAGTACAATATATCTAGGAACAAGAGATGGGTCTGCTCAATGGTGGAAGGGGAAGTTAGATGGTGTCAAACTCTACTCCTACGCCCGGACCCCTGCCCAAATCGCATGGGACTATAATCGTGGCGGGCCGGTTGGGTGGTGGAAGATGGATGAATGTCAAGGCATAGCCGCAAATGATTCATCGGGAAATGGAAACTCTGGAACAATAACGATTGGGGCTACCGGGAGCCAAACAGCCGTTGGCACCTGCACGACGAGCGGAACGGCCTGGTACAACGGCGTGACGGGGAAATATAATTCTTCTTTGAATTTTGATGGGCTGGATGATTATGTTAATTTAGGTAATCCAAACATATTAAATAATATAACCACAAAAACTATATCTTTTTGGACCTATCTCAATGCACAAGTTGGCGCAGGGGGTATTGGTTCTCATTGGCTTAATAAAGGTGATAGTAGTGGAGGGTGGTTTGTATCTACTGATCCGGGAAACTCACGTAATATCTATGGCCAACATTTCGGTGCCGGCACCGCTGGAAGATGGTCTTTTCCCCAATTTTCAATTAGTCAATGGCATCATGTTGTAGTGACTTACGATCGTTCTTCTACCGCAAATAATCCATTAATTTATGTCGACGGCATTTTACAAACAGTAACTCGCTACTCAACTCCAACAGGAACTGCCGGAGATGATTCAGCAAATAGTTTACTTGTAAGTAAATCACCTGGTTTTGATCGTTTTGTTGCCGGCCAGATCGATGACGTGCGTGTCTACAACTACGCCCTCACGCCCGTGCAAATTAAACAGGTTTACAATCAAGGAGGAGGAATTCGTTTTGGTCCAGCGACAGGGAGTCCATGATGTACCAATTTTGATATACTAAATCTATGCAGAAGTTCTTGTTATCAGCAATATTGTTTTTCCTCGTGCTTATCTCTTTCTCATTGTTCTTCTTTTTCTATGAGACTCAGTTTTTTGGAAGTAAAGCCAGTATGACGAGAGTCGATATTTCCGCCGATAATTCCTATGTATTTACAAATCCTCTTAAAGCGCAAGCTGACGGTAAAGAAAAGATACGAGTAACGGTTTTTATCCTCAATAGCCAAGGGCTTGGTGTCTTAGGTAAGAATGTAAGTATTAGCCTTGATTCACATCTTACGCTTGATGCAGTCCAGGCGGCGACCGATCAGTCAGGTAAGGCGCTATTTGATATCTCAACAACGACTCCGGGAGAATATTATCTTGAAGTGAGTGTGGACGAGTTTAAACTACCTCAGAAGACACGGTTAACATTCTTGCAGTAGGGAGAGCTAATGCAACTGTACGCATACCCAATTTGTTTTCTTCTTCCTTATATAATTCATGGGCGGCAAGCATAAGACTTGAGTGTCGCAATGCAAGCCAATTTTGTCGATGTCTACTGATGATGTGCGGATTGAAAAAATGCTTCAGGAAGTACATAAGCAACAAATAGAGCTGCGTGATAATGATGAGTTCTTTCAGATGAAGTTTCAGAAAAGTTAGGATGTTGGCAAGGAATCTGAAAAGGAGCATCCAGACAGGGAATATATCCAAAATCAACGTCAGTCCTTTTGGTGTCGAGCTTCCATCATATATCGCTCTCGTGAACATGCGCAGGAACTGGGAGCTTGCGGTGGGTAATGTAAGTGAATACTCGCCCTTTTTGTTTGATTTAAGGTCAAATTGCGGAATTGTATAGGCATATGCTGTTGGAATGAATGACAACTTCTTTTGTTTGCTTTCATCCGTGAACATAGCAAGTTTGACGTCAGCATTCGGTATCGTTTGGCCGGTAAGCGTCACACTGTCTCCAATATAGGCATTTCCGCTACTGATTGATGTTGAGGGAGGCAGGAGAACCGGCCCAATCTGCTTACTATCTTGACTTCCTGGAGGGGGAATACAGAGAGGAGGGGTAGTCCGCTCTTCCGTATCATGAGCGACCAGGCAGACGTCCTCTCTGAATTGCGAAAGGCTTAAGTATTTAAACAGAAAATACCCTTCACTATTTGCAAAGACCTCATTGTGTATTCCCGGATTTTGGATGACGACCAATGCATTTGGAGAAGTATAGCCGAACATATTGAAATAGGATGAACCGATAGGAGGAGGTGTGATAGTTGGCACGACAGAAGGAGTCGGGGTGATTTGTTCCTCAACTATTCCCACAGCAGCAGAAACCGTTGTGTCTCCTGGATTTACAGATAAGTCATCTGCCGCGAGAGTGGATCTTGCTGAAACGAATACCGTTAGGACAACGAGAACATAAACAATGTTTTTAGTATGGACGTTCATCAATCGCGTTTTTTTAACTCACTCTTGAGTTTTTCGATTTCCTTGCGTTCTTCCTTAATCTCTTCTTCAAGAGTGGCCTCTTTGACGATTAAGCCCTTATAGATGCTCTTTCCGATGATGAATAGGATGATGAGTGCGAGGACAATTATAGTTGCTACTTTCCAAGGGAATACCCATACATACAACGTCTTCATGAAAGGAAGATTTGAATCCCCGTATTTGCCTTGAAGAGTGATGGAATATCTCCCAATCATATATTTTTGACCGACAGAAGCAGTATATGCTTTTGCTGTCTCAGGGAATATACGCTGATCCTTGATGGCGACAGAGTCGACCTCAGAACTCATGAGATTTTTTGCTGTCACTGTTCCAACAGGAGAGATATGAACATCGCCTTTATTGTATAAATCAAATGACACCTTGACTGGTCCATATTCAAGGAATTGAGGGGCAGTAAATCCGACAACCGACATATCCTGCTTGCATGTTTGTGATTTTGTCTTCAGATTGACCAAGGCACCAATCTTATTGATGATTGATGATTCTGATTTTGTCTGTTGACCTTCAGATCCGATTGGAGCTAGTTCAAACGGCTCGAAATAGACGATAGCATAGTGTCCACATGGCCCAACCTCTTCTGGAGGATTGACGGATATGTTTACCGCAACATAGTCATTTGCTGGGACAGCAACCTCAGAGTTCAATGGAGTAATCCATTTTGCCGCTGCATACTTCATACTTACTTGTTTATCATCAACAATGATTGGTGTACCTTCTTTATCTGAGATGACATAATCTGCAACCTTTATTTTTCCATTGATTAATGTGTTACTGTTGTTCCTGAATTGAAGAAGAAATCTACTGGGAGTGCCAGGAGTAATTTGTTGTTCAACGACTGCAGGATACACAGTAAGGTCAAGCTTCGACTGTGCTAATGCGGGAACTACTAACACTGCTGAAAGTAAAACGGACGTGGTTAGAGCGAATAGTAGTTTTTTCATTAGAATCTAGGTGTCGCAATGTATGTTAATTTGTTAAAGTAGTATCCGGTTGCTTGAGTTGTGTCTACCGACAGTAGATAACACACTGCTATTTGTGATCCAGCTGTTCCTGTAGCCTTTGACATGATTGTTTGAGGAGCAGTTCCGAAAATTTTGAATGTTGCACCAGTCCATGCTGCTTCGGTACCTGTGATATTACCTAAAGTATATCCGAATCCGTTATTAGCTGGCGTCGCCCATGCTGCAGCTGTCACAGCTGTACATGTCCCATCACAGCTTCCATCAAGGATCGTTTGTGCTCCTGCCGCTGTCTTTAGTGCATTGTCGTATAGGGCCGTGACAACATATCCGTTCGCCGAGTTCGTTTGGATATAGATTTCTTGCTCAGCCCGATAGAATGTGTCATATGAGGTCACCGATCCGAAGTTTACGGCTGTTGGGGTGGTCGCGACAGTTGTCGTGAATGTACCACCATTACATTCCGTGACTGCGGTTGATGCAGGGACAGTATAACTTGCATTTACGTGCCCTGTACTTGCTGGGTTTATTTTGTATGTCAAAGCTTCTTCAACTGTTGCGGAGACAAGAACACCATCGATTGGGTTCACTTTGATGAGAGTATCATCGTATGTTGTTCCACCGCCACTGTTTGTCGACTTGATCTCCATCGAAAGGGAATCTGAAACACCTCGTATATGGGATGTGCCCACAGGAGCTGGATTTAGGAATCTGAGGTTTTTCGTTGAGGTATGCCCTAAGGTAAAGCTATATGTCGTTGATGCATTCAATGCACTACTTAATGTGATAGTTACTGTATGCGCTGTTGTCGCTGATGATAATGCCACTGCTGAGGCTGTGAATCCTGTTGGAGTGAAACAAGCATTTGATGTACATCCTGTGCCAGCTAACAAATCTGCTGGTAACTTTGCTGAATCGAATCCACCGCTATCTGGTATACCATCGCTATAGAGTGATGTTGCGGCTGGGATGATAAGGACAACCTTGTCGCCTGAAGCGAGAGGTGTTGTTGGTCTGAGAGACGCAGTAAGCACACCACTTTGTGTTGAGACAACATAATCTCCTGTATTGACTGTACCCGTCATGGCAGGAGAGAAGAATGCAACCTGATTTGCTACATTTGGATTGTTTGTGACCGAGTAGTTTCCATAACTGACCGAGGGATCCGTTGAGTTCTTACATCCGGCACCAACGCCAGGAGCACCATTGAAACACAAGATATCCTCAGGAAACAGATTGCCCACATTATTGTCTGGATACCCAGCGTTGAGGATAGTAAGTGTTGAAGATCCAGCTGCAACACCTCCACTGACCGCACCTTTAAATGAATAACGAGAATTACCAAGGGTTACAAATGCTTGTTGGAATGGACCAGCTGCAGAGACAGGACGAGGGGAGTATGCCAAGAAAACATATCCCAATTGGAAAATAATAAGTCCAACCGAAACAATTTTATAAGCAATCTTTTTCATATTAACCATATTAATTTCTTCTCTCGAAATATTATAACTATCTTCATTAAAGGACATTCGGTATGAGTTGTCAAGGGGATTTCATGAATGGAGGAGTAATGATAAATTGTATATATAGCATTAAATATATAGCATTAAAGCATTAACAGGTATTAGTAGGTATTTTTTATTCTGCGATAATTCCACGACGTCTATCTATATTTATTTTTACATCTTGACATGTATTTTCTCGTCTGTTATAGTGAGCCGTATATGGGAATAAAAGAACGTCGGACGAAAATATTACTCGCTCTTTTTCTTTTATCAAACGTTGATTTTAAAGAGGTTGCTCTGGATGAAAAAACACAGCAGCTTTTTGATTTCTCACTTAACTTGAAAACAAAATCAACACTAACATCACTTGTCAAAGTAGGAGAGATTGAAAAGGGGACATCAAACGATGAGACACCATCCTATAAACTTACAGTCAAAGGATTCCAAGCACTCAGTCTTGAATTTCCGTCATTCAGATTCTTGAAAGAACAGTGGGATAAAAAACTTCGCATCATTTCGTATGAAATTCCAGAAAGCAAGCGAGAGCTTCGCGACCGTCTCAGAAGAGAGATGCAGGGATGGGGTTTGGGACCATGGCACAGGTCATTTTGGTTAACGCCACACCCAGTCATCGAACCACTTAGAAATCTTGTTGGAGGAAAAGCAGAAGAACAATATTGTCAGGCATTTGAAGCAGATCATGTTTTTGGTGATAGAGTAACCCTTATTGAAAAAGTTTGGGGCAAATCAACTCTTGATAAAAAATATAGAGAACTTTTCAAGAAATGGCACGGCATCCTATCAGGAGATGGAGAGAAGGTCACTAAATTTATGAATGTGCTTAAAGAATATATTACTGTCCTTCGGGAAGATCCGGGATTACCAAAAGAACTCATCGGAGAAAGTTGGATTGGGTTTGAAGCAATGAATATATTCAAGGAAATCCAAGGAATATTGCTTTCGTAAACACCACTTCACATATATATCTTTGATTTGTGTATCGTCGTATACAAATCTAGCAATTCTCGCATATACCAGCAGTGACGCCTTATGCTTCGTTTTCCCCACCCACCCTAAAGTTTTGATGGCATAAATGTCACGTGCTTTGCATATTGCTTCGAATTGCTTAAAACCAAAAGTGCCGTCTTCAGCCACTTTACAAATCTATAACGAGCTCTCCTTGTAAGTCAGTTCTCCATACCGGTATCTTCTTGGCTTTCAGTATATCCAACGCCTCTTTTGATGGATGGCCATAGGTATTTTTTTTCCCGACACTTATCACTGCAAGGGTAGGGTGTGCTAACAAAAGTGAATCAGGATATATGCCATACTTGGAGCCGTGATGGGGTATCTCCAGGATAGTACATGTGCGCGGCATGAGTCGTTTCAATTCGAGCCCGTTGATGTCGGAAGTAAGGAAAATGGTCTGGTGAGGGGAGGTAACGGTGACGACATTGGCGGACTCATTTATATCTTTAGAGCTTTGAGAAGCCTTAAAAACTGTAAATTGAGTATGGTCAACCGCAAAGTAGACAGGATTAGTGACGGATGTTGTTGGGATATTCTTCGGCAATTTTGGGAGTTCTGGTGGACCGATGATATGCTGTATCGTATATCTCTGCGAAAGAAGAAAAAGAGCGCCTGCATGGTCTGTCTGGTTATGGGAGATGATAATAAACTCTATCGTCCTGTCAAAAAACGGCATGTATTTCCCGATACAGGAGAGGACACGTCCGTCTGCTCCTGTATCTACGAGAATTTGAGTTGAGCCGAGAGAAAAAAATGTCGCAGCTCCTTGCCCAACATCACAAAATATTGCCTTATATGTACGTGTTGATATGTATTGGAAGATGAGAAAGCTCGCAATAAGTACTACTGTAATTATTTTTTTCCTGACAGTATCTATTTCCATGAAAAATAGCCAAAAGGAATTTGGCTTGACGTCTGGATAATCCACAATAAGTAATGCAGTCCCACATAAATTACGCTTGCAAGAGGAAGAACGATAAATGGTACTAAAAGATAGAGAAGTGAAATAAGTATCCCCCCAACCATGATTGGGACAACGATCCATGATGCAAGTGCCGTGCTGATAGGACCGACAAGTGAGATGCTTTTGAATTGAAAGACCGTCAGGGGAGTTGTTATAAGAAAAACGACCCATGATTCAAATAGGACCTCTGCCCAGAATGGTAGTTCAATCGAAAAATGATCCTTAATGGCTCCAGAAACGATGATCCCAATTGTTGCAAGGACAGAAAGTTGAAACGAAATCGTTGTAATCCAATCCGGCCAGAATAATGCAATACAAAGTATTGAAAGGAATAGATTCCATATAATGTACGAGGGTCGTCCTGTCGTATAACACACGACAGTACATATAAACATAATAAGCGCCCGTATAAGTGGCGCTTGAAGTCCGACCATATAGGTGAATATGCCAAGAAATAGGAGTTGTAGTATTGTTCCGGTTTTTCGCCCTAACGAAAAAAATAATTTTTCGGAAAGGGAGGCAAGCAGCGTAACGTTCGTTCCTGAAAGAACAACAAGATGAGCCAATCCGCTTTGAATTATTGCGGTTTTAAGCGAAGGGTCAATCTGGATGGGGAGACCGAACACAAGGCCTTTCAATAAGGATGCATATGGTTCATGAAATGAGTTGTTAATCCCGATGAGTGCTTGTGTGAGTAAAAAATTCATGATAGTCAATAAACACTGATCAACTCCTTGATTTTTTCGTAGGTCGATTGGGGGATAATCTTGTTCTTTATGAGGTCATCTAATGCGTAATATGGCTTTCCTTTGAAGATTGCATCTGCCTGTACCTTTCCGACACCGGGAAGTTGATCGAGCTGAAGGGAGGACGCTGTATTGATATTAATGCTTTTTGACTCGCTAGATGTATTTGAAAACGTGTTTGGTTGGATATACTCGATAATCCGTTTATTCTCTCCAACGACTCCATTCATGGTATCGGAAAGAAAAGGTATATATATTTTTTCTTGATCAGAAAGTATACGTGCGTAATTTATATTTCGAGTTACGAATGCAGCGTCGGCTTCATCCGTCAAACCTCCTGCTTTTTGAATTGCATCAATAAAACGAGCGGTAGTGTGGAATGAATATACAAATGGATTTTTGACAGCACCTGAGACATCAACGACGATTTCTGTATTTTTCTGCGATGGGGGCGTGCTTGTCTGGATTATCGTATCAGTATTTTTTGTATTCTTTTCACCGAGGAATAAAAGAAGGGATACTCCACCGATACAAAAAGCAACACAGATAAGAAAAGACTCCACAGCATATTTTTTTATGAATGGTTGAAACGACTTGATAAGTCCCTCCATATAATGACAAATAGCAGACTACCCAAATACACACAAGGGATTATAAGCGACAATTCGACATGAAAGTTCTATCATAAAGCTCTAAATTGAAGCATTAGCGCTCTTTGTGTTTATGGCTCTTTTTTCTCGTGAGGAACTGGATGAGGAAATAGGACAAGACGAATCCAATTGCGATGCCGACTGTTTTCATGAAACGAATGGGAAGTGCGATGAACGTTAGTTCTTTATACTGAACTGTTCCATCCTCTCCGAATGTGATTGCGGCTCGTACCGCATGAGATCCAATAGACAGGGAGGAGAGGGAGAGTGTCGTTCCGGGAACATTTTGTTGTTCAGAGCTTACTTTCAGGATACGTTGGGAGTTGCTTAGTATATTCTGGGGAAGGATGGAGTATTCGTTTTTTGAACTGCCGAATTGATGAGTTATCGTCCCTCCCGGCTGGAGTAGATGGATGCCCATATTCCGTATAGAACCAACAATTGAAACTGTGTCTGAACTATCGACAATATGGAATTTCTTATTTCCGAAAGTCACGAGATTATCGGGATGGAATGAAAATTCCGCAATCTGCGCTTGTGTCTGAGTAATACCTGAGTCTGTTACAGATATGAGGAGGGGAGAACCGAGGGAGGCCGATGCAACTCCTGCTGATTGTCCACCCAATGAAAATGCTGGGACGGTTTCGGCAAGGAGCATGTAATAATAGTCGCCGTCAGGGATTCCCTGAGGGACAAATACGCGCACAACTGCCTGCCTTTTTTCTTTTGAAGCAAAGAAAAAAGGTTTTTCGAGAACGACATCGGCATTTTCAAGATTAAATTGGATAGGTCCTTCCAGCTGGGGAAGAAGGGTGAGCGAACCTTGTTGTCCAACAGGCTCGAACGGGCGAATAAGGAATTGAAGATTCAATGGGTCCCCCTTATTCTCGACCGTATAAGCGATAAGTATCGATTTTCCCGGCTTTATTTTTGCTTGGACAATCGGTGGATCAAGGGAAAGGGTGACCTGCTGGGCAGAGACATCATAAGCTAAAAGTCTAAAGTTAAAAGTTAAAAGCAAGAGAGATATAACCACAAATTTAGCACTTCTATTTATTGTTTCTTTCTGAATTTTAAACTTTAAACTTTGAACTATATTTTTCATTAAAACGATGGTGTTGCTAAAAATCGAATAATTGTCGAATACGTTCCACCTGCCTGGAAATTCGAAACATTTCCCTTCATAGTGATTACCGCTTGATGAGTCACATCATGAGGAGCTCCCGTGAGCATTGGAGCCGGTGTAAATGCGGGAAACGGCGTTGGGGTGATGTCTGCTGTGACATTGGTACTTTGCATGACGACAGCTGGCGCTTCAGAGAGAAGCAAATTGGGAAATGGCCTGAAATAAGTACTATTGATGAAATCGGCTGGGATGTCTTCTCCCGTCATGTCATATCCAAATCCATATGCGGTCGTCAGAGTCCATGGTTTTGCAAGTGTTGTCGTGCAAGTATCAGGGCCCCCATCGCATCCAGTGAATGGAATTGTGTTAGCTAGTGAGGCTGTTGCTAGCGGTTTATCAGCACGGGCGGTAACAATATATTGTCCAGCTGCCCCAAACGAAACTCTCAATGTTATGTTTCCTGTTGATGGGACGCTGGGAATCAATGTTCCCAGGCTTACTTGTATTGATGAAAGTGAAAATGTGAAGGGAATCCTCGTATAGATATATTGGAATCCTGCCTTGACAATATATCCACTTGCCTGGAACTCTTTCGCTGCGGTCTGACCTACGGACGTATTTAATTTATAGTCTGCATTGGTCATCGCTTTTCCTCCACTATTCACCGTTCCAAACTGAATTCGATATTGCGGTGAGTTCATATTAACCGCAAAGATGTTTCGAGCTAAAAGTAGAAAACCAATAGTTAACAGTAGGATGGTAATGGTTCGGGTATTCATTCTTGTTTCTCGAACATGTCAATGAGTCTCTCGGTATTGTCGACATGTCGTTTGAGGGAAGTGAGTTCGCGGTCACCTCGGAAGTTTTCCAGGAGCATCTTCATTTCCTTGAGGTGATTTTTGAGCATAAGCGAGAGGAATAGAAAGGTGTTTTCCGTTTGTTCCGACATGGATTTTTTGAGACGTTTCGTTTCCTCATACTCATTCCCTAAGATCATCGCAAAAGGCGTCATGAGCGCGAGCGAAAAGATGGGGAGCAGTTGCAGAAAGGTCGTTTGATTGTGGAGGGTTGTCAGATAAAACAACATAAGGACAAGAGTGACGATTATGGGGATGATTGGTTCAAGGAGGAGCGTGAGCGCAAAAAGAAGGAAATGAATGAGAAAAAAGAAGGGCGATTGAAGCCCGCCTGTCGTATTTATTATCCCCAAGATAATGAGTGTAAAGAGGGAGCTCTCAAAGAGTCGTGTTCTTCTTGAAAAAAAAGAGAAACGCCGAGCAATAAAGAAGACTATAAACAGAAATGCAGCAATCTCGATGTTGTACTCAGCAAGAGCGGTCTGAGGCAAAATAAAAGAAAGGACAATACAGCCGATAAGAATGAGTGAATGAATCAATTCTGCCGTCATATTCAATCATTATAATTGAAAATATATGCTACAATAAGCAGATATGGCAAAACCACTTCTGAAAACACAGTTCGCCAATGGAATTGTTGAAGAATTGAAAAAAGTTACCTGGCCAACACGAGAAGAGACAGTTCGGCTTACCGTCATCGTCATAGGGATATCCTTGATTATTGGAGTCTATATCGGTATAATTGACGTTCTGTTGACAAAGGGTCTTGAACTATTGGCAAAATCACGATAATTTTTCATTATTTATTTTATTTTATTGAACGGATATGGACACAACAGTCCAACAAGAACAAAAAGAAGCGCTTAAAACAGCAACTGCGGTGGGAGCTGATGCAAGGTGGTACGTTATACATATCCAAACCGGATATGAAAATAAGGTAAAACTCGCACTCCTTCAGCGCATAAAGAGTCTCGGTGTTGAAGACAGTATCTTCGATATTGTCGTCCCAACAAGAGATATTGTCGTCATCAAAAAAGGGAAAAAAGCAAAAGCAACTGAAAAGGTATTTCCTGGATATATTTTGATAAAAATGATTCTGAATGATGATTCATGGCTAGTCGTGCGTACAACAGAAGGCGTCACCGGGTTCGTGGGTGCAGGACTGAAACCAACTCCTATCTCAAACAAGGAAGTTGAAGCAATCATGAAGTTCGTTCAACAAGAGCAACCAAAGTTTAAAACAAAATTCAGTGTTGGTGAAGCGGTTAAGATTACAGAAGGTCCATTCGCGGATTTCCTTGGAACGATTGATGCGGTGGATGACGAACAGGGCAAGGTTCGTGTTCTTGTGTCAATCTTCGATCGTGAGACTCCTGTGGAACTCGACTTCCTACAGGTAGCAAAACTCTAACACGAGATATATATAATTAACATTTTCAAATATATGGCAAAAGAAATAAAAGCACAACTTAAATTGAACTTAGCAGCAGGAGAAGCAACACCGGCGCCACCAGTTGGACCAGCATTGGGTCAACATGGAGTCCCAATCATGGAGTTTATTAAAGAATATAATGCACGAACGGCAAAATTGAAAGGCAATGTCATTCCAGCTGTCATCACAGTCTATAAGGACAGAACATTCACGTTCATCACAAAACTTCCTCCAGTCGCAGCAATGATCAAGAAGACACTTGGTCTCTCAGTCGCTTCAGGAAAACCAAACACAGAAAAAGTCGGCAAGCTCACAAAAGCTCAAATTGAGAAAATTGCAACAGAAAAGATGCCTGATATGAATGCAAACGATATGGAAGCAGCAAAGAAAGTCATTGCTGGAACAGCCCGCAGTATGGGTGTTGAAACAGAATTATAATTATTATATTTATAGAATAATCCATGGGAAAAAATAGAAAACAAATTGTCGGGCTCGCCGACATCGATAAACAGCAAAAAGAGGAAAAAACAGAAGAAAAAGCAGTCGTTGAGACCGTAGTAGAGGTAAAAAAAGAAGAAAAAGGTCCAAAAAAGAATGTTTCAAAAAAAGTAAGAGGAAAGAAATATCTTGAAGCGAAAAAGAAAATAGGAGAGAAGAAGATGATGAAATTAGCAGATGCAGTCGAACTTTTGAAAAAAGCGAAATATGCAGCGTTCGATGAGTCTGTCGATTTGCACATGAACGTCGTAAAAACAGGTCTTCGAGGAGAGGTTGAGCTTCCTCATTCCACAGGAAAAGTTGTACGAGTCGCAATTGTTAGTGACACAGTACTTGAACAACTTGCAAACGGAAAGATTGAGTTTGATGTTCTCATCACTCATCCATCGTTCATGAGTAAACTCGCCCGCTTTGCGAAAGTCCTCGGTCCAAAAGGCTTGATGCCGAATCCAAAGGCAGGAACTGTCTCAACAACACCTGAGGAAGTAGCTAAGAAATTCATGAAAGGGACACTTCGCTGGAAGACAGAGCCAAAATTTCCTATCATTCACCAAATGATCGGTAAAGTAAGCTATGATTCAAAAAATCTTGTAGAGAATGCACAGGCGTTTATTGATACAGTCGGAAAGGCACAGATAAAAAGTGTCTTTATCGCCTCCTCAATGGGTTTGTCCGTTGGTATAGAGATAGAAGAAGAGGTGTAATCATTGTGTAAATAAACAAAGAAGAGCGGGTAATACCGCTCTTTTTTTATATCTTAAACTTCATTTTTGCGAGGTGGACAATAATGTCTGCGGCTTCTTCAACATCAATATCCGGACCGGTCCGGATAACGACATCGTAGTGATGTGCTTTTCGTTGATCATGTTGAAATAGAGAGATGCTGAATTCATTTCGCTCCCTATCGGATAGCTCAATTTGTTGCTTAGCTTCTTTGAGGGAAATGTGTTCATATTTCATCATCGCTTGTTCACGGGATTGCATGTCAGAAACGATACGGACTTTTAGTGCATTCGGGAAAAGGAAGTTTGCCCCTCGCCCGATGACGATTGAGCGACCTTTCGAACCAATTGAGGCAAGGATATGAAGAAGGTGCTTATAATATGCATTCATCGTAAGCATTTTTTTCCCAAAAATTGAATTTAAAAGTTCAGATATTACCGAGCTCTTCGATTCATCAAGTTTTGAAATGGCTTCGGCGTCAAAGGTTGTTTCTCGGGCGATTTCATCGACGATATCTTTATGATATACCTGCCAAGGATTCCCCAGTATTTTTGCGACCAAATAGGCAATAGGTCTGCCTCCGGAGCCCCGTTCTCGTGAAATCGTAATCATCGGGGCAGTTATTTTTTTGTATGTATCAGTATGAAGCAGGGAGACGTTGTTCAGATTTTTGTTTATGAGCGCAAACAATCTCTTCATGGCAATGCTATTGTAGAACGGCAAAAAATTAAAGTCAATACCAATAGATAGAGCTTATTGACGCGAAAAATAATCAATTTTGAAAAACTCAATCCCGGCATTTTTCGCTGCATTTTCGTCCGACGGACTATCGCCAATCATGAGGTAGGAAGAAAGTGGTTCTCCCTGGGTATGAAATAAAGCAAATCCCTCTGCTTCAGGTTTGATGCAACAGACATCATTTTGGGTCACAATCCGTGAAAAATAGGGAACAAGCGATTCTTTCCCCAAGAAATCCTGTATTGTTTGCGTTCCATTACTTGTCCACATATAATAGACATACGTCTGTTTATTATTTCGTATAAAATCAATCAACTCAGTGTTGGGTGTGTAGTCAAAATAGTGAGTAACTTCGTAGTTCTCAACATATGCTCGTATTTTTTTTGCAACTTCCTTCCCATATTTTTTTGCCGCTTTGTTTGAAAGTTCAATTCCTGCTTTGGATACAAAGGGAACCGATTTTGAAAGAGGCTCATCAAACGTTGCCACAAAATCAAATAGTTCACGTCTGATTGTTGACCAATCGATATTCAATTTAGCAAGCGTTTCGTCAAGATCAAAAATAAGGTATTTTTTTGGATGAGCGGACAAATATTCTGCAAGCGACATAAGGAATTAATTGTAACAGATATAATGAAGCTATTTCTTACGTAAGTAGTAATCAAAAAATACATATGTCTTTACTTCAGATTGCAGCGCCCTCCGAGGAAAGTAATCCTCGATATATCGATGATTCTCCGTGCGAGCTTTTTGTAGCAGTTCTGTCTTCATATCTGACTTAATCTTCCCAAATCTATT
>JAVHSH010000018.1:0-3569 GCA_036172095.1 Patescibacteria group bacterium
GGTAGAGCAGTCCCGAGAAGTCGGGATTGGTTCTGGGTTCGAGTCCCAGTGGGCTCACACATGTTTTCTTCAATTAGTGATATTGAACAGTATCTCCAAAAATTCATTCCCAGCTCTACCCAGGTTCGTTTTCCTGGAGAAGAGGGAATTTCACGGACGAAAGAATTTCTAAACCTCCTTGGTTCTCCTCAAAATAAAATTCCTTGTATCCATGTCGCAGGGACCTCCGGAAAGGGCTCAACCTCATTCATGATAAGCTCCTTTTTATGTACACTTGGATTCAAAGTTGGCCTTCATCTTTCTCCCCATTTGCTTGATATTCGGGAACGGGCATTGATAAATAATACGCTGATTGATGAGAAAAAATACATACGATATTTTGAGGAAATTGCTCCGATGATTGAAAAGATGAAGAACTCCTCATTGGGGATGATTACCTATTTTGAAGTACTAGTTGGCCTGACATATTATATCTTCGCTCAAGAACGGGTTGATTATATGGTGATTGAAGTGGGACTGGGAGGTAAATATGATGGTACAAATATCATAGACCGCATAGACAAGCTTTCCATTATTTCAAAGATCGGTCTGGATCATATACAGGTCCTTGGAAACACACCTGCAAAGATCGCCTATCAGAAAGCGATAATTTGCACGAAAAAGGGAAGCATGATCTCGATTTTTCAAACGCCTAGTGCCGAAAAAGTCGTAAAGTCGATTGCTCAGAAAAAAAATGCCCGATTGCTTATGGTCAAAAAGAACGATATAAAACATATTTCAATTCATGGCGAAAAAACACAATTTACGTTTGTTTGGGATGGTATTGAGTATAAAAACATAACAATAGGACTCTTTGGTATTCATCAAGCGGAAAATGGTGCTCTGGCGCTTGCCGCAGTACTGTTCCTTGGAAAGCGCGACCATTTTGAGATTGATATGGAAAAAATTCGGCATTGTGCTACATCACTGCGATTCAAAGGAAGGATGGATATATTCCGACTGAATAATAAAAAAATAATCCTGGACGGCGCACATAATGAGCAAAAAATGAAGGCGTTCCTTAAAGCGTTATCTGCGGTTGAAAAGAATAAAAAATACACGTTCGTTATTGCATTTAAGAAGGGGAAAGACTACAAAAAAATGCTCCGCTTCATCATACCATTCGCTCAAAAAATCATTATCACAACAATCTTTAGCGAACACCAAGATTTATTTCATTTTTCAACAGACCCGGAAATTATTCAAGAAGAGATGTTTCAATTAGGATTTACAAATATCACCATCATCGAGAAAATAAAGAAGGTGAGGGATTTTGTTTATGATTGCAAAACGGATGTTGTCGTAACCGGATCGCTTTATCTGCTGGGTGACTTATATACATTGCTAAATGGTTGATTTCGGCATATACTTCATCTATGGCTACCATCTCTGTTTCCCATCTCTCAAAACATTTCAAAATTTACAAAAAAGAGCCCGGTTTAGCTGGGTCTATCCGTTCATTATTTTCCCGAAAATACGAAGCATCAAAGGCTGTCAACGACATATCATTTGAAATAGAACAGGGCGAATTGGTTGGATTTATTGGTCCAAACGGCGCAGGAAAAACAACAACGCTCAAATGTCTTTCGGGCCTCATCTGTCCGACTTCAGGCGATATTTCTATTCTGGGACACACGCCATTCGATCGCAATCATACGTTTCTTCATTCAATATCGCTTGTCATGGGACAAAAAAGTCAGCTCTGGTGGGATCTCCCAGCTATTGAATCATATCTTTTATACAAGGAAATATATGATATCCCTGAAAAGCAGTTTAAAGACACTTTAGAAGAGCTTTCAGAACTAATGGATTTGACAGAAATATTGCGCGTACAAGTGCGCAAACTTTCGCTTGGCCAACGCATGAAATGTGAGCTAGTTGCGCAACTTCTCCATAGGCCAAAAATTCTTTTTTTGGACGAGCCGACAATAGGACTTGATATTGTAATGCAGCAAAAAATACGTTCGTTTGTTCGACAATATAATGAGAAATACAAAGCAACCATTCTTTTAACAAGTCATTATATGGATGATGTAAAGGAGCTTTGCAAACGTATCATTATCATCAATCACGGGACAATTCTCTATGATGGAAGTTTAGACACGGTCGTATCTAAACATACCCAACTAAAAAAAATAATCGTTATATTTGAAAAGCCCATTCCATCAGACGAGCTGGCAAAAAGAGGGAAACTTCTTTCGATGGATGGGACCAATGCGACACTTGAAGTGAATAAAGATCAAGTCGCAACAGTAACAGGTTATATTCTTTCTCATTACCCAGTGATCGATTTGACTATCGAAGAACCGCAGATAGAAGAGATTATCAGTGGTATATTTTCTTCATCAAAGGTATGAGGTGGCTACGCATGATGGCTCTTTATTTTGAGCGGACGTTTGAATATAGACTCAGGTCTTTTTTATGGATTCTAATTCCAATGTCAAATAACCTTACTCTTATTTTATTTTGGTCAGGATCAAATGAGCAACTAAGCTACATCACAACCTACTATATTTTGATGACAATAGGTGGACTTCTCACAACATCCCACGTAGAAGTAGAAGTTGCAGATGTTGATATCAAACAAGGAGGCTAGTGAACTACCTGACAAAACCGGTTCCCTATTATTGGATACAACTTCTCTCAGAGACACCATATCGTGTTTTGCAGTCGTTTTATGCAATTGTAATTATTGGTGTTTTTTTTGTCTTGTTTAACGGACGTCTTTCTATTGTATTACGACCGGAGCATATTCCATTTGTTTTCATTATTTTTACGCTTGGGTATTTAATATCTTTTACATTTAAACTTAGCTCTGCATATCTATCCTTTTGGTTTAAAGATATAAGAGGATTTTACGAATTAATGACAATTTTGTCGATTGTGTTTTCCGGCGCAGTTATGCCGCTTGAGTGGTATCCACCATTTATGAGATCGATAGCTCATTTTTTGCCATTTGCGTATAGTGGATATTATCCAATCGTGACACTCATGAAGCCTATGGAAGTTTTTGATCTGCTGCATATAATTGGAGTTCAGGGCATATGGCTTTGTGTTTTATTGTTAGCACACCATTATCTGTGGAGAGAGGGAATTAAAGAGTTTACTGCTGTTGGGCAATAACCTATGAAACGCTATTTACGCATATATATAGCAATTTTAAAGATTAATTTCGTTTATTTATTGACGTATCGTGCAAATTTTATTAATAATATCATCTCAGCTCTTGGTTGGGGAGCATTCCAGATAATCTGGATAGTATTATTGACAGGAAAGCGTGGAACGTTTTTTGGATGGACACAGGATGACATGATTCTTCTCACGTTCGGGTATTTTATGGTGCTTGGCATATTCCACTTCTTATTTTCTCGGAATTTTGATGCGTTTTCCCGTGTTATTGACAGAGGAGAGTTTGATGCTATTTTGCTTAAACCGCTTAACAGTCAGTTTCATGCAACAATGCGCATTGTAAGTTATGCAAACCTTATTCGTGCAGCGGTTGGGCTTATTTTGATTATATTTTGGATGAA
>JAVHSH010000019.1:0-3530 GCA_036172095.1 Patescibacteria group bacterium
GCGTTTTTCAAATGATGAGGCATATATCCATTGTAGCAGAAAACGTCATACACCGATAATATCCAAGCTTTCCTTTATTGGGATTGCGTCGTATCGAGCATAGACCGTTTTGGGTGAATCATCTTTTGTTTCCCAAGGTAAACGTACATTTGTTTTAAATACCAACCCAAGCTGATAACTCGCTTCAAGAATGAGACGCGTTTCTTCTAATTGTTCTGTCGTTGGCGTTTTTGTGTGGAAATATGCAGCTGCTACCCTATCAACTGTTGAAGATAATCCCGCCTCTTTCATATCTTCAACAATAAGTGCTGTACTGGATAAGCCATGATATTTATGTTTATCATGAAATCTTCTTTTAAAATCTTTTCTTTCTTCTGGGATTGGCAAATTCTCCCATTTAAGCATTCTCGCTTTCAAAGCTGCTATTTTATCATTCATGATTATTCGTGTTTCCCTGTTAAATTGAGCAAGGACGTAAGCCAAAAAAATCATGGGAGAAAGCCATGTTCCCTCACTAGTTTCAATCTTTGCAGACACTTCCGGAAGAAGTGAAAGAATTCGTTCCAATTCTCCTTTTCTCATGTTTTTAAATATATTAAGCGCAGCAACAGTTTCAAGTAAGAATCCATTTGTTAATTTGTTCACCAAGACTGGTTCAAGTACTTTTGCTAAAATAGTGTTTGGTTTTTCATCAAATGCTTGAGTTGGGGGGTGTTCTACTAGTCTCTGCTTTTCGAACCTCTGTATCGCTTCGCTTACTAATGTCTGAATACATATTGGGACTACGTTACTTTTTTTCTTAAACTTTGCTAAAGACTCTTCAGTATCTAAAAAGGCAATCGTCGTTTTATTGAAAGTATCAGATGCCGCTGTTGCTTGAAAGTTCACGTCATTGTCATTCTTTGAGTAAACAAGTACAACGTCGGCTTCATTTGGGTCTTCGCAGCTTTCTCCTCCTAATTTCTCAATAAATGGATCTAGACGTTTATCATATTTTTCGTCCGCCACTTTTGCTATTTTAGCTCCTTTTGAAATATTTGCTTTTACTTCCTCACTATTCGTAATTAGTTCATCTATATAGTTAATTTTTACGGCCCCATTGGGCACTCCATGTTTTAATAGATAAGTTTCTGGATCTATATCTCCTACTTTAGGAATATGGACAGGACCTTTTGAAGGCAGAAAAAGAAGTGTTGAAAGAGTATCTTTTAATCCTTTTGGTTTTTGATGGTACGCCTCAACAATTGTTTCAAGTGCTTGTGTAACCGATATTCCCATCTCATCCGAATTATTTGCATCAACTAGAAATAGATTGTCTTTTTTTTGAGTAAATACAATCAGTTCATTTGCATTTTCAAAATTAGCCACTTTTTGGACTTTTCGATTACTAGAATCTTCCGTATTAATCCATACAGGCCACAATACTTTTCCAGCTTTTCTATTTGCATAAGGAAAATGTTTAGCACCTATCAACACAGTGCTACGTTGCTCTTCCAACATTTTACCACCCAACTCATTTATGAATGGATTTGTTTTTTCTGCAACCACGACACAATGGTTATTTACCACAAGTTGTGGCACATCTTCATCGCTTTCACCACCGATGATCACGTCTTCTTGAATTACCTCACCTGAAGCTGCGATCTCGAGAATACTCGCTTCTCTTTCTTTACTGTGAATATTGCGGTTTCGTAACATAGATATTGCACCCCCACCAGATCCTATCATCAATCCAGATGCTATCGCTCGCGCTCCTATTTCAGCCATATTACTCGATGTTGTTGGTTCTATTTGTACAAGAGAAAAGAGGATATTTGCAGCAGACCTGACAAATTTTACCTTCATATCGCCTTCACCCGTATCTGCCATTGCATTAAGGAGGGCTAATGCGCCATATCCGGTAAGACCAAGAAGCGCTGGGCCTAAATACCGATATAGTTTGACTAGTCCATGCAATTCTGGAGAATTCTTTTCTAGAATTTGTGAAGGTATAGGAATAGCGCTTAAAGCGCTCATTGCAATACCCGTTTCACTTTTTTGACCCATATATAGGTGTGTAATTATACCATTATTATAGGCTAAATACAAGCTGGAGAGCATAATGATGCGGAGAAACGAGTGAAGCTGGTGTCCCCGGGCGGAATTGAACCACCATTTGGCCCTTAGGACGGGCTCGTTCTATCCGTTGAACTACGGGGACTGGAATCAGGTATAATTATACAACTATGTTTATCGTAATCGAAGGAATCGATGGCGCAGGCTGCGAAACACAGGCAACAGCCCTCATCGAAGCACTAACAAAAGCCGGAAAAAAGCCTTTTTACATCAAATTCCCTCACTACGACACTCCTGTCGGCAAAATGATCCGAGATTTCTTGTATGAAAATAAAGTGAAGCACTCTGCAGATGAACAGTTTCTTCTCTATACGCTCCAATTCATATTCGACAAAGAGCTTATTAAGGAGAAAATGAAAGATCATGTCGTCATTGCAGACCGCTATTTTTCGACAACACTCTGTTATCAGACGCTTGAAGGATTCAGCGAAGAAAAAGCGGTCCGATATGCAGAAGATTTTTCTATTATGAAGCCGGATGCTGTGCTATACTTGGACGTTTCGCCTGACACCGCAATCAAATGGAAGTATGGAGAAGATAAGGAAAAAAATTTCCGTGAAAATGATCATTCGTTTATCAGACGGACGTATGAAAAATACAAAGACCTGGTAAAACGAAGCGTTTGGGCCCGATGGATTCGCGTAAATGGCGAACAAGCAAAGGAAAAAGTCACCGCGGAATTATTAACTATTATCAATTCGTTGTAATATATGGAGAAAACACTTCTTATCATCAAACCAGACGCCGTCAAACGTGCCATGATCGGAACGATTATCGAAACATTCGAAAAAACAGGATTAAAACTGCTTGCTGCTAAAATGGTAAAGCCAGAAGCTGAGGTGATAAAAAATCATTATCCTGGAACTCCAGAATGGATTGCTGAAATGGGAAATAAGACTCTCGCAAGCTTCAAGCAAGCAGGAACGGACGTGCAAAAAATAATGGGAACGGAAGATCCAGCTAAGCTTGGTCAATTTGTCTATGATCGCCTCATCAAATACTGGCAAGAGGGACCAATCGTTGCAATGGTTTTTGAAGGACCAAACGCAGTAACCGTTGCGAGAAAACTCCGTGGACATACTATTCCTGCTCTTGCAGAGCCAGGCACGTTACACGCGACATATTCATACGACTCCTCAACACTTTCCTCAACTCTTGACCGTGTCGTGAAGACATTTGTTCACGCATCGGGAAGTGTTGATGAAGCGGAACGAGAAATAAAGTATTGGTTCAAGGATGAAAAATTTGAAAGCTACGTTCGTGAAGTTGACAGTTTGTATTTATCTAAATAACTATGAAAAAACAAAAGGCACTCATTATCATCAAACCAGACGCCGTACAACGCGGACTTTCCGGTACGATCACAAAGCGATTTGAACAGGTTGGACTTACTATTATTGGATTAAAATTCCAAA
>JAVHSH010000020.1:0-48630 GCA_036172095.1 Patescibacteria group bacterium
CCGTTTGTGAGCGGGTAAAGGGAATTGAACCCTCTTCTCATCCTTGGGAAGGATGCATACTACCGGTGTACTATACCCGCAATAAAATGAAGTATACCAAAAAGTACTTATGGCACGAGGAGTTTTTGGCCCTCTTCAACATTGAAGGGATAAGGAATTCTATTTGCATCGATGAGTTTGCTCATCTGGTTACCATCGCCATATACTTTTTCAGCAATCTGCCAGAGATATTCCCCGGGAAGGACAACATATTCCGTTATTTTCTTTGTCTGAGCTGCTTTTTCTGTGATATCTCCAATGGTTGGTTTTTTTGATGCGATTGATGGGATTATCAAGATTTGATTCTCTGTGAGAGTGTATGGTTCGACTAATTTATTTGCTTTGGCGATATCTTCCGCGTTGAATCCCGATCCATACATTTTTTCCGCGATTACCCACAAATCATCACCTGCTTTGACCGTATAGGTCTTCACTTCAGTAACGTCAATCTGTTGAGGCTTACTTTGTTCATGGACTTTTGCTGTTTCAACCTTGATCCCTAGTTTTCTTATCAATGTATACGAAAGAAGACTTACGACGAGACATCCTACAATAAATGATGGGAGTTTTTCTTTGATAAGAATCAGGATTGCATGCTGATAATCTGTTGAATATACTGATGGTGTGTTCATTGATATGGGGCGCTACAACTTGCTTGTATAGTATCACACCGTATGGTAAAAATCAAAATATAATATACATGCTATAATGAAGTCATTAGTTGAGTTACTAATTCATCTTTACATCTATGATAAGCACAGGATTCATATTAATAGGACTTGCGGTATTGCTTGTTTTTTATCTCATTGGATCATACAATGGTTTTGTCATCTTACGTAATCGTATTCAAGAGGCACTTTCAGGAATCGATGTCCAGCTAAAACGACGAGCTGACCTCATCCCAAACCTTGTTGAGACGGTAAAAGGGTATGCAAAGCACGAAAAGGAAGTATTTGAAAACGTCACAAAAGCACGAAGCTCGCTTATGAAAGCGGATACCCTGACAGAGAAAGCAGATGCGAACAATCAGCTTTCTGGCGCCCTTAAATCGCTTTTTGCAGTCGCAGAAGCCTATCCAGAACTGAAAGCGAATACCAACTTCGAAGACTTACAGAGACAGCTTGAGGATACGGAAGATAAGGTGGCATATTCACGTCAGTTTTACAATTCCAATGTTCTTGAGTTCAACAGCAAGGTACAGCTATTTCCTGGGAACATAGTGGCAAACATGTTTGGATTCAAGATAGCGGAATTCTTTGCCGCAACTGAAGAAGAAAGAAAAAAGATTGACGTAAAATTCTAATTCGCTGAAAGCAGTAATGACCATCTATTCTCAGATTTCATCGAATAAACAAAAGACGTTTCTTATATTCGCATTGTTTATTACACTCTTTACAGGGTTTTTCTATCTTATCGGCCTTTATTATGGAGATGGGAATTCATATCTTACTTTAGGAATAATCATTTCACTCATCACATCAGTCGGGAGCTACTATTTTTCCGATTCACTCGTCCTTTTTTCTGTTGGAGCCGTACCAGCCGAAAAAGAAAAACACTTCAATTTTTATACAGCAGGAGAAAATATGTCGATTGCTGCTGGGATTCCTATGCCAAAATTGTATGTGGTGAATGACGAAAGTCCCAACGCTTTTGCGACTGGACGGAATCCTCAACACGCAGTCGTTTGTGCAACAACAGGATTACTTGAGATTATGGACAGGGCGGAACTGGAAGGAGTAATCGCGCATGAACTATCGCATATAAAAAATTACGATATGCTTGTGATGACTGTTGTATCTGTACTTGTTGGGACAATCTCGCTTGTTGCCGATTGGATAATGCGGAGTATGTGGTGGGGACGATTAGATGATCGGGACGACGACAGAAATGGTGGAAGAAGCCCTTTTTTATTCATTCTTCTTATCGTAGCGCTTGTTATCGCCCCCCTAACTGCAACACTCATCCAGCTTGCGATTTCCCGGAAGCGCGAATATCTTGCAGATGCTGATGCTGCGCTTTTGACACGGAGACCGATAGGTCTTGCATCAGCACTTGAGAAAATTTCTGCTTTTCCCCGTGGAATGAAACGAGCAACAACCGCAACCGCACATTTATTCATCAGTAATCCATTCAAAAAAGGAAGAAAAGGGGATTGGCTAGTCAATTTATTCAGTACACACCCACCGATTGAAGAAAGGATACGAGTGCTAAGGGAGATGTAAATTCAAATTCTAAATTTAAATTCAAAATAAACTATTGAATTTTAATTTAGAGCTTAAATTTCACTTAGTTATGTTTTATCCAGCACTGTTTCTCGCAAAGTTTGTCGATTGGTGCATTCAGTCCCTCAATCTTGGGGCGGGGTCGACTTGGCCCGGTGAGGTTGCACTGCATATTGATCCCTCATTTGTTCGTCATCTTGCACAAAAAAACACAATGAAATTTATCCTTATAGTAGGGACAAATGGGAAGACAACGACGACCGCATTGATAACACACGGGTTACAAAAAAAAGGACTGAAAGTGATTTGTAACCCTGAAGGTGCAAATCTGCTCAATGGGGTAGCATCGATGTTGGTAAAAAATAGTTCATTAAAAGGTCAAATCGTCTCGGATTATGCCATTTTGGAACTTGATGAGAATGCTTTTTCACAAGTAATATCGCAGATACACAATCCTGATTTAATACTGTTCCTTAATCTTTTTAGGGACCAACTCGATAGATATGGAGAAATGCATACTATTGTTAAACGATGGCAAAGGGCGTTAGCTTCGCTTTCAAAAAGTACGACACTCATCGTCAATGGAGATGATCCACGACTTGTCTATATGAGTAAACAGACCGCACTACCGGTAGTGTATTTTGGCTCTGCTAAAGAAGATAAGTCCCAAAAAGAAATCCCTCATGATGTCGATTCTGTCCATTGCCCCGCATGTGGTAGTAAGCTTATTTATTTTGCAATGAGTTATTCCCATCTTGGAGATTATGCGTGCAGGCAATGTGGTTTTTCTGCTCCAGAACGGTGGAGTGATTCACTTAACCTGATACCAACACTCTTGGGTGTTTATAACAGATATAATATTCGCGCTGCAGTCTCAGTTTTACATATAATCTGTCGACTAGAGTTTACAGAGGCACGAGAGTTACTTGATGGATTTCAACCCGCATTTGGGCGTCAAGAACGACTTACTGCATTTCGGAAAGAGTGGATTATCATCCTCTCAAAAAATCCAGCTGGATTTAATCAATCAATTAATGCGCTCGATGAAATCGCGGGGAATGAAAAAACTGATATCGGAATTATCCTCAATGACAGAATCCCCGATGGGACAGATGTTTCTTGGATATGGGATGTTGAATTTGATCGAGTATATAATCATGCCTCAACTGTTGTCGTTTCTGGAGACAGGACATATGACATGGCTATACGGATGGAAACCGTCGAGCAAGGAATAAAAATAAATTCAAAACTCATCGCCGAACCCACTCTTAAAAAAGCATTGGAACATTTGGTGGATAATCACACCTCCGCGCAGCCAATAGTAATTCTTGCAACCTATTCGGGAATGATGGAAGTTCGTAAGATATTGAAAGGGAGAGCTCTCTTATGATAGAAAATAAATTCAAAATAAATATCGGTTGGCTGTATCCAGAACTGATGAGTACGTATGGCGATCGTGGTAACATACTATACTTCAGGAGAAGATGTGCCCAATATGGTATAAAAACAGAGCTTATCCCGATTGACTTTTCTTTTACAGAAAATCAATTTGAAGAAATCGACTTTATATTCGGTGGGGGAAGTCAAGACATTGAACAAGAACTTGTGATGAGAGATTTGCAAGGAAAAAAAGCGGAAGGAATGAAAAATAAAATAGAAAACAATACCCCCGCGTTATTCGTCTGTGGCTCCCCGCAACTTATGGGAAAATCATATGAACCAGGAATAGGGAAAAAAATCATCGGGCTTGGAGTATTTGATATGGAATCGGTACATCCTGGGTCCAACGTGGCCCGCTGCATCGGAAATACCGTCGGTGAGGTGCTTATGGGTAATATCGGTCTTCCAGTCAGCGATAAGCTCATCATCGGTTTCGAGAATCACGGCGGCAGATCATACCTTGGCACAGGAGTAAAGCCATTCGCGAAAGTCATCAAAGGGTATGGAAATAATGGAAAAGATGGATATGAAGGAATGGTATATAAAAATGCGATAGGGTGTTATTATCATGGACCGTTTCTCCCGAAGAATCCAAGCATCGCGGACTTTTTCATAAAAAAAATAATCAGGGTCAAATATGATGAGAAAATTGAGTTGAAGCAACCTCCGGACATCTTTGAGAAAAAAGCACGAGAGGTTTTATTGAAAAGGTGGAACATAACCTCAGCTTTATAACTCAATAAACTTATCGTATAATCTTCATCATGAGTACTAAATTAATTTCTAAAGACGAGGTCCTGCACCTTGCCAAACTAGCGGGCCTCACGCTTTCGAATGAGGAAATTGAAAAATATGCCGTGCAATTTGGCCAAACTCTCGACTATGTACAAAATCTCAATGAATTGAATACAGACAATGTCGAACCGACGAATTCAGTTGTTAATTTATCGAATGTCACCTTTGAGGATGGAACAAAAAATGATCGGCAATTTACGGCAGATGAAGCCTTCTCAAACGGAAAGAATGTCAAGGAAAACGCATTTGTCGTTGAAAGAATAATGTAAATTAATACACACATATGTTACTTGGAAAAACAATAACGGAGATTAAAGGTTTTCTCAAAACAAAAAAAATAACAAAGGATGAAGTTTTTTCGTTTTTCAGCAAACGAATCGAAAAACACAATCCACAAATAAATGCCTATCTGACCATTCAAAAGAAAACAGAAAATTCAGTAGTCGATGGGGCTTTGTCTGGAATTCCTCTAGCTATCAAAGATAATTTTTGTACGAAAGGTGTCCGCACAACAGCCTCTGCAAAAGTGCTTGATAATTTCATTCCTCCCTATGAGTCAACAGTGACAACTCGTCTAAAAGGTGCTGGATACGAACTATTAGGAAAAACTAATATGGATGCATGGGCACATGGATCGTCAACTGAGACATCGGATTATGGAGCAACAAAAAATCCATGGGATACTACGCGTAGTCCTGGCGGTTCATCAGGCGGTACAGCTGCCGCAGTAAGCTGTTACTTGGCACCAGGTGGTATTGGAAGCGAGACTGCTGGGTCCATTCGTCAACCTGCATCATGGAGTGGAGTTGTCGGATTAAAACCAACTTACGGACGCGTGTCCCGATATGGAGTGATAGCCATGGGTTCATCACTTGATTGTCCTGGGCCGCTAGCGCTCTCCGTTGAAGACGCCGCCTTAATCTTCCAGTCGATTGCGGGTAATGATAAATACGATGCGACAAGTTCTCCAGTTCCAACGGAAGATTATCTTTCAAAGATGAAAGAAAAAAAATCATATACAATCGGCATTGCGGAAGAATATTTTGAGGGATTGGATGAAGATGTAAAAAAATCTCTAGAAGAATCGATAAAGATTTTTGAAAAGATGGGATTCAAGACAAAAAAAGTCTCTCTTTTATCCCCACAATATTCCATATCTGTATACACCATTATTCAGCGTGCAGAAGTGATGTCTAATCTATCTCGCTATGACGGTATCCGATATGGCAACCCTCGTACATTTTTCGGCAGTGAAGCAAAACGTAGAGGAATGCTCGGAACATATACTCTCTCATATGGATACTATGATGCATTCTTTAAAAAAGCGCAGAAAGTAAGGACTCTCATTATCGAGGATTTCAAACGTGCATTTAAGGATGTCGATTTTATCATTGGGACACCGTCTCCTATCACCGCCTTAAAATTAGGTGAGTTTGAGAAGTATCCCTTCTTTGGTGAATTAATGGATAAATTCAATGAACCAGGCGCAATGGCTGGAATTCCTGGAATCAGCTTGCCAACGGGACTTGACAGAAACGGTCTTCCGATGAGTATTCATTTGATGGCAAACTATTTCCGTGAGTCAGATTTATTGAATGCATCCTATCAATTCGAAAAGGAAACCGATTTCATGGGGGTCATAAAAAAGGGAGTTATTAATTTGAAATAAAATTCAAATCACAAATTAAAATTCAATAAAATTGGATGAGTAAAAATTTAATTTGACTGAATTTGAATTTTGAGCTTGAATTTAAAATATGGATACAAAATACGTTCCAGTTATAGGACTTGAAATACACGTTGAACTGAAGACAAAGTCGGGTATGTTTTGTCAGTGCGCAAATGGTGTTGAAGGCGCAGAACCAAATACGCAAGTGTGTCCTGTTTGTTTAGGGCTTCCTGGAGCTCTTCCTGTCCCAAATAAAAAAGCGATAGAATGGACAATCAAAATGGGAAGAGCCCTCAACTGCGCTATCAGCAAACACACAAAGTTTGATAGAAAACACTATTCATATCCGGATTTGGCAAAAGGTTATCAGATATCTCAGTATGACGAACCAATTGCGCGGTCAGGGTATTTGGAGTTTGGGAAAAACCATGGGACATATAAAAACGAGGAGAAAAAATTCCGGATCCATAGAGTTCATTTGGAAGAGGACACGGGAAAACTCATCCACAAAGGTGTTGAAACACGGATAGACTTCAATCGTTCTGGCATTCCCCTTGTTGAAATCGTTACGGAACCGGATTTTACATCCTCTTCTGATGTGAAGATGTTTCTAGAAGAACTTCATGCAATCGTCCGTTATCTTGGCATTTCAGATGCAGATCTTGAAAAAGGAACAATGCGCATGGAACCGAATATTTCTGTCAAATTGGCAGGGGTTGAAGGCTTGCCAAAATACAAAGTTGAGGTAAAAAATATCAATTCATTCAATTTCGTGAAACGTGCGATCGATTTTGAGGTTGCACGACACACGGAACTTTTGGAACAAGGGAAAACTCCAGCCCAGGAAACAAGAGGTTGGGATAGTGAAAAAGGAACCACCTACTCCCAACGCACAAAAGAAGACGCACATGATTATCGCTATTTTCCGGAGCCAGATATCCCCCCATTCACATTGGAGGATTCCTATATCGACTCAATCGCAAAAACAATTCCAGAACTTCCAAAAGCAAAAATGGACAGATTCATAAATAAATTGCACATAAAAGATCTTGATGCATACATCATCACGAGAGATAGAGAATTGAGTGATTATTTTGAGGGGGTTCTTGGTCCAGTAGGGAAACAGATGAATGAGGTCGGTTTTGAACAGAAAATCGCAAGTGCCATCATTAACAAACGCATTCCAACAACGATAAGCCGGGATGAATTCGTAAAAAAATTCTTGGAAATGACGAAGCCTGTTGCAACCGATTCTGGAGTGTTGGACGAGTCAGTTAAGATAGTTCTTGCAAATAATGAGAAAGCGGTTGCCGAGTACAAAGGCGGCAAATCCACTGTCATCATGTTCCTCGTCGGACAAGTTATGAAACAAATGAAGGGAAAAGCTGACGCAGCAACGGTGAGAAAAGCACTTGAGTCAAAGCTTATTTGATAGCAAGACAGAAACACAATGTTAGTGTGTACTGATTTATGCTAGTATTTATTCATGAATTCAAAATCAAACATTCTCAAACCGCTAGCCATAGTTGGAACAGTGTTGATTATTGCATTTCTTATTTCAGTTATTTCTGCTCGTAAAGATAAAGGTTCAGGAGCAGTATTAGATTCAAATGGAAGTGAATGTTCTCAATACTCAAGAAAAGATGGATACACAGGTTGTAACAGTATAAAAATAGGAAAAAATAACAAATGCAAATTTAAGATTGATAACAAGATAAACGAAACAACCCAAAAAATGGAGTTTCAATATACGTGTCTGGAAAAATAATTTAAAATGAAGCGCTTATTCAGTTGTATCTCCAGACCACTCTTTATATACTAAGACAATATTATGGCCTTTACCCATCTTCATGTTCATACAGAATACTCACTCCTTGATGGTATGTGTCGTGTTGGTGAAGTTCTTCAAAAGGCAAAAGACCTCGGAATGACGTCTCTTGCGATAACTGATCATGGAGCGCTATACGGTGCATTCAAATTTTACATTAAAGCAAAAGATTTAGGCATTAAGCCTATTATCGGCGTAGAAGTATACAAAGCAAAACATTCGCGATTCGATAAAGACTCAGTTGAGGATAAGGACAGATATCATCTAGTACTGCTTGCAAAAAACCATACAGGTTACCAAAATCTGATGAGAATGGTGAGCGCTGCTCATCTGGAGGGAATGTACTACAAGCCACGAGTTGATTTCGAATTGTTGGAAAAATACCATGAGGGAATCATCGCTCTTTCTGGATGTCTGGGGGGTGAGTTATCCAAGCTTTTGAACGAAGGACAACATACAGCAGCGGAAGCGGTCTTAAAAAAATATCTGGCAATATTCAAAGATGACTTTTATATCGAACTCCAACGGCATCCAAATGTCCCAGAACTAGATAGAGTAAATGATGATTTAGTCAAATTAAGTAGGAAATATGGAGTTCCGCTTGTTGCGACAAATGATATCCATTATATAAATGAATCTGATGCATATGCTCAAGAAGTCTTACTTTGCATACAGACACAGCGAACCATCTTTGAAAAGAATCGGCCTATGTCAATGATTGATGTGCCTGACTATTACTTCAAAACAGAAGAACAGATGCGAGCAGCATTTTCCGATCTGCCAGAGGCAATCGAAAATACGAACAAGATAGCGGATAAATGTAATCTGGATATGCCATATGGAAAATGGGTCTTGCCTAAATATGACACTCCCGATAATTTGACACCAGAACAATATCTTCGACAGCTCACCTATGAGCGGAAAGACAGAGTCACTGACTTTACTCCGGAAGAGACACTGAAACGTCTTGATTACGAGCTTGAAATCATCAATACAAAGGGATATGCAACGTATTTCCTTATCGTCCAGGACTTCGTGAACTGGGCAAAAACGCATGGTGTAGGAGTTGGCCCGGGAAGAGGATCTGTCGCAGGTTCCCTCGTGGCATATGTACTTCGTATTACGGACATCAATCCATTGGAACACAATCTTCCGTTCGAAAGATTTTTGAATCCAGAGAGGCCAACGCCGCCGGATATCGATATTGATTTTGCAGATGTGCAACGGGACGAAGTCCTCGCATACGTTACGAATAAATATGGAAAGGAAAAAGTTGCCCAAATCATAACATTTGGGACGATGGAAGCACGTCTTGTTGTTCGCGATGTGGGTCGCGCATTGGGGATGTCTTACGCACAAGGGGACCGACTCGCAAAGATGATACCACAAGGTAAGCAAGGCTTTCAGTTAAAGCTTTCTCAAGCACTTGTTGAAGCTCCGCCGCTTAAGTACGCATACGATAATGAACCCGAAACAAAGAGATTGATTGATGTTGCTCAGCGATTGGAGAGTCTTCCTCGACATTCCTCTGTTCATGCGGCAGGTGTCATTATTGCAGCTGATGATCTTACAAACTTTGTTCCCATCCAAACTGAATCAAAACAAGGGAGGGTCATCACTCAGTACGATATGTACTGTCTTGATTTGAATGCAGTTCAGAATAATAAGGCAGTTGGATTGCTGAAGGTGGACTTTCTTGGTCTGAGAAATCTTACGATACTTGATAAATCCATTAGACTTGCCCAGAAAACCACAGGAGTAAAAATTGATATCCATGACATCCGTATGGATGATAAGAAAACGTATGACCTTATCTCAGAAGGAAATACAGTCGGCGTATTTCAACTGGAGTCGGCGGGTATGCGCCGTCTTGCTAAAGACTTGAAGCCAAACAAAATGAGCGACATTACCGCTATGGTCGCGCTCTACCGACCTGGCCCAATGGATCTTATTCCTGCGTTCATTGCAGGAAAGAACAACCCACGGACAATTAAATATCTCCACCCAGATTTGAAGAAAATAATGGGCGAGACATACGGAGTCTTGGTATACCAAGAGCAAGTGATGGAAATCGCACACATCCTTGCAGGGTATTCAATGAGTGAAGCAGACAATTTGCGCATGGCCATGGGGAAGAAGAAGAAATCCCTGATGGATATGGAGCATAAGAAGTTTGTTGAAGGGTGTGTAAAACATGGATATACGAAAACGATGGCAGAGAAGATATTTGAATTCATGGAAAAATTTGCGGCATATGGTTTCAATAAACCACATTCAGCATCCTATGGTCTCATAGCCTACTGGACTGGGTATATGAAGGCAAACTTCCCGGTAGAATACATGACAGCTCTCCTTACAGCAGAACTTCAAGGAGTTGCGGGTCCAATGAGAGAGATAAAAATGGCACAAGCAATCGAAGAATGTCGGCGTATGGAAATCCCCGTATTGCCACCAGATATCAATAAATCGGATAGTGATTTCACGATAGAGGAAAGGAGTATCCGTTTTGGCATGTCTGCCATCAAGAATGTCGGAAGTGCAGCGATAGACTCCATCATTGAGGTTAGGAATAAAAGCGGTCTTTTCAATGGATTCAAGGACTTCCTGACGAAGGTAGATTTGCGGAAAGTTAATAAAAAGACGGTAGAAAGTCTCATTAAGTCGGGTGCATTCATAAAATTCGGCAATAATGCAACTCTTTTGAGTGTGTATCCAGAAATGGTGAAGGATATAGCTGGCTCCAAAGATAGCGAGGCCAAAGGACAGTTCGGATTATTTGCGGAACAGACAGAGAAAAAGAAAATTATCGATACATTTGAGGCAATTCCTGAGGTTTCTGAAGATGAGCTTTCCATGATGGAAAAGGAAGTGATAGGTTTTCTTATCAGCAAAAATCCACTCGCACGTTTTGCAGCGATTATTCAGGAGAAAGCATCGAAAAGGATTGGGGAGATAGGAAAAGGGGATGACAAGAAAACTGCGGTTTTGGTTGGAGTTATCAGTGCGAAAAAAATCATCAGGACAAAGAAGGATAATAAGGAAATGGCTTTCATCACAATGTATGACGACACGGGCACGATTGAGGGTGTTTTTTTCCCAAAAACATTCGATAAATTGAAAACGATTATCGCGGTTAATCAAATCATTTTGGCGAAAGGCACCATTGCCGAACGGGATGACTCAATGAGCTTCCTGATTGACAATGCCGTTAAGTTGGGTTGACAAAAATCATAAATCCATGGTAGAATATTCCCGGTCTCATATAAAGAAAGTATCTAGTTCGTTTGTCATAGAATCGTTTCACGGGCAGAAAAAAAGAAAAGCTCAGGAAACGTTTAGGATGACAGATGTTTTGGACTTAGGAGTGTACTTAGTGATTCCTCTGCTTAGTGGATTGGGATTAGGGATAGTACTAGATAATAAGCTGGAAATCAGACCATTCGGTACCATTTTCGGTTTGTTGTTTGGTGCTATTGGGTCGTTTTTCAATTTACTAAAAATTGTTCGTCAATTTTCCCACAATGCCTGAGATTAGCATTAAAGCCGAAACACTTTTTTACATAGGATCGTTCGCTGTAAAAAACTCCATGCTTCTTTCGTCTCTCGTTTTCTTGTTTTTCATTTTTCTCGGTATTTCCTATTTCAAAGAATCTAAAAAGGATGATAAATCTGGCCTCTATTATACGCTCAATCTTGTGCTTCGAAGTCTGTATGAACTGTTTGGATCTATAGTACAAGATAAAGTAGATGTTTTTTTCCCACTTCTTTCTGCATTTTTCCTTTGGATTCTTATTCAGAACTGGAGTGGACTTCTTCCGGGGGTTGGTAGCATCATGCTTAAGGTCCCTGCAAATGTTGTCCATGGCACTATTCTTAAAGAGGCAGTGCCAAGTGAAGAGTCATCTACACCAGTTCATGAAGAAATAAAATCAATTCCTCTTTTTAGAGGCAATAATGCAGATTTAAACGCCACTCTTGCACTGGCAATCATTTCTGTCGCTATGATTCAGGTATACGGAATACAGTTTTTGGGATTTAAGACATATATTTCGAAGTTTCTCAACTTCAAGGATCCAATCTACTTTGTTTTAGGAATTCTTGAAATCATTTCTGAGATATCCAAGGTTGTTTCATTCGCTTTCCGTTTATTCGGAAATATCTTTGCGGGAGAAGTACTTCTGACGATTGTAGCGTTCTTGGTCCCCGTTTTAGCCTCATTTCCTTTCATTATTCTTGAAGTATTCGTTGGTTTTGTTCAAGCATTGGTTTTCTCGATGTTGACATCTGTATTTTTGAGTCTATCGGTTAGCCATCATTAAAAAATTAAATATTAAATATTAAATATCAAAAATAAGAAAAAAGATAAATTTTTGACTTTTTATATTTGAGTTTTAATTTATAAATTTGTATTCAAAGGGGGTGTATACATACTATGAACGCAGAATCAGTCAAAATGATCGCAATCGCATTCACAATCGGTGTTGGCGCAATCGCACCAGCCCTTTCAATTGGAAGCATCGCATCAAAAGCAGTTGAAGCATTAGGACGAAACCCAGAAGCAGAATCATCCATTAGAACAGCCATGATTCTTGGATTGGCATTCGCAGAAGCTATCGCTATTTACGCTCTTGTTGTTGCACTTATTCTCAAATTTACATAATTTGAGTATGTACTATTATGGAAAATCTCGGAATTGATATAAAATTATTAGTGGCCCAGCTCATAAATTTCGGTTTGTTCTTTTTCATCTATAAAAAACTTATAGCAGGACCTTTTGTGGCTGTTATGAAGAGTGAAAAGGTGAAAGACACAGAACGAAGGAAGATTCATGAGGAAGCCCAAAAACAAAAAGAGATGCTCGCTCTTCAGGAAAAAACAGCTAAAGACGAGATACACAAGAAAACGGAAGAAAGCTTGAAGGCAGTCAGACACGCTGCTGAACTTGAGCGTGCCTCTCTAATAAAGAAAGCACAGGAAGAATCGCAGGAAATCATCAAGAGATCCTCAAAACAGATTGAAGAAGAGCGACGTCAGATGGAGAAGCAATATAAAGAGACATTAGCAAAAGTAAGCGTTATGACAGTTGAGCATGTCCTTAAGGATTTCTTGACGGAGGATATGCAAAAACAGATTAATGCTAAGGTTCTTACCAATTTAGAAAAGAACTAATATCGTATGCGCCTTGATCCACATGTAAAAGAACGACTAAAAAAAACGTTTACCGAAGAGCTTATTGCTCAAAAGGAAATAGTGACGTTATACTCGACTTATAGCTTGTCAGAAAGCGAAATAAAGAGTATTTGCGCACGATTCCCTCAGTATGCAACAAGTAAAGTGGAGAATAAAGTTGATTCGACTCTTTTGGGAGGCGTTGTTATCAAGTGCGGCTCACAAATCATTGACCTATCAATACGCAATGCGTTACATTTATTAAAAAAACAGCTCTATGAAAGCAATTGATCAGTATCTCGAACAAATTGAGCGAGAAATTAAAAACAGTAAACTCGACTATAAAACTGATGAGGTGGGTACTGTTCAGGAGTTGCGTGATGGCGTTGCGTTAATTGCTGGTCTTGATAAGGCCGGATTTGGAGAGGTTGTTGAATTCGCAAGTGGAGTGAAAGGCTATATTATCGACATGTTGGAGGATTCTGTTGGTGTAATTGTTTTAGGTGACTATCTAAAGATCAAATCTGGGGAACAGGTAAAGGCGCTTAACTATACGCTTTCTGTCCCGGTCAGTGAAAAGTTGATGGGAAGGACAGTCGACCCTATGGGTATGCCACTCGATGGTGGAGATCCACTTCCAGCCGATGTATGGAACCCGGTTGAGAAAGTTGCGCCCTCGGTTGTTTACAGAAAACCAGTCAACGTCCCAATGCAGACAGGCATAAAATCAATCGACGCCTTGTTTCCCATTGGACGAGGACAGCGTGAGCTGATAATTGGCGACCGCGGTACCGGTAAATCAACAATCGCGCTTGACACAATAATCAACCAAAAAGGTCAGGATGTTATCTGTATTTACTGTGGAATTGGTCAAAAAAATTCAAAAATCGCCCTCGTTTCCGAGCTTTTGAAAAAGCAAGGAGCAATGGACTATTCAATTATTGTAAGTGCTTCGTCATCCGATCCAGCATCCTTACAATATTTGGCTCCGTATACTGCGTGTGCGATTGCTGAGTTTTTCATGGCAAAAGGGAAAGATGTATTAGTCGTATATGATGATTTGTCAAAACATGCATGGGCATATAGACAAGTATCACTTATTCTTCGCAGACCAGCAGGTCGTGAAGCTTATCCAGGAGATATTTTCTATCTACATTCTCGTTTGCTTGAACGAGCATGTCGATTGGAAGATTCCTCAGGTGGAGGATCAATAACAGCTCTTCCTGTCATCGAGACATTGGAAGGAGACGTTTCAGCCTATATCCCAACAAATGTCATTTCAATCACGGATGGACAGATATTTCTTGAAACCGACCTCTTTAATGCGGGTATTCGACCAGCGATAAATATCGGTATTTCTGTTTCACGCGTAGGAGGAAATGCACAGACTAAAGCGATGAAACAAGTTGCAGGGAGACTCAAGCTTGATTTGGCACAATATCGAGAGATGGCTGCATTCTCACAGTTTGAAAGTGATCTTGATGAAGAAACAAAAAAACTTTTGAATAGAGGTGCTAAAGTCACTCAATTGATGAAACAAGACAAGAATAAACCATATAGATTGGGAGAAGAAATCATTGTACTTTGGGCAGCAAACAAGGGGTATCTCGACCTTGTTCCAGCTACAAAAGTCACGGATTTCGAGAATGAACTCGTAAAAGCTGTCCGACTTCAAGGTGAAAAGATAGTGCTTGCAATCGAGAAGGAAAAAGTTGTTACCCCTCATATTGAGGAGCTGCTTGCTCCATTCGTTAAGCAAGTGGCAGATGGTTTTATAGAACAGTAATCGTATGAATGTAAGACAAGTCCGAAAGAAAATCAAGTCGGTAGGCAACGTAAAAAAGATAACTCGTTCTATGCAGTTGGTGTCTGCAATAAAAATGAAAAAAAGCCAACAGGCAGCGCTTGAGGCACGTCCTTATCAGAAACAGTTGGAGCTTGTAATCAGGAAGGTTATGACAAAAGTTGATGCTATCAACTCTCCGCTTCTTGTAAGCCATGCACCGGAATCGGCACCAGATCTTGTCATTGTACTTACCGGGAACAAAGGACTATGTGGGTCATTTAATATCGATTTGTTCCGCTATATCGCTAATAATATCGATATTAAAACGAGCAAATTCATAACGATAGGGAAAAAAGGAGCTCAGTTTCTTTCAAAAACGGGAGGAGATATTTTAGCCGATTATTCGCATTCGTTACCACTTAATAATATCTCTGCCGTGATTAGTTTCTCATTAGAGACATTTTTGAATGGCACCTATAAGAGAGTGTTTGTTTTGTATAACAAGTTCATTTCAACATTGAAGACCGATACGACTCTTGCCCAATTATTGCCGTATAAATTGGAGCTTGATCAAGAAAAGATTGAAGAAAAAGAATACAACGAATATGTTATCGAACCAAGCCCGTTGGCGATAATTGAACGTATTTTGAGGAGTTTTGTAGAAGAGAAAGTCAGAAATGCCGTTATTCAATCGGAAGCCGGAGAACATTCGGCACGCATGATTGCGATGAAAAACGCGACGGACAATGCGAACGATGTTATTTACAACCTGACGTTATTAAGTAATAAACTGAGACAGGAAAAAATCACAAATGAGTTGTTGGATATGGTGACAGCAAAGGAGTCCGTTGAAGCAGGGTGAATTCAAATTCCAAATACAAATTCAAGTCGCTTGAATTTGAATTTAGAGCTTGAATTTTATTAATATTTTAATTACACATATGATAAAAGGAATTATTTCATCAGTCCGAGGAGTTGTTGTCGATGTTCAGTTTCCTGAAGATCACACACCAGGAATTTATGACGCGCTTATTTTGGAAGACAAGAAATTGGGGAAAATTATGTTCGAAGTCGAGGCAGTCCTTGAGCCGGGTCTCGTCCGCACAGTAGCAATGGGAAGCGTCTATGGACTCAGCCGAGGCATGGAAGTAGAAAATACGGGAAAGCCAATTGACGTTCCGGTAGGAGATGAAACGCTCGGACGCATTTTTAATGTTCTTGGTGAAGTAATTGATGAGGGACCTGAAATTAAAACAAAAGACAGAATGCCAATTCATCGCAATGCACCATTGCTTTCTGAACAGGCAGTCGAACAGGAAATATTTGAAACAGGCCTCAAGGTTATTGATCTTATCGCGCCTTTTATTAAAGGAGGAAAAGTGGCCATCTTTGGAGGAGCGGGAGTTGGAAAAACAGTTACCATCCAAGAACTAATTCACAATGTCGCAAAAGAGCACTCAGGAGTGTCTGTATTTACAGGAGTTGGAGAACGCACAAGAGAGGGGAATGATTTATGGCGAGAAATGAAAGAAACGAAAGTTATTGATAAGACCGCGCTTGTTTTCGGACAGATGAATGAGTCTCCGGGAAACCGTTTGCGTGTAGCGCTCACAGGAGTCACCATGGCAGAACATTTCCGTGACAAGAAAAATATGGATGTCCTTCTTTTCATAGATAATATCTTCCGCTTTGCACAAGCAGGGAGTGAAGTGTCAGCGCTTCTTGGACGCATCCCATCTGCTGTAGGATATCAGCCAACCTTGGCAAGCGAAATGGCATCACTCGAAGAGAGAATTACCTCAACGAAAAAAGGATCAATTACCTCAATCCAAGCAGTGTACGTACCTGCTGATGACTATACAGATCCCGCTCCAGTTGCCACATTTTCTCATTTGGATGGGTCATTGAATCTTGAAAGATCCCTTGCAGAACAAGGACTATTTCCTGCAATTGACCCATTGTCGTCAAACTCCCGTGCACTTGACCCAGAAGTAGTGGGAGCTGAGCACTACCAAGTCGCTCGAGATGTTGTAAAGACATTACAGCGATACAAGGACCTCCAAGATATTATTGCAATTCTTGGTATGGAAGAGCTTTCAGATAGCGATAAACTCGTTGTTTCTCGTGCACGAAAGATACAGCGATTCCTGACACAACCAATGTCAGTTGCAGAACCGTTTACCGGAAGACCAGGAAAATATGTTCCCATGAAAGAGACTGTGCGCGGATTCAAAGAAATATTGGACGGGGTACATGATGACAAACCAGAAACGGCATTTTACATGGTGGGGACGATAGATGAAGTAAAGAAGAGCTAAGCTCGGTTGAAAGCAGCTGAGATTAGTTATAAAGGGTTAAAAAAATATATGTCGAAATTAAAACTGATTATTATTACTCCCAAGAGTATTGCTCTTAAGAAAGAGATAGATGGTGTAACGCTTCCTTCATCGGAAGGTGAAATGACCATTTTGCCACGCCATATCAATCTATTTGCCCTTCTTGAAGAAGGAATCATTCATTATTGGAATGGCGAGGACAGCGAATATTTAGCAATCGGTGGTGGCTATGTCGAAACGAATGGGGAGATAGTTTCACTCCTTGTATCCCGCGCATATGGGCAAAATGCGATTGATGAACAGCAGACGCAGACTGCATTGAAAGATGCAAAAGAGCGGATGAAATCGGCAAAAACGGAAGATGCGAGAAAAGAAGTCTCGTCGATGTTGCGACGTTCTGCAATTGACGCAAAGCTTCTAAAGAAGAAAAGACGACATTCATAATAAATCCTAAACTCTAAACACTAAATCCTAATCAAATAACGCAAAATCATACATTAATAACTGTTTTCTTGAAATCTTAGATTTGGAATATTACTTTATTTGTTTAGAGTTTAGTGTTTAGGGTTTGTTATTTTCTTCGGCTTTATCACTCCCTAGCCTGTATAATAAGACGTTATGGCATTGATTATCGTAGAATCCCCAACAAAAGCACGAACATTCAATCGTATCCTGAAAATGGATGGAAAGGGTGACCAATACTTCGTAATAGCAACTTTAGGGCATATCAGAGACCTTCCTGGTAAAGAAATGGCTATCGATTTCAAGGACAATTATCGCCCTAAATACGAATACATAGAGAAAAGGAAAAAAGTCATAGACCAATTGATTGCGCTTTCAAAAGAACATGACGAGATTATTCTTGCGACCGACTTGGACCGCGAAGGAGAATCAATCTCATATCATGCAGCATATATTTTAGGACTTATCAAGGAAAACTGGCCATCAATAGAATTTGCAGATGTCACAAAGAAAATAAAGAGGATAGTCTTTCATGAGATCACTGCATCAGCGCTGAAGGAGGCATTGGAACATCCCGCAGAACTTCGCATGGACTTAGTGAAAGCCCAACAAGCACGACGGATACTTGATCGTATCGTCGGTTATGAGCTATCCCCATTATTATGGAAGAAAACAGGTAAGAATTGGCTTTCAGCGGGGCGTGTACAGACAGTTGGAGTGCGACTTATTGTTGAACGAGAAAAGGAGCGGACAATATTCAAACAAGAGCCCTATGTACTCATGAGTGGGCAGTTCACGGTTGAAGGGCATGAGGTTGCCGCTAAGCTTAAGAAACTACAGGATGTCCCGATAGAAGTATCACAAACAGCAAAATTGTATGCAGGTGAATATACGTTCACCAAAACGATTATTACCAAGGAAACAATGGAGGAGACTAAAAAAAATCTTCTCTGTACGACATATCAGGTGAAAGATATGAAAGAGACGGTTTCCAACAGATATCCAACACCGCCATATACGACCTCCTCATTGCAGCAGGATGCATTTTTTAAGTGTGGATTTTCTTCTCGACAGGTGATGAGTTTAGCTCAATCATTGTATGAAAAAGGCTATATTACATATCACAGAACAGATTCGTTCAATCTTTCCACACAGTTTGTTTTCAGAGCCAAAGATTATATCATCGAGAAATTTGGTCCAGAGTATGCTCTTGAAAAACCTCGTGGATACAGAACGAAATCGCGTATGGCACAGGAAGCCCATGAGGCAATCCGACCGACAAAATTAATAGAAGTTGATGATTTAACGAAAAAAAAGGAAACATTGACCGTCAACCATAAGAAACTATATAAGCTTATTTTTGATCGGGCAGTTGCAACTCAGATGAAAGAAGCTGAGTTGAAAACAATTACGTTTGATCTTGTCTCACCAGAACTCAACACATTCGAAGCCTCAACCACGAAAATACTATTCGATGGGTATTTGAAATTGATGGAGTCGATAAAACAAGAAAACAGAGAATTGACAGCGGTCACTGATGGCGCTCCAGCAATAATAAAAGATATCGAGACCAAAGAGCAGCTCACATCTCCACCCCCACGATATAATGAAGCATCTCTTATCCGAACGATGGAAGAGGAAGGTATAGGTCGCCCATCAACATATGCTGCGATTATTTCGCTTATCCAAGTAAAGGGGTATGTCGAAAAAGACGGAAGATACTTTATTCCGACCGTCATCGGAACAGCGATTTCCGATTATCTCAGCCAAAACTTCTCGCACATTTTTGAACTAGACTTTACTTCGGGAATGGAAGATAAGTTTGATTTGATTGCGGAAGGTAAAGAAGACATGATTGCAGTGCTCGACTCATTTTATAAGCCGTTTTCAGTTGAACTCGAAGCAAAGAAAAAGGAAGTGGGCCTTATTCAGATTAAGGAAGAGACGAATGAAGTATGCCCTAAATGTGGAAAGCCAATGATCATCCGTTTTTCAAAATTTGGTAAATTCTATGCATGCAGTGGTTATCCAGATTGTAAAACAACGAAACCATTCTTATTTGTCGTAAAAAACAGAAAATGTCCAAAATGTGCAGGAGATATTGTGGTAAAATTTACCAAAACACGGAAGAAATTTTATGGGTGTTCAAACTATCCAACCTGTGATTTTTCTGCGTGGGCATTACAAAAAATACCATCAACACTAGATGAAAAGAAAGCATCCGCTTAAATATATTTTTATTTCAGGCGGAGTCATTTCCGGCATCGGCAAGGGAATCACATCCGCTTCCATCTCCTATCTCCTTAAATCAGCCGGCTATAACGTCGTTCCAATCAAATTCGAAAACTATCTCAATATAGATGCAGGGACAATCAACCCGATAGAACATGGCGATCCATATTTATGTGAAGATGGGACAGAGGCAGATATGGATATCGGCACATATGAAAAATTCCTCAATCAGGAGATGGGCGCCGATAACTTCGTCACAATCGGGAAAATTTATAAGACAGTCATCGATAGAGAACGAAGATTTGAATACAATGGAGAAGATGTTGAAGCCATTCCCCACATCACAAATGAAATAACCGATAGAATCAATTCTGCTGCCAAAAAACATAATGCGGATATCATGATTATCGAACTGGGAGGGACTGCGGGAGAGTACCAGAATGTCTTCTATTATGAAGCCTCTCGTATGCTCACACTTCAAAAACCGAATGACGTCATTCATGTTCATGTCAGTTATGTCCCAACACCGAAACATTTAGGAGAGCCAAAAACAAAACCAACACAACTTTCAGTCCGCACACTCAACTCGATGGGAATACAACCGAATTTCATTGTTGCGCGGTCAGAAAAATATTTAGACCAACGGAGAAGGGATAGATTTGCGCTTTTTTGCAATGTCCATGGAGATGATATTATTTCGAACCCGGATGTTGGGAGTGTCTATGAAATTCCCCTTATCCTAAAAAAGCAGGATTTCGACAAGAAAATATTGACGAAACTTCAACTGCCCGTTCTAGAACCGGATTTATCACGATTTGAAAAACTTATAGAATCGATAAAGGAAAAGAAAGAAAAGACAGTTCATGTCGCTATTATAGGCAAATACTTCGGGACAGGAGACTATCAACTCCGCGATTCATATGCAGCTCTTTTTGATGCACTCGACCATGCATCGTGGGCTGGAAAGGTAAAGCTTGAAACTCATTGGATAGATGCAGAGAAAATAGAAAAACAAGGAGTGGAAGTAATTGGTAAACCAGACGGAATAATCGTTCCAATTGGATGGGGAATTCGTGGTGCAGAAGGAATGATAGCTGCGGCAAACTATGCGCGAGAGTTTAAAATTCCTTATCTCGGATTGTGCTATGGGATGCAGCTTGCGGTTGTCGCTTTTGCACGGAACGTCTTGGGCCTTTCTGACGCAAACACCTACGAGAATGTTCCAAACTGTGCGGATCCGGTGATTCACCTCATCCCAGAGCAATTAAAAATACTTGAAAAACGAGCCTATGGGGGCACGATGCGACTTGGAGGATGGGATGCTCTCGTTGAGAAAGATACGTTGGCTTACGAGCTCTATGGCACGCAAGACACCAGCGAACGGCACAGACACAGATATGAGTTTAACGATGAGTATACTGAGCGGATGCAAAAGGCGGGTCTTGTCATAAGCGCGCGATCAAAGCAGGAGAAATTGGTTGAGATTATCGAGCTTCCTCGCTCAATTCACCCATTTTACATGGGTACTCAAGGACATCCAGAATACAAGAGTTATCCAGGAAAACCTCACCCTATTTTTTCGGGATTCATTATGGCTTGTAAAAAATTAGCACACGAGGTATAATTACCTTTTCTAACCTATGGCAAACTCATTTGAACTCAACAAAACAGTGATGAAAATCGGCGATACTATCAGCCTTGAATATAAGATTAAGGATGGTGAGAAGGAACGCACACAGCTCTTCAAAGGTATCCTTATGATGGTCAAAGGAAATACGCTGGAAACACGCGTAATTACCATCAGAAAAATCTCGAAAATAGGCGTTGGGGTTGAGCGAATCATTCCACTCGCGTCACCAAACATCGTTTCACTCACTCTTGACAAGAAAAGCAACTACACTAAAGCCAGACTTGGTTTCATTAGGGAGTACACAGAATCAGAAACACGCAATAAGCTTTATAGTCTAAGAAAGACAAGAAAAGCAAAAAAAGCAGCTCCAAAAGCAGTATAATGCTTGGTGTATGTCTCTTCAGGCAATCGGACACAGTGGTGAACAATACGCAGTAGAGTTTCTTCGTACACACAATTACACCATTCTCGAACAGAATTTTCGCATCCGTCTCGGCGAACTTGATATCATTGCACAGAAAAATAACACCGTAAATTTTTGTGAGGTAAAAACAAGGGTTGGCGACTCTCATGGAAAACCATACGAAGCGGTCACACCCAGAAAGTTACAGCACATAAAACGGGTCGCCACTGCATATGTCTTGCAGAATGGCCTGAAAAACAGTAAACTGAGCGTGCAAGTTATTTCGATAATGCTTTATTCCGATATGACGGTTAAAGATCTGAAGATGTACGAAGTCATATAAACAAATTAAATATTAAAGATTAAAGATCAAAGAAATTATTTTAATTTTTGATTTTTACTATTTAATTTTACTATTATGTTTGACTCAACAAATTTTGTTTTCGTAAAGTTTTGGGCTAAATTCATCAACTATCTTCCAGATTTCTTCGGAGGGTTACTTATCGTTATTACCGGATACATTGTCGCTCTTATCCTGAAAAAACTGCTTCTTGCCATATTTGCTCTTTTTAGGATTGACGCTCTTTTGCATAAAACGCGCTTGATCACACTTCGCGAAGTCAAATTATGGGAAGCTGTCCTTGCTGAGCTAGTCAAATGGACAGTGATTATTCTATTTTTAATACCAACACTTGAAACGTGGGGACTATCACGTGCGACTGAGGTCCTTAATCAGTTCCTGTTCTATATCCCAAATGTTATCGTTGCGGTCATCATCGGTTTTGTAGGAATCGTCATTTCCAATCTTTCGTCTGACGTGGTTCGACAAAGCGTAAAAAGCGCAGGGGAAAGTGCATCAAGTTCACTCGCTGTTTTCACTCGCTATACGATTCTTTTCTTTACGGTTCTCATCATGTTGAATCAACTTGGTGTTGCACAAGATCTCATCAGAATTTTCTTCACCGGTCTTGTTGCAATGCTTGCAATAGCAGGTGGGCTTGCTTTCGGTTTAGGTGGTAAGGACCATGCAAAAGAAGCACTTGATATCCTCAAAAAAAAGCTTTCAAAGTAATATGTTGTTTCACATTAAACAAGTTATACTGCATTCATAATATAGTCAGATGAAATATTCAAAAACACTTGATTTATTATCTGCAGAAGGTGCTTTCGTTTGGGGAGATTATGCAAATGCACAAGAAAAAGAAAGTGGAATGCCCGTTCTTCGTCTCCATATCGGCCAACCTGATTTTTTGCCTCACAAATTGGTTCGTGAAACAATCGCGGAAGCCTATTTAGATGGAAAAACGGGATACGGCCCCATTTTAGGACTAGATGTCCTTCGTGAAGCTGTAGCAACAGAAATACAAACATACCTCAAAAAAGCAAAAATAACCAAAGACAATGTAGCTATTACTTCGGGCGGTGGAAAAGGGGCAATCGGTGTAGTTTTCAGATCCCTACTTGATAGAGGTGATACGATATTGGTTCCTTGTTTTAATTATCCGGGTCACTTTAGTGGATTTTCAGATGCTGGTGCAAAATGGATTCCCTATAAACTTCTTCCTGAAAAAGATTTTGATATAGACTTAGTCGATTTTGAGAAACAATTAAAAAAATCAAAAGTATCAGTTGTTGTTCTCCTTTCACCGAGCAATCCTACTGGAGCTGTAATACCATATAAATCATTAAAGAAGTTTGCACAACTTGCGAACAAATATGATGTGACTGTGGTTACTGATGAAATATATAGAGGACATGTATTTGAAGGAGAATTTATTTCAATAATGGATTTTCCCGGTATGCAGGATCGCACCGTAATAATCGATGCTCCGGGAAAACGAAATTGCGTTACGGGAATTCGGATTGGGTATATTATTGGTCCAGAAAAATATATTGATGGTCCAGTGCGAAAACTTAACAACGTTCGATTCAGTTGTGCCCAAACACCTGAGCAAATAGGGCTTGCCAAGTCAATAAACAATAAGGAGGTACAAGCATATATAACATATATGAAAAATGAGTTTAGAAAAAGAAGAGACTTCGTTGTTAAAGAGCTTAATTTAATACCAAACGTTACGTGTCCAAAGCCAGGTGGAGCTTTTTATCTATTCCCTGATATTTCTAAGACTGGATACACAGGAATGGAGTTTGCAAAAAAGATATTAAAAGAAAAAAATGTTTGTGTTCTTCCGGGGGAGTCATTTGGAGGTGGAATGCTTGATCCTCAGACAAAGAAGCCGTACGGGACATATTGTGTTCGCCTGTCAATAGCGAGTTCCATGGAGACCCTTAAAGAAGCGTTAAAACGGATGAAGGAGTTCCTGAGTAAATGATTAGCGTGTGAGATTTCCAAGACTATAATAGGTTGGCGAAGAATATTGGGGATGATTCGGTCCTCCCCATACCATTCCAATTGGCTCTTTGCCTCCTAATTGATTTGAGAAATCTATTATACGTCCACCCATTCTAGTTCGTCCATCATTCATAGCAGGATGAACGCGTGTTGCACCAATTGCGGCCTGGGCCAAATCATCTTGCTGTGAAGGCAACAAGAAATCACCCCCCATAATCGATATCTGGGTTCCCTTCAATGGAATACCTCTGGGAGCCAAACGTGCAAATGCAGTCATTGCGTCTTTCATTGCTTTTCCCGCTACAGCATGCATACTTTCATTCGGCGCCATCATACGGGCAAATACCTCATCAGATGCTGTCTCCAGCATTCCTTGCGCAAGGGTTGACTTCGCAGCTGTCGCTATTTTCTGGATAACATCTTCTCCGGTAATCAAATTCATATGTGCAGCACTCATACCAATCTCTGGATGCATAATAGCCACCGCAACAGCCGTGGTAGGAATTCCAGTTGAGTAAGCTAGCCCAGTTTTGGAAAACCAGGCAATGTCATGGGCGCCGACAGTATCCGTCGTTTGTGATTGCATTCCTAATTTTATATCCGCTTGAGCGACGGCTTCCTGTTCCATTGCTAGAATCTTTGCGTATTCTGTCCGAAATATAGGCCGAAGAGTTGAGATGAGTTTGAGTTTGGAGATGCGGTCTGTCTGATACTGCTCAATTGCAGGTAAAGAAAGGAGCAAAAACTGTGTAAGTACTTCTGCACCAGGACCAAACGTCCCGGTCATTTTTTCAGCCATAGAGCGTCATTATAGCCTAAATAACATATTTCTGCAAGTTGGACACGCAATGGAAACAATAGGTATGCTAGAATGAAGCCATATCTCAATGGCAACTGAACTATTCTCACACCTTCAGAGAGAGGCAGGAAGAAAGGTCCTCGATAAGGCATATAATTTGACGATTGAAGATCCTGGAAATCATCTCGCAGAAGTGCAGTCATTTCTTCAGGAGCGTAATGGAAGCCTGATACTGTATGGAAACCATATCGCTTACGACGATCCACTCCTTGCAGGACTTCTCTATCTTAAGTATTTTAATACAAAAAACGACAGGCATTTGGTCGTTCCCGCATCACACTGGCATATGAATCCAGAACATAACAAATTATTTTCCCAAGGAGGGAAAATGGTAGAAAAGATTTTCGAAGCTGAAATATTCCAACTCATCCAATCCTATATGGTTGAGAATGAGGAGTTTCCAGGGTATACACAGGAGATAGCAGAGGAGAACCGACGCGCGTTCTTTGGGAGATTGAAGGAACTGAAAAAACAAGGAGTGTCAACGGATATCCTTATCTATCCTGAAGGGCATAGAAGTACAGATGGCGTCCTTCAAGATGTCGGAAGAGGGTTCATACTGGCGGGCTCTATTCTGAGTCCTTCTGTGTTTCTTCCGATAGGGGAGTCGTACGAAAATGATAACTATGCGAGAAGTAAACCAAATACACGTTTATCCTTCAGAGAACCTATTTTGCGGATTGGCCAGCCTACTTTTATGTTTGATACAAAAGATAGGCCCGACATAGAACCTCTTATGCAAAATCTTGCAGGATGCCTTCCCCCAAGGATGCAGGGACAGTATAGGAATCTGCTATAATCATATCGAAATGGCGATATTATTAGTCAATGATAGGTTTGATGCATTGAGAAGCGGCATAGCTGGAAAATTTAATTTTAATGTTCCCGATACTTCTGTTGAAGACTTTCAACAAAGACACGGAAAAATATATATCGCTTCCGGTGATACAATCGGTCCAATTTTAAGTGGCTCCATGACATTGGCCCCAGAAATAGAAATGGCCTTCATCCATAAAGATTACGATGAGCTTCCCGGTCAAGGTGGTGAAGGTGTAATGTCGTTCATGGCGCAGAAATTATTGGATTTTTTTTTGAAAAAAGGGATACCTCCAGTATTTACTTCAGGTGAGTATTGGAGCGGATGTATGGATTTGATGAGCCAAGGCGTATTGGGATATTGTCGCAATGATATGAAGGACATTTTACTTTTCGGTACAAAAACAAAAGAACTAAGTACTATTCATCCCCGAAAGACCCTACTGATGGTGGATGATCGCGGAGAGAATGTATTGGTACGCGATTCTCACATGATGGAAGGACTTATTTTGAGAGAGGAGTTAAAGGGTAGGGTTCCTGTCGAAGGGAAAACACGTGTGGAAAGAAACTTTAATTTGAGAAAAGAATAACATATCAATTTTTGTTATAATCAATCGTATTCATTATTAATAATTTTTAATTGTTAATATGGCAAAGATAAAGATAGCAATTGTTGGAGTTGGAAATTGCGCCTCTTCATTAATACAGGGTCTCACCTACTACAAACATATTAAAGACAATGCAAAAGTGGTGGGACTTATGCATACAGTATTGGGTGGATATAAAATATCCGACATAGAAGTTGTGGCTGCTTTTGATGTAAATAAAACAAAAGTGGGAAAAGATATCTCTGAGGCAATCTTTGCAAAACCCAACAATACGGCTGTATTTGCAAAATTAAAAAAAACTGGAGTCATTGTACGAAACGCACCGGTAATGGATGGAATTGGAGAGTATTTAAAAGACGTTGTGGAGATTAGCAAAGCTTCCTATGGAGATCCAGTAAAAGTTTTAAAAGATGCGGGTGCGCAGATTCTAATCAATTATCTTCCAGTAGGGAGTCAAAAGGCGGTTGAGTATTGGGCGGAGATTTGTCTTAAAGCGAAAATTGGCATGATCAATTGTATTCCTGTTTTCATTGCTTCAAATCCAGTTTGGGCACAAAAATTTATCACTGCAGGAGTACCAATAGTGGGAGACGATATTAAATCTCAGGTTGGAGCAACTATTCTTCATAGAACTCTCGTTAACTTATTTATGGATAGAGGAATGCCTATTGATAGGACCTATCAACTGAACGTGGGCGGAAACACTGACTTTCAGAATATGCTAGAAAGAAGTCGATTGGAGTCAAAAAAGATTTCAAAAACACGCTCAGTAACCTCTCAGCTGCAGCTGCAAGGTCAAGACATAGATGCGGACAATATTCATGTTGGACCAAGCGATTATGTGCCATGGCTTACCGACAATAAAGTCGCATTCATTCGCGTAGAGAGTAGACACTTTGGAGATGTTCCCATGCATGTTGAGGTTCGACTTTCAGTTGAAGATTCACCAAACTCAGCTGGAGTAGTCATCGATGCAATTCGTTGTTGCAAACTTGCGCTGGACAGAAAAATAGGAGGACCACTCATTGGACCTTCCTCCTACTTTATGAAGTCTCCACCAAAACAATTCAATGATGCTCAAGCTGTAGAAAATGTCGAAAAATTTATCGGAAAAGTGTGAATTTTGCGCAAATAGATATATTTTTTCTTCTCAAGGCTGGATTTACCAGAGTATAGCTTCTTTCAAGCTATGCACGCCTTGGTATTCAAACCACAAATATCTAGTTTGATATAATGTGATGTAAATTTATATAAATATGTGTAGAGTAGAACAAAAGGCATTTTTTACTTTCTCTCATAATATTAATGTTGTGCTCCAACATGATCTTATGTTTGATTTCCCGGGAACTAGACCGGGCTTTTATGACTTCTCTCCACTTTCGCATCAAAATGAGGATGTGGGAGCATATTGGGCAAGTCGTTTAGTACAAGGCCATAAAAAAATGGGCAGGCAGGTGATTATTGAGGTTGGACCCCATGACCGGTTTTCACCCTTTGAAACAGCGCAGGCATTTCCCAACACAACAATACTTGGCATTGAGCCAGCAACCATTGAATGGGATGAGGATAAGATTAATGGACATATAAAAGAATGGAACAATTCTATTGTTGCGACTTTTCAATTTGATGTTAAAAAATTGAAAAATAGAGGATTAGAAGTAGATAGAGTTCAAGCAGTTGCCCCAGATCCATGGAGTGAAATGAATATACTCAATACTACCGCTGAGCTTATATGTCCTGGTGGTCAAATTATTATGGCAATAGACCCCTTTGTAGTAACAACTTACTATGAGGATAATGATGATCAAAAGCCTGATAAAGTTGCAGAGCAGTTTGCTAACGCTCATCCTGGGTTTGAAGCGCGCGTTCGGTATATGACAATAGAGGAAATTAAAAAAACGTATGGCTTTTCTGACTCAAAATATTTAAAAAGAGAGGGACTTTTGGACATTCCAGTCATCGTAGCCACTCGAAAGCTGATACCATTGCAACAAAACTAGTTCTCCTCATGTTTATGTAGTCTTTGACTTAATTGGCTATACAATTTTAACCTTAGACAGTCTAAACGATTCTATCATCCATGTATTTTTCATTTGGAACGTAAACATACTTGATTATATAATAGTCCTATAGTATAATAGTACATGGTAGAAAATGCTAATTGTCTTCAGCTTCAGACGGGGGTGATTACACCTTGTCGCGCAAATGAAAGGTACATTAAAGGTGGACTGACTGGAGAATGTCCATTTAGTACATGTATAGCAGCACAAGTTGCGGCAAATCCACAATTAATTGAAAGGGTTGTTGGTGAGAAGTTCGCATATCCGGTCAATAACAAAGTTCTTGAACTTATATTTCATGCAGTTTGTCCAGGACTTTGGAATCAAAATGGAGATGAACATGCAATTATGAACTATACACCCGCCGAACCTTTCATAAGTAAGTAAAATTATTTGGTATGCCGAGGTCCCCTTTGCACACCCCGGAGGTGTACAACAAGGCAAAGCAAGAACTATTTTCCTAATTTGACAAGTATTACTCCAATCAACATAACAGCACTTCCCACCCATACTTCTTTTTTTGGCTTGTCATGCAAGAATATATAACCAAAAATAAGTACAAAAAGTATCTCAAGTTTTTTTACTCCACTTACCAATGCTATTGCTCCATCTGTAATTCCCCACAACCACAGCAGTGATAAAAAGGTATATACAATACCATTTATAAGAAGTGGGCTAAGATTATTTGAAATTTCTTTTTTCCAATTCATTTTTCGATGGAATATAAAACCTGTTAGCACAATTGTTGTAATTGTATTTTCTATAAAAAGGATAAGATATGCATTGCTAGTACTCATACTTTTCATCGCCATTTTGTCAAAAATACTCGTTAGACTCATAAGTACTGTTGAAAACATAAGGAGCCTTGACTGTCTATGTGTGATAAGTGACTTAAAAGGTTGAAGGATTCCCTCCTTTAATTCGGCAACTTTCAGTACATAACTTCCCAGAATGATAATAAAGAGTCCAATCAGAGAAACAGCGTGCAGTTTTTCACTTAAAAATATAAGCGCAAACAGATAACTAAAAAGTACGCCAAAAGATATAAGTGGAAACACATCAGAAACTGCTCCATCTTTTATCGATTTTAAGCCAATTGTTTTCGCTATAGTGTATAAAATTGCAGAGCAGCCCGTACCAATAAAGAATAAGAGATTATTAGAGACAGGAAATCCATTGATAAAAGCAGGGACGATCAAAATAGGAAGTGAACATGCAACCAACGCCCATGATACAAGCGAGACACTTATATTTTTAAGTGCTTTTTTGTTAAGAATCACAGATACTCCAGAGGTAAAAGCTGAAGTTAGCGCATACCAAAACCACATATAAGCATTGATTATATCAAAAAAAAATAAAGTATCATTCGGCCGCTTTCCCCTTAGATAAATCGCACCTCCGAGGTATGCAGTGAAGCTAAAGGAGTAATCATGGTTGTAAAAAATTAATTTGTAACAACATATAAATCCACTGTGATAAAATTATATAAAGATGGAAATTATTACTCAAGTTGTACTAGTTTTAGTTTTAATACTTCTAAGTGCTTTTTTTGCTGCATCTGAATATGCTATTGTGGCATAGCGTGCTACACGTGTTGAAGAATTGGTTAAACGTGGCGATGTATTAGCAAAGTTGATAAAAAAAGCGCTATTAAATAAAGAAGATTTCATTTCGGCAACTCAGCTAGGGACAACAATCGTTGGTCTCATTCTTGGATGGATTGGTGAACCTATTTTTGAGAGACTTTTTTTTCTCTTTTTTCATTCGTTCCTAAGGGTGGTCTTCTAGTCTTATTGCACTCAACATCTATTGTTGCAGCATTTTTGCTTTTAACATTTTTATCGGTAATTGTTGGCGAACTTGTACCTAAAAATTTAGCCATTCAACGCGCTGAAATGGTAGCTCTGATATTGATTGGTCCACTCACTGTCTTTGTAAAATTATTTAAACCTCTTGTTACTTTTTTCAATAAAGTTGGAATTAAGACACTAAAATTGTTCGGGTTTACATCGATATCATCAAGTAATTTACCTTATACAAAAGAAGAGCTAAAGCTACTTTTTAGTCAGATAAGTGAAAGTGGAATTCTTGCAAAGGAAGAGGTTCGTATAGTTGATAATGTATTTAAACTAACTGATAAAGACATAAAACAACTCATGACACCTCGTTCTGAAATTTTGACAGTAAATGTACATCTCCCAATTGATAAAATTCGCGATCATCTTGATCCAAGATATAGCCGTTTCCCCGTGTATAAGGGAAATGTTGACAATATAATTGGCTTCATTCATGTGAAAGATTTATTTCATATGGACACAAAGCATGAGAATGAAAAAAAACTAATAAGCACATCGATCATAAGGAAAATAATAAGTGTACTGGAGACAAAAAAGGCAAATGAGGTTTTATTAGATATGCAAAAAAAAATGTTCATTTGGCAGTCGTATATGATGAATTCGGTGTGATGGTTGGTGTGGTGACGCTTGAAGATATTATAGAGAGTCTCGTTGGTGAAATACAGGATGAGTTTGACAGACCACTACCTCATATCAGACGTAATATTGATGGAAGCTATATAATAGAAGGAAATGCGCCGCTTGAAAAAATGCAAAAAAGGTTTCATCTTCCTATCAAGGGGCAAGGATATACAACAATAGGAGGCTTAATATTTGGATTGTTAGGTAGAGAACCACGTATCGTAGATAAGATATGGATCTCAAATAAATCATTTGAAGTAAAATCAATAGAAGGAAAACGCATAAAAGAGCTTATTTTGACTATGAACGGTCTTCACACCGAAGTAAAAGTGCCAAACAGCTCCAACAAAAACAACAAAAAGAGCCCGGATCTGAAGTGAATAGGGCCTCTTGATTAAATTATAATCCTATAGTATAATAACCTATGGCAGTTGAATCACTATTCGCCTCAGCAACACAAAAAGAACTAAAGCAATCTTCTCATTTCGGAATGCAGGGTCTTGTAGCTATGGGTCATTTAAACAACATTAACGGAGCTGCTCGCTTGTTAAATAGAATTAAGGAAGGTTGGGTTGGTCAAAGGAGTCTTTCAGCTAACGATCAAGACCTTATGGCCGTAATTAATGGAGAACATGCGCGACAATTAGGTAATAAAGCCGAGTTTCCTCATCTTGTAAGAGAAATTGGATATAAAGCGCCTGATAGTAAACTTGTTAGATTTGAGGCAAACGAAACTGTAAAAGAAACAGAGTTAGAGCAATACTTCAGAAATAAACCGTATAGACTGTTTGCAAAGCCTTTGAATGGTTCATGGCAAAGAAATTTACTTGGATTGGATGTAGGTCTGACACTTCAAGAAATAAAAGACAGAGTCTGCATTATGAATGAAGATTATTTAGTACAGGAATATTTGCCAACAAAAAAAGAAAATGAGTGGCGCTATATAAGATATAAGAGTACAAATGGAACTACGTATGCCGCTTGCTTTCAATATGGACATGACACAACTGAAAGACCAATTCATGTTCCTTTCATAGGTGCTAAATTGATGTCTGCACAAGGCATCTCAGTTGATGAAGTATTAACTGCAGCAAACGAACACGTACCCGTTGTATTCTCAAATGATAAAGGTCAATTCAATCGATTAAGCGCTTTCATTGAGCAATTTGTCCACGACTTGGAAACAAGGCTAGGTGGAGAGATCCCCTTTTTAAGTATGGATGTTGGTTTGTTTGATCCAACAATTTTAGATTCAAATGTGAGTCTTGATGAAATGAAACAGCAAATTGTTTTTTACGAAACGCAAACCACACCACAGCCTTGGCAATTAAAACAACACAGTGATATGCCTAATACACGGGAATCATATTTTAATCTTTGGAAATTAATGTTTAAAGAGAGATCTTCGAATATATTAAGTAGGGCTTTGACAATTTTGAAGTAATGTGTTTTTTGCCCATTCCAACAAAAAAAGCCTGGAATTGAACCAAGCTTTCTTTGAGAGTGAAGGCACAGAGCCGATTTTGGAACCCTTTGAGGCTAGTTTCTGGGATTCTTTCAATATTTTTTCGAGGAGAGTGATTTGCTATTTTAAGAATAATCAAATATAGTTATCAAAATACTATCTGTAAAGATAGTCAATGTCCTATTTAGTGGGTTCTTGAAAAGTTATTGCTCCCTCTGAATCGGGTTCAAGCTGAGAAGTATAAAGATAGGCTAATCTAAATTGCTGTAAGCGTTTAGAGACTCTTACTATTACATCTTTGATACCTCCGTTTTCTTTCACGTTTTCAGCTATTAAACCCTTTACTAAGTGGGCATCAAGCGTTTTATCATACAGTTGTTTTTGAGTACGTACAAGCAAGTGAGCTCCTCCTCTGTCTATTGCGCAGAGTGCATGATATTTTGAGTGGATAAAGTTTAAAATGTCTTCATCTGAAAGTATTGTGGTGGGAAGATGATCTGAGGATGGAGGCATAACATGACTATGCACAACTACAATGTCTTTTGTTGAAGGATTTAGACTTCGGATGCCATGAGGCAAATTTGGTGGGGTAAAAGATCCACCTCTCTTTCTCATTTCTGCTCCGTCAAATATTTCTTCTGTCCCACTACCCATATAAATCCTACTTGTTAAGATGCTGCCTTTATTAGTGCTTATCACGATTCCTCTTTCGACGCCATCCGCTTGAGTTTGATCTACTAAATTTTTCCATTGCGAAGCCCCAATTGATTGTGAGTGAACACGCAATGCCCCTCCATAATAACCCTCCCTATACATAGTCGATAGTGAGTCTATTGGCCTTCTTGTTGGTACATGTTCACCTGGTAAAATACTCATCATAGTTATAATACTATATTAGAAATTTAATTTTATACTCTAATTAAAGGTATCGGGGATTCGAGCGCCTTTTAGCCTCAAATATAGTTTAAGAAAGTTGAACGCTCAAATAGTTTAGCTTGAAGTTGGAGTTGGTGAGAGTGATTTCGGAGCCTTCGAACAGCTTATAGCCTCGTATAAATCTATATATGAGATACTATTTCTATTAATTGTAGTTCTATAAACAGATGCATTCGCAGTTTGCTATAATTCAATATTACTCAATTGAGATATGAACGAAAAAAATAAAGCTTTTTCTCTTTTTGCCCAATTAGCTATTATTTTGACAATTTTTCTTCTTGGAGAAATAATCAATAGAACTATTATTCATGTTATTCCTGGAAGCGTTTTGGGAATGGTGCTTTTACTTACATTCCTACAAATTAAAATTCTTAAAGTTGAAATGGTTGACATCGTTGGAAATTTTCTAATAAAAAATTTAGCCTTTTTTTTTATAGTACCCGGTGTTTCACTTCTTCTCCTTCTCCCCCTTCTTTCGCAAAATTGGTGGAAAATTGCTCTTATATCTATAATTTCCACTTTTATTGTAATGTTGGTAACAGGAAAAGTATTACAACTATTTTTTAATACAAAAAATGATTGAGTTAGCAAAGCTACCAACATTTGGAGTTTTGATTTCACTTGTTGTCTGGGAGTTTTCGCTTTTTTTCTCTGCCAAGATCAAGCGGGCATATTTCAACCCTCTTCTTATTTCGATTATTGTTATATGTTTAATACTTTTAGGGTTTAAGATAAGTGTTAAGGACTATCTTGTTGGAGGAAATATTCTCAATTTTTTCTTAGGACCTGCAACTGTGGCACTAGCAATTCCCCTTTTTAAACAGTTTCATCTATTAAAAAAGCATGCATTTCCAATTCTTATATCTATTTTTATAGGAAGTTTTACTTCGCTTATTAGCGTAACCCTGTTATGTAAGTTATTTCAAGTAGATGAAATAATATTTCTCTCCTTACTGCCAAAATCCATCACCACAGCAATAGGTATTGAGATATCAAAACAAATTGGGGGAATTCCGGGCATGAGTGTCGTGAGTATTGTTTTTTCCGGAATTATGGGAGCAATTATGGCCCCTTTTACGCTGTCGTTGGCTAAGGTTAAGAGTAAAGTGGCTCAGGGTGTAGCAATCGGCACTTCAGCACATGCAGCAGGAACGGCAAAAGCAATTGAAATGGGTGAAGTCGAGGGAGCTTTCAGTGGTCTTTCAATTGGTCTTGCGGGAGTTATAACATCTCTCCTAATTCCTCTTTTACTAGGATTCTTGAAAATGATTTTCTTTTTTAAATAGTTTAATTAGTATACAAAAAAAGCCTGGAATTGAACCAAGCTTTTTTTGAGAGTGAAGGCACGGGGATTCGAACCCCGGATTAACGGGCTGAAAACCCGCTGTCCTAGGCCGCTAGACGATGCCTCCTATTCTCTATTATAAAAAATACTCCTTCATTTCGCAAGCTGGGTTTCCAACACTCTATATTGTCTTTCCATTTGCATTCCCCAGTATGTGAGATTAGACTAGTCGCAAGTAGGCATGTTTACCAATTACCTACTCAACATACATACTATGTTTAAGCGCCCGCACTCTTTAACCATACCGCAAATCTGTTCAAATCGAGCACATGGAGAAGTATGAGCCAACTCCACGCCTTAAACGACGCGCGATCATCAGATGCAAAAGAGGTGAATGCCTCTCTTCATACTCTGCTTGGTGGGTATTATCCACTGGTCCAAGGGTTTGTTGATGTCGGAATGGTTTTATTAAGAAATAAATAATATACTTGAATAAAAGCCTATAGTATGATATAATAGGCCTATGAATTGAGAAATTCTCCGAGAGGGCTTGTATACAGTGGCTTTGACTTTAACCGCAATAGGACTTATAGGTCTTGCAAACACTTTTGGAAACACAAGCTTACTCGGTTGTGCCGGACTCATCACCCCTGTGGCTGTGGCTTCTGGAATTGGGCTGAGGAATGCGATTAAAAGAGCAAGAAAATAACTATGAACCTAAAGACACTCATCCAAAAAATTGAAAAAGTATCTGCTTTGTACTCTAAGAAATTCAACATTTCTCGAGATAAACTATGGTACCTCCTCAAACTGCAAGAAGAAATGGGAGAGCTTACCCAAGCGTACCTTTCGATGAGTGGGAGAGCACGCCATAAAAACAAAACACCAGCGGAGATGAAAGCAAATTTCGAACATGAAATTGCAGATGTACTCTGCCATGTTTTGCTCCTCGCTGAGAGCGAAGGTGTCGATTTAAAGAAAGCAATTGATGAGAAATGGCTTAAACGTCTTTCCTCTTGAAACTATAGAATATAAGTGCGCCTGCTATTCCTGCCAGTCCCAACAGTGGAAGAACTGAACCAGATTCTGGCAATCCACCTTTTGTCGTTTTCATGTCTGCTGGTGCAGCTGATCCTATAGTCAGGATAAACGAATAAGATTGAGTCCCTGATCCGACTATAACACTATGATCTGCAACAGAAAGTGTCCCAGCATCAAACTGCCATGTTCCATTATTTACATCTGCATGGACCGTATTAAATTTGCCATCAAGCGTCACATCTATATTCGCTCCTCTACTTCCGGTGCCCTTAAGGACAACACGTTGTTGCTCATACCACCATTGATTAAACTTTTTTCCTTGAGTTTTTAATGCCCCGACGTCGGTTACTATAAATTCTTCAGCTAAGACAACTTGTGTAAGGAAAAGGAACGCAGTTAGAAGAAATAGAAAAGTTTTACTCATATCAATCAGTATGAGTTATCATGGAGCAAATGTCAAGAATATCAGCTCTTTTTCAGGTTGATGATAATAACAAGCTCTCCTCGATATTCTTTATCTATCAATTCTGATGGAGTACCAGATGAAACCTGTTCGAATTTCTTTGTCATTTCCCGACAGAGCGTTATCGTGGAAGAAGGAATGATCTGGGAAAACAATTTCATGGTGTCGTTAAATCTATCGGGCGATTCAAATGCTACAAAGACATGGTCACCCTTACCAAAATTGGGAACTTCTATTAATTTCTCGATAAGTTTCTTTATCTCTCCCCCTTTTTTCGGAAGGAACCCAAGGAACGTCCATGTATGAGAAGTGTTGCCGGCAAGAGCTAAGGCCGTTGTTACGCTTGTTGGTCCCGGGATGACTGTAAAAGGAATTTGGTGTTTTCTGCAATGGGATGCAAGAAGTCCTCCTGGGTCGGAAATGAGGGGCATACCCGCCTCAGAGATAAGCGCGACATTCTTGTCTTCCGCAAGAAGGGAGAGAATATAGGGTAATTTCTCAAACTCACGGTCTTTATAATACGAAACTAATATTTGCGCAGAATTTCTCTTCATATCAAAAAGTCGTTCTGCAGCTGCACGAAGGACTTCTGCGCTGCGTGTATCTTCTGCAAGTAGGACGTCGGCATCAAGGATACTTTTTGCTTGTCGCAGTGATAAATCTTCGAGGTTTCCGATTGGTGTACCGACGATGTAGAGCATATTATCTATTATCCTTCTTTAGTTTCTTAGAAACAACCTCAAACAGAATAGGAATAAGTGAAATCAAGATTACAATCAAGATAACCAGCGAAAAGTTTTTTCTGACGAACATGATGTTACCGAAAAAGTATCCAGCAAATGTCGCGATGGAGACCCAGAGCACTGCTGCGAAGATGCTGTATGTTATGAATTTTCCGTATCCCATGTTTCCAACACCGGCGACGAATGGAGTGAATGTTCGAATGAATGGAACAAATCGTGCGATAATAATCGTTTTTCTTCCATATTTCTTGAAGAAAGCCTCTGTTTTTTTTATATGTTCTTCATTGATGGGGATTATTGGATGAGCGACAATCTTTTTCCCAAAGAAATGGCCGATAAAATAGTTTGTTGTATCTCCAGTAAGCGCAGCGAAGAAAAGAAGTCCTACAAGGATGAAAATATTGAGGTTCCCCAAAGCTGCAAGTGCGCCAGCGGCAAATAGGAGCGAATCGCCCGGAAGGAATGGGGTAAAGACCAAGCCCGTCTCCATAAAAATAATCCCGAAGAGAATACCATAGGTGAGTACACCATACGTAGCAGTTATTTGGGCTAAATGAACATCGATATGCAGTATAAAGTCAATCATGAATTTTATTATTTCCATTCGGTCATTATGCCAGATTGAAGAGCTTATTACAACTAGTTGAGAGCACATCTCCTTGCTCTTGGTTCTATTTCTATGGTACAATGATTGGTTCAATTATTTTCAATAATAATGTTTGTACTTCATGCTCCATTTTCGCCAACAGGGGATCAGCCTCAAGCAATTGAGGGACTTATTGATGGCTTGAAAGCAGGAAAGAAAAACCAGGTCCTCTTAGGCGTGACCGGTTCAGGAAAAACATTCACCATCGCAAATGTCATCCAACAAATGCAGATGCCGACTTTGATAATCTCGCACAACAAAACTCTCGCAGGGCAGGTATATCAGGAGATGCGGGAGTTCTTCCCGACAAACGGCGTTTCCTACTTCGTCTCCTATTATGATTTTTATCAACCCGAAGCATATTTGCCTCAAAGCGATACATATATCGAAAAGGAAGCGCAGATCAATGAACAGATAGATAAGCTTCGTTTGCAGTCGACCACGAATATCTTGACTCGTAGTGATGTCATTGTTGTCGCTTCGGTCTCTTGTATTTACAACATTGGCTCACCTCTTGATTATGGAAAATATGTACTGGAGTTGGCAGTCGGTGGTCCATTTGAAATCCATGACGTGCAGTTTCGATTGGCGCAGCTCCAATATGATCGAAGTGAGTTTGAGTTCAAACGGGGGACATTCAGGGTTCGTGGAACCAATATCGACATCTACCCAGCATATGAGGATGTCGGATATCGAGTAGCACATCAAAATGGCATTGTTACATCCATTGTTCGATTTGATCCGCTGACAGGAAAAGAAGATACCGCTCAACAAAAACTTATTATATTTCCTGCAAAGCATTTCATGGCCGATCCAAAAACAGTCCAGGAGGCAGAAAAACAAATCCTTAAAGATATGCTATTTGAAGTTGAGATGCATAAAAAGGCTGGTCATCTCGTTGAAGCACAGCGGCTCAAGCAACGAGTGACCCACGACTTGGAAATGATAAAGGAAATAGGATATGTAAATGGCATTGAGAATTATTCTCGTTATTTCGATGGCAGAAAAGAAGGCGATCCACCCTATTCGCTTTTGCATTATTTCAGACAGGCGTATGGAGACAAATTCCTCGTTGTCATTGATGAGTCACATATGTCGGTTCCGCAAATACGGGGGATGTTTAATGGCGATTTTGCAAGAAAAAAGATGCTGATTGATTTTGGCTTCAGACTAAAGGCTTCCTACGATAATCGTCCGATGCGGTTCGATGAATTCTACAAAATCCCTCCTCATATAATCTACACGTCAGCAACTCCAAACGAGTGGGAACTGAGCGAGTCAAAAGATAAGAATAGCAATGGAATTGTCGAACAACTCGTACGTCCAACAGGGATTGTTGACCCTGAAATAATCGTCAGACCTGCAAAAGATGAAGTTCAAAATTTGGTTATTGAAGTTGGGAAAAGATTAAAAAAAGACAGTAAAGGAAAAATTCTTGTGAGTACTTTAACGAAACGTATCGCAGAGGATTTGACCTCATATCTCAAGGATAAAGGAATCCGTGCGACCTACCTCCACTCTGATATCCAGACTCTTGAACGCTCCGATATTCTGGATAGTTTGCGCAAACACGAATATGATGTCCTCATCGGCGTGAACCTGCTTCGTGAAGGAATCGATCTGCCAGAGGTAAGTCTCGTGGCGATTTTAGACGCAGACAAAGAGGGCTTTCTTCGTTCAAAAACAGCACTAATTCAGACAATGGGGCGAGCAGCAAGAAATGTCGGTGGAGAAGTCTTGCTATATGCTGATAAAGAAACGGATTCAATGAAAGAAGCGATAGACGAAATCAGAAGACGTCGAGAGTACCAAGTTGCATTTAATACAAAAAATAACATTACCCCAAAAACGATATATAAACCTATTCGAGAGCGAATCATTGAAAAAGAGGCGGACTTGGAGCAATTGAATGAACCACGGACTTCATATCAGTCATATGTAGCATCCATTAAGGGAGACAGTATGACTTCGTACGACAGAAAGAAAGCGGTAAAGAGATTGCAAAGAGAAATGAAACGAGCCGCAGAAGATATGAATTTTGAGGCAGCGATTATGTTGAGGGAGAAAATAAAAGAACTGTCATAATTTTTAATTTCAAATTCAAAATTTGAAATTGAAAAATAATTAAAAATTCAAAATTAAATAAATAGTATGAATCAAATAACAATCAAAGGCGCCAGACAGCACAACTTAAAAAATATAGACGTAACCATTCCAAAAGACAAACTGGTTATTATTACCGGTGTTTCTGGAAGTGGTAAGTCATCACTCGCATTTGATACATTGTATGCTGAAGGACAAAGAAGATATGTTGAGTCCTTATCTGCTTATGCACGGCAGTTCTTGGGAATAATGGAAAAGCCGGATGTCGATATGATTGATGGTCTTTCTCCAGCAATTTCAATTGATCAGAAGAGCTCATCACACAATCCTCGATCGACTGTCGGAACGATAACAGAAGTGTATGATTATCTTCGCCTCCTGTTTGCGCGTGTTGGGCATCCTCATTGTCCCGATTGTAAGATTGAAATTACTAAACTGAGCCTTGATGAGATAACGGACCGGATTCTAAAAAAATCAATAGCACAGGTAACAGGCGAAAAATCAAAACCACATGCATTTCAGTTGCTTTCTCCCATAGTTAGGCAAAAAAAAGGCGAGTTCCGCGATTTATTCAACAATATACGGACAAAGGGATTTTCACAAGTGCGTGTAGACAATAAACTATTTGATTTGCAGAAAGATGAAGTTAATCTTATTAAGACTAATAAGCATTCAGTCGATGTCATTATCGAGCAGTTCAATTTGAGCTCTAAAGAATTGAAGGATGAAATATATCTTTCGAATCTCCGGTCCAGACTCAATAATTCCATAGAACAATCACTTGCACTTTCGGATGGATTGGTCATATTGAAAGGAGATGAGGAGTCATTGTTTTCAGAGAATTTTTCGTGCCCGAATTGTAATCTGTCACTTCCTGATCTTGAACCCCGTATATTTTCATTCAACTCTCCGCTCGGTGCGTGCGCAAAATGTAAGGGACTGGGAACAATATTCAAAATAGATCCAGACCTGATAATCAACAAAAAATTAAGCATTAACGAAGGAGGAATTCTTCCGTTCAACAAAGTGTATTTCCAGGATACTTGGTATGTTCGACTGCTTAAACAAGTATGTGAGGAAGAGGGTATCGATATGAATAGGCCGCTTGGAGAAGTTGATGAGAAGCAGATGAAGCTCCTTCTGTATGGAACAGAGACAGTGTATCGCGTTGTTGGTAAAAACAGGTTTGGAAATGATACAACAATCCACGAAAAGTTTTTAGGGTTGGTTTCCGAGTTTGAAAAGCGATTCTTCGAGACACAGACAGGAACCGATGAGGTTGAGGTTGGAAGATATATGAGAGAAGAACAATGTACGCAATGTAAAGGCCGCCGGCTGAAGCCAGAAGTGCTTGCGGTTACCATTGATGAGAAAAATATTATGGATATGTGCGATGAATCAATCCAATCGATTCATGACTACGTCAAAGACGAACTTCCAAAAAAACTGAATAGGTATGAAAGCGAAATAGGCCTACAGATACTGAGGGAAATCACGACGCGTGTTTCATTTCTTTGTAATGTCGGTTTGGCCTATCTTACATTAAACAGAGCGGCAAAAACATTATCTGGTGGTGAACTACAACGGATACGTCTTGCATCCCAAATCGGAAGCGGATTGACAGGGGTGTTGTATGTTCTTGATGAACCATCAATTGGTCTCCATCCGCGAGATGTTGATGCGCTGATAAAGACGCTGAAACATTTACGGGATATCGGAAACACAGTAGTTATAGTTGAACATGATATGGAGACGATAGAAAATGCCGATTATATGATTGAGCTTGGACCAAAAGCAGGAAAAGAAGGAGGCCATATCGTTGCGGTTGGTACGCTGGAAGAGATAAAGAAGAACGAAAAATCACTGACAGGCGCATATCTTTCTGGGACACGAAAAATCCCCACTTCAAAAAGAAAATTCCAAACTGATAGAGGGTGGATTGAAATTCATGGGGCATCACAATTCAACTTAAATAAGGTTGATTTAAAACTACCATTGGGAAATATGATTGCGATAACAGGTGTCTCTGGTAGCGGTAAATCAACATTGATAACGGAAACATTATATCCAGCATTAAAATATTATCTTGATGGATACTATCAGGAAACCATGGGGGATTTTACGCGCTTGGTTGGTCAACATAATATCGAACGGGTATATCTTGTCGACCAATCACCAATTGGGAGGACTCCCCGCTCAAATCCGGCAACATACACGGGAATGTTTGATGAAATACGGGAGATATTTTCTGAGACTCTGGAAGCTCGTGCACGTGGGTTTAAGAAAGGACGCTTCAGTTTCAATATGAAGGGCGGAAGATGTGAAAAATGCCAAGGAGCCGGTGTCATAAAAATCCAAATGCAGTTTCTTCCCGATGTATATGTTACCTGTGATGTCTGTGAAGGACACAGATACAACAAAGAGACTTTGGAAGTGAAGTTCAAAGGAAAAACAATCTATGAAGTTCTCAATATGACAGTTATCGAAGCAGCTGATTTCTTCAAGAATCATATCCGCATTTATCAGAAACTCGTATTCCTAAAAGATGTTGGATTGGGCTACATTACGATGGGTCAACCGGCGCCGACGTTCTCGGGAGGAGAAGCCCAGCGAATTAAGCTTGCCCATGAACTCTCTCGACGCGATACAGGAAAGACGTTATACATTCTTGACGAACCAACAACCGGTCTTCATATGTTTGATACAGAAAAATTATTGCACACGCTTCATAAACTGGTCGATGGTGGCAATACTGTTGTCATCATCGAGCATAACGTTGACATAATAAAAAACTGTCAATATATCGTTGATTTGGGTCCAGATGGAGGTGATGGTGGAGGCTCAATACTCTATCAAGGCGAATTACCTGGTATCATGAAAGTGAAGGGATCATATACCGCGCAGTATTTAAAATAGGAAAACAAATAACAAATACAAATATAATATCAAATATAAAATACCAATGAGTGCTCGGAACAAAAGTGGATTATTTATTCAATCATTTGTTTTTTTATTTGCGTGTTTACTAGTCCTATTATTAGCATTAATATTCACTTCCTCTGTGCAAGCTGCGGATTTCAGGACTGCATACTCCATTGAGTATTTCATCCAAGATGACAGTACATTGAATCTCACTAAAACAGCCTATACGATTCAACTTACCAACCAACAACCAGACCTTGTCATTAAAAGATTCACTCTCTCATTTCCACGCTCATTTGGCATAAGCAACATAATTGCCAAAGATGACAATGGATCGATTATTCCCCAAATTACAGACAAAGAGCGTTCTATTGAGGTGAGCTTTGAACTGAACTCACCAAAGGCTGGGCTGAACGAAGTCAATACGCTCTACTTGGATTTCCAACAAAAAAATATCTTTCATTCGAAAGGGACTATATGGGAAGTCTTTATTCCCACAATGGAAAGTAAACCCGACGACTCATTTTCTATTTCCGTTTATTTGCCCCCAGGTAAACATAAAAAATTATCTCTCGCTAAACCAAGCCCGGATTTGGTCTCATTCGATAAAGTTGTTTGGAACAGCAATATAGGCAAATCGATATATGCAGTATTCGGTGGAACACAACAATATAATCTTGATCTTGCCTATCATTTATCGAATCCGAATATATACCGTGTTTATACAGACTTAGCCTTCCCCCCCGATACTTTATATCAACAAATATTGGTAACGAATATTATCCCAAAACCAGACCTCGTATTTTCGGACACAGACGGCAACTATATGGGGAGATACAATCTTAATGCTAAAGAAGAAAAATATGTTACGTTCAAAGGAGTGGCGGTTGTGAGTGCGCTTCCTCGGGAAGACTATATAGACTATTCAAAAAAACAATTCGAAGATCAGCGTAAGACATTATTCAACCCACAACCATTTTGGAAATTAGACAATGAGTCACCTGTCCAATCTTCATCAGTCCATGATTATTATCAGTATACGATTGATACTCTTACATATAATTTCAATAGAATCATCAAAGGGAATTCGAGGATGGGAGCGACCCAAGCTTTGAAGTTCCCTGATCAAGCAGTATGTACAGAGTATTCCGATTTGCTTATTGCTTCTGCACGTCAACATGGTTTGTTTGTTCGAGAAATACAGGGATTTGCATTTGCAAATGAACAGGAGCTGAGACCTGTCCAACAAGATGAGTCAGATATCCTTCATTCATGGGTGGAATATTATGACACGTCAAAGCAGATATGGATTCCGATTGACCCAACATGGGAAGATACCTCCGGCATCGACTATTTCAATTCTTTCGATTTCAATCATGTCGTATTTGCGATTCATGGAAAAAAAGCGGATTATCCATATCCCGCAGGAAGCTATAAATCAGTTGCTGGCGGGAAAGATGTGAGAATCGAACCTTCTGATTCAGCTTTGACAATAGTGAAAAAAGTGGCTGGCGACATCTCCACAATTCCGATACCACAAAGCGATGACCAATTCGGCGTTGAATTGAAAATAGTAAACATTGGCAACGCCTCATTATTAAATATCCCAATAACTGTTAGCGTAATAAATGCACAGTTGCAACAGGATTCCTTTACTATCCCACACTTATTTCCGGGTGAAGAGAAAACTGAAACGATGGTCTTTACGCCAAAATATTCGATATTTTCTCAAGATGTGACTTTAAAAGTCAGTTATGATGGAACTGAATTATCGACGGAAATAATCCACGTACCCACAATTGTGACAACCATCAAGAATAATCTGTACCCATTATTATTCGTCGGAGGGGGGTTGTTCATTTTGATATTACTATTAAGAAAAAGAAATGATAGTTCCTGAACAAATCGCAAAACTTCCTGAGTCTATAGGGGTATATCTCTTTAAGAATTCTGATGGATATCAATATATCGGTAAATCGTTGAATATACGGCAACGCGTCCATAATCATGCAGAAAGAGCCTCAATTGACGCAAAGGAAAGGGTCATTATTGAGAATAGTGATGTTGTTGAACATATCATATGTTCATCTGAGCTTCATGCGCTTGTTCTGGAATCCCAATTAATTCAGAAATATCTTCCCCCATATAACGTAATTTGGAAAGATAATAAGAGCTACCTCTATATAAAAATTCCAATTAAAGATGTATTTCCAAGAATCCAGCTCGTTCGCAAAGAAAATGATGAAAAATCACTATATTTTGGTCCATTTTCGTCAACAAAAGATGTACGTTTCTTATTGAGAGCTTTACGCAAAGTTGTTCCATTTTGTATGCAAAAACAACCAGCTAAAAAACCTTGTTTTTATTCAAAACTGGGACTGTGTAACCCCTGTCCAGGAGGAGAGCTAACTAGCGAATCGAAGACGCGCTATAGAAAACAAATTAAAACAGTCATCAAGATCTTGAACGGGGACGCTGAGATTGTATTAAAATCAATTAGAAAAGAAATAGAAGATGAGTCGTCTAATGAGAACTACGAAGAAGCCATAGTGTTAAGAAATAGGCTTTTATCATTGGAACAGCTTATCCATTTACGTTCGTTTGAACAGTTCGAGTATAGTACTGCATATGATCCAGAAAAGGCGCTGAATAATCTTAAGATCCTTCTTCAAATAGCTTTGAAGACGTTTTCCTTTCCCCTCTCTAGAATTGAATGCTACGACATAAGCAACCTTATGCAACAGGAAGCAACAGCTTCTATGGTTGTTGCCACGAATGGGATTCTGGACAAATCGCAATACCGAAAGTTCAAAATAAGGGAAACGGGTGTTTCAGATTTCAAGATGCTTACCGAAGCAATAATCCGGAGAATGAATCACGACTGGCCAAAACCTGACCTTCTTATCGTTGATGGAGGGAGTCCCCAAGTAACAACAATAGTTGGTGTACTGAGAAAATTGAATCTTTCAATACCACTTATCGGTATTGCCAAACATCCAGATAGAATAGTTGTCCTTGTTGAGGGACAAATAAAGACATTTAAATTTTCCCTCCACAGTGCAGGGTTAAAGCTCATCCAACAACTGCGAGATGAGAGTCATCGCTTTGCAAAAAAATATCACACATTGCTGAGAGGTAAGAAGTTTATCAATGGGTAAATTTTGAGTTTTGATAGAATAGATACATGAAACGGATATTTAGGATATTTATATTTTCTTGCTTCGCATTATTTTTGACTTCCTATTGGAATAAAGGATTTATTCTTCCCATTCAGGCACTTGAGTTCGTCAAAGCGGGAATAGCTCTTACGATACTGTTTGTCATAGTTAGACCGCTCATGAAAATAGTTTTTCTGCCATTCAATCTGATAACGTTTGGTCTATTCTCATTCTTTTTATATGTATTTTTCTTACACATTCTTGCTAGTTCATATGGTTTTTTTGTCATAAAATCATGGAAGTTTTCTGGAATATCTTTCCTTTTTCTGTCAATTCCTCCCACACAAGTTGATTATTTGCAAAATTTAGTTTTGTCTTCTTTCTCATTATCGAGTATAATAAACACGTTAGATCAGCTAACCTGACGTAATCATATGAAAAATATCCTTTTGGTAGTAAACATCGTTGTCGCAATCTCAATTACCGCCCTTATCCTCCTTCAAGGAAAAGGTGCTGGTTTAGGAAGCGCATGGGGTGGTGGAGGAGAGATGTTTCAGACACGCCGAGGTGTTGAGAAAGTAACTTTGAGACTCACCATCGGTTTGATTGTAGTTTTCTTTATACTGTCACTCATCAGTTTCCTCATAAAGTAAGCCTATGGCAATCGGAACAAGGAATCTCCGATATTATTATTGGCTCTTCCTTGAGTTCATAAAAAAGCACAATAAACTAATTTTTTTGAGCTTTCTGATTTCTGTTATTACGGCTGTCAGCATCGTGACAATTTCTCCATACATTTCTTCGACTCTAGTCCGCCATAAGCGTGTAATCGGATTGGTCGGCGCATATGATGCCCAATCTTTCGAAAAATTGCCTGATGAAATCTTATCAAAAATATCCAGTAGCCTGACAACAGTGAATGACAAGGGTATCGTTTTACCCCTGTTAGCATCCACATGGGAACATTCGAAAGATGAGAAGACCTATACCTTCAAACTTCGTCAGAATGTCTTACTTAACAATGGAGAGCTCTTCAATTCAAGACATCTTACGTTTTCATTTCGTGATGTAACGACTAAAATTATCGATGACTATACGTTACAATTTACACTTTTAAAACCGTTAGCGATATTTCCTCTCTACCTGACAAAACCTATTATTCTATACCCACATACTGGAGTTGCAGGTCTCTATTCTGTCGAAAAAGTTAAGATTAAGAACGGTTCGTTCCAAGAAATTGTACTCAGCCCAAATAGGAAAGATGTAGAACCTATTACCTATATTTTCTTTTCTTCAGAAGGAGAGATGATAACGGCTTATAAACGAGCAAAAATAAACGAAATGGCGATATTGAACAGGACAATGGCAAATGCTTTCAAAAATTGGAACAATTCGATCGTGACAAAAAATGTGAACTACGACAAGATACTAACACTATTTTATAATGCAAAAAATCCACTGATAAAAGAACGTGATTTTAGAGTAGCAGTTGAAAGCGCAATCAATTATAGTGAGTTTTCAGAGCTGGGAGAATTGGCTTCGTCTCCAATCCCCCCCATATCGTGGGCATATAATTCGACATTGAAGAATAAGGAGACGGACATCGAATTTGCAAAAAAAACATTTAAACGCATGGTAACCGCAAGTGATTCAGCCAAGATGACATTCCTGACATATTACGACTATCTAGACATGGCAGACACGATTTCAAGCAATCTGAAAGATGCTGGTCTCCCTATTGATGTGTCTTTTGCTTCTTACTCAACGCAGCCTGAGTTTGATTTCATGTTAGCATATTTGACAGTTCCAACAGACCCTGACCAATACTATTATTGGCACTCGACTCAAAATCTTTCAAGTCTTATTGGTTATAAAAATCTGAAAGTCGACAAGCTACTTGAGGACGGTCGCTCGACTTATAAGATATCTGACAGGAAGGCGACATACATAGACGTTCAAAAAGTACTTAGCGATGATCCTCCTGCGCTATTCCTATTTTATCCATATAGCTATACTGTAAAGAGAAAGTAGGATATAATTGGTGCTAGCCCGGATGGCGAAATGGCATACGCTCAGGACTTAAAATCCTGCGACCGCAAGGTCATGAGGGTCCGACTCCCTCTCTGGGCACATTTTATAGTAGTCGGTTGGCGTCTTCTGCCATGTCTTGCACGAAGGGGAGTTTGCGCAGTTTTTTCACTTCATTGAGGGTATACCAACCATAGTTGATAGATTCATGATCAAGGATTACTTTTTTGCTTCCAGTAACCACGCATAAATGGGGAATCAATAATCCATGCCAATATCGTCTCAGGGCTGAATAAATGTGTGGGAGTTGTTGTACAATTCGTATTGTAAGTGCGGTCTCCTCCTTTATTTCTCGAATGAGTGCTTCATCCAACTCTTCTCCAAACTCTAAAGCGCCACCGGGGAAGTGCCACAATGGCTGTTTTCCAAACTCGTTGTCTTCTTCATCATCATTTTTCCTTTCAGTGAGAAGGAATTTACCTTTGTGATGTATGATGGCAATGACGACAGGGGTTATTCTTTGCATATATATGAGAGCTTGACCTGACTCTTTCGATACCTCAGGATAAATTGTGCCGAAGTGACCAGGGTGAGACTTGAACTCACAACCTACTCCTTAGAAGGGAGTTGCTCTATCCAATTGAGCTACCAGGTCT